>NZ_JBEYYF010000005.1:0-335025 GCF_040645415.1 Pseudonocardia sp. NPDC046786 | reverse complement strand
TTCCTAGACAGCTCCACTCCACACCCGGGAGGCCTTCGCCCGTCTACAGATCAGACCGTGTCGTCACACGATCTCGACCAACGTGCCTGGGCATCACACCTAGCCGCGCGCCGCGCCCGGCGGGCCGCTGCCGGTCGGGCCGGTGGGACCGGATGCCGGTCCGGGCGCGGCCGGCTCCGGCCGACCGGAGCTGCCCGGTGCTACACCACCGGAACCGGTATCTCCCGGGCCGCCGGCGTTCAGGCCACCGGCGCTCGGGTCGCCGGCACCGGGGCGGCCGGCACCGGGGCCGCCGGCCCCCGAGCCACCGGGACCGGCGCCGGGCCCAGCAGCACCCGAACCACCGGAACCGGGGTCACCAGCACCGGGGCCGCCGCCCCCGGGTGCACCTGCACCACCGGCGCCGGGTTGAGCTGCACCCGCCCCGCCGCCCCCGGGCTGCGCCGTACCCGAACCACCGGGCTCAGCCGGGCCACCGGCACCGGGCTCTCCGGGCCCCGGACCCCCGGCCCCCGGCTCACCGGGCCCCGGTCCTCCGGCGCCCGGATGGACATCGCCCGGTTCCACGGTGTCCGGGTCTGCACCCGCGACGGAGCCACCGGCACCGGGCTCGACCGGTACCGGGGTGCCGAGCCACGGCTGACCGGGGTCGCCGGCCCCGGCCCCGCCGGTCCCGGCTCGCGCCGCGGCGCCGCCGGCGGGCCCGCCCGGATTCTCTGCGATGCCCTGCCCCGCCGTGCCGGGCGCGCCGTCACCCCCGGTCCCGGACGCGCCGCGATCGGCCCCCGGGCCGGGCAGGGCGGATCGTGCACCGGGATCCGCTGCACCCGGCCCGGCGGGCGCGGCGGGATCCAGCACCGCGGCGGGAGCCCCTGCCCGGGGCCAGCCACGGTCCTGCTGCACCGCGGCCGACGCGGCGACGACCGCCACCGACGCGCCCGCGACCGCGACCGCGAGGAACACACCCGCCATCCCGAACGTCAGCACCCGCGAGGCCGGTCGGCCGGGGACGGGCCGGGCCGGCGGTTCCACCGGCGACGACGGCTGGGACGAGATCGGCGACAGCAGCGCGGGGCGGGTCCCCGACACCGACTGCGGCACGGGACCGGGCCCGGACACCAGCGGTAGCGCGGCACCGGTCCCCGACACCAGCGGCAGCGCGGCACCGGTCCCCGAGACCGGCGCGGGACGGACCCCCGGCTCCGGCGCAGCACGATCCCCCGGCCCCGACCCCGACGCGAGACCGGGCCCGGGCCCGGGCGGCAGCGCGGCACCGGCTCCCGACACCGGCGGCGGATCGGACATCGGCGCGGGCTGCACCGGCGGTCGGGGTGGCATCGGCCGGCGCGCACCATGGACCGCCCAGTCCGGGACCCACCGGACCGTGTCCGGACCGCGATCGGGCGCCGGCGCGCCGTCACCGCCGGGATCCCCGGAGGTCACCGCCCGCCACCGGGGCATGCCGCACGGCACACCCGTCCTGAACCCGGCATCGCGTCCCCCTGTCGCACCGTGTCGCATCGCACTGTGTCGAACCAGCGATCCTCGGGACCGAGGCTGCGGGATTCCAGTCCGTCCGACGGAAATGCACCGCAGGAACCGGAAGACCGCACGGCCGGGTGACCCCCCGGCGGGGCCGGATCAGTCGCGTGGGCCGGGCCGGGGGAACTCCGCGGTCGATCCGGCGTCGTCGCCGGGCCGAGCGGGGAGGGTGAACACCGTCGTCGGGCGGTTGTCCGCCGGGAACCCGTCGGAAGCGGCGGCCGAACCGGTGCCGGCCCAGTCGGCGGGCCCGGTCTCCCCGGCCCGCCGCAGGTAGACCACGGGGGCGCCGGAGTCCGGGGCGATCCCGTCGGGCGCGGGGGCCCCGCCCCCGATGCCGTCGTAGGTCCGGGGCCGGGTCCGGCGCAGGTGCAGCGCCCAGCCGGCGCCGGCCAGCGCGGCCAGCAGCACGAGCCCGGGCAGCACCCAGCGGGCCGGCGACGACGGGTCGGTCCCGAGCAGCGCGTCGAAGTTGCCGACCAGCACGGTCAGGATGGACGCGAGCAGCAGCGCCGCCAGCGCGGGAGCGATCGTGGACGCCCACACCGACGCCCGCGCCGTCCGGTCCCGGCGGAAGAAGCCGATCACCGCGACCGAGGTGCCGGTCATCAGCAGCACCACGCCGATCGCGGACAGTCCGGAGAACCAGCTGAACAGGGCGAGCATAGGGTCGGCACCGGTCAGCGCGAACGCCGCCACCACGACCAGCGCCAGCACCGACTGGGCCAGCGAACCGGCGACCGGGCCACCGGACCGGGCGCCGACCGTGGCGAGCCCGGCGGGCAGCACCCGCTCCCGGCCGAGCGCGAACAGGTAGCGGGCGACGCCGTTGTGGAAGCTCAGCAGCGCGGCGAACACGCTGGTGAGCAGCAGCAGGGTCGCGACGTCGGCGACCAACGGGCCGAATCGGTCCGCCAGCGGCCCGAACACCAGTCCCGGCCCCTCCTCTGCGGCCCTCACCTGCAGTTCGGCCGCACCGGTGGCGGCGACCATCGCCCAGGCGGACAGCGCGTAGAACAGGCCGGTGAAGGCGACCGCGACGAACGTCGCCCGGGCCACCGTGCGCCGCGGGTCGCGGGCCTCCTCGGAGTAGATCGCGCCGGACTCGAACCCGGTGAAGGAGGCCACGGTGAACGCGATGACCGCCCCGATCCCCCCGGCGAGCAGCGTCGAGGGGAGCAGCGGCTCGGTGCTCAGCACACCGTCGGCGGGCTCGGTGAAGCCGACCACGTCGAACGCGACGACGACCGCGACCTCGACGAGCAGCAGCACCGCCAGCACCCGGGCGTTCAGATCGACCCGCAGCAGCCCCAGCCAGCCGACGGCGAGCATCGCGAACAACGCCCAGCTCCACCACGGCAACCGGAGCCCGGCGAGCTCGGCGACGAAATCGGACATGGCGGCACCGAAGAGGCCGTAGAGCGCGATCTGGATCGCGTTGTAGGCGACCAGCGCCACGAACGAACCGGCCACCCCGGCCGGCCGGCCGATACCGCGCGACAGATAGGCGTAGAACGCGCCCGCGTTCGCGACGTGCCGGCTCATCGCCGCGTAGCCGACCGCGAACAGCACGAGCACCGCGGCCACCCCGAGGAACGCCAGCGGCACGCCCTGGTTCCCGCTCACCGCGTAGGCCGTGGTGACGCCGCCCGCGAGCACCGTCAGCGGGGCGGACGCCGCGACGGTGAAGAACACCAGGTGCACCACCCCGAGCCGTCGCCGTCGCAGCCCGGGCACCTGCCGGTCCACCGTCGCGTGCCGTGCCATTCGGGTCTCCTGATCACCGGAAAACGTTTGTCGGCGCAAAATGCTAACGTCCAGTCACAACCGTGGCGCAATCGGAGGGTTATCCTGGCGTTATGCGCGCGAACAATTACTCAGAGTGAATTGCTTGGGGGCGGTGACGTGAAGCAGGGCGCGCTCGCGACCGGTTTCTTCCTGATCGCGTACGACGAGCCGGGCGGGCGCCCCGGCCTGGCGCCGGACCTGCTCGCCTGCGGCCTGGTCGGCGCCCAGCTCGGCGACCTGGTGACCGCGGGGGCGCTGACCGTCGACGAGGAGGACCGGGTCGTCGCGACCCGGGGCACCGGCGATCCCGAACCGACGGGCCGGGCCGCGACGCTCGTGCTGGACAGCGTCGCGCACGAGGCGCGGGCCCATCCGGTGCGGGCCTGGGCCGACGTGCTCGGCGAACCACTGCTGGGGGCCGTCCGCGACGAGCTCGTCCGACAGGGCGTGCTCGTCGCGGAGACCGGGCGGAGCCTGCTGGGCCGCCGCCGGGATCGGCTGGCCGTCTCCGACCGGTCCGCCGCGCACGGACCGGGGCTCGCCCTGCGGGACATGGTGCGCAGGCCCGGCACCTGCACGCTGCACGGCGCATTCACCCTGGCGCTGGTCTCGGCGCTCGGGGTCGAGCGGCTGCTGGAGCCCGAGATCGACCGGGCGAGGGTCCGCGACCTGGCCCGCGACGCCGTCGTGCACCTGCCGGCGCCGCTCGCCCGGCTGCACTCCGGGGTCGCCGCGGCGGCCGCGGCGGCCAGCCTCGCCGTCCGCCGCTGACCGGGGGTCGCAGCACGGTGACAGCGGGTGGACGGCCGGGGTGGCGTACGCCTCGAACAGCCCAGCAGTTCCCGACGACGACCGAGGGAAGGGTACGCTGAGTAGCGATCTTCAGAGCCGACCGGGTGGTCGGCCGACGACCGGAGAGGAGCCGACGATCATGGGCGACAGCGTCTTCGCCGGTTCCCCGTTCCTGCGCGAGAGCGCGGACGTCGAGCACCGCGCGGGCGGGGCACGCAGCGCGCTGCGGGTGCGGCACGACCGGGCCGCGACCGGCGTCCGGGCGGCCGGCCGGATCGGCGACGGGCCGGCGCTGACCGACGCCACCCGGCGGCTGGAGCGGGTGCTCGCCGCCGCGCAGCGCGACCTGGGCCCGCGCGACACCGACACGCTCGTCGTCGAGGGCAGTCTCGCCGTCGCCTATCTCCTCGGCGACGACGAGCCCCGCGGCCTCGCGCTCGCCGCCCGCAATCTCGCCGCACGCGAGCAGGAGCTCGGCGCCGACCATCCGGCGTCGCTGGCCGCCGCCGACGCGCTCGCCGCCGCGCACCGGATCACCGGGGACCCGCAGGAGGCGATCACCCGGCACCAGGACGTCATCACCCGGCGGACCCGGGTGCTCGGTCCGGCGCACCCGTGCACCATCGCGTCCTGCGCCGCGCTGGCGCTGGCCCGGGCCGACAACGGTGACCTGCGCGGGGCGGGCAACCTGCTGGCCGCGACCGCCGACACCGCCGCGGGGATCCTCGGCGACTCGCATCCGGTCACCGTCGACGTGCGCGAGCTGCTGGCCGAGGCGACTGCGCCGGAGGAGCAGCCAGCGCCGGACGACCAGGCCGTGTCGCACGACCACGCAGCGCCGCAAAACCACGCAGTGCCGCACGACCACACGGTGTCGCACGACCACACGGTGCCGCACGACCACACGGTGCCGCACGACCACGCAGCGCCGGACGACCACGCGGTGCCGCACGAGCAGGCTGTGCCGCACGACCAGGCTGTGTCGCGCGACCAGGCTGTGTCGCACGACCAGGCTGTGTCGCACGACCAGGCTGTGTCGCACGGGCCTCCCCGGGAGGACCCGTCGACGGGTCTGCTCCCGCTGTTGCCGCGGGTGCCCGATCCCCGCGAGTCCACCCGGCCGCTGCACCTGGACCGGCCGTCCGGCCCGCTGCCCGCCGTCTCCTGAACCCCGGGCCCCGGATCAGCCGCGGGCGACCAGCTTCATCAGGGTGTCGACCAGCTCGTCGAGTGCCCGCTCCTGCTCGGCCCCGCGCAGCTCGCCGCACCACACCGGGGCCTGGCTCATCGCCGCGTGCATGCACTGCAGGGTCGGGTCGACGGCGACGACCGCGAACTCGCCGCTCGCCAGGCCCTCGGTGAGGACGGACCGGAACACCCGGTCGTGCCGCAGCCGCAGCTCCTTGATCCGGGTGCGCTGTTCGGCGGGCCAGGTGCTCGGCACCAGGAACAGCCGCAGCGCGGCCGGGTACTCGCGCACCGCGATCCGCACGTGCTCGCCGAGCAGCGCCCGCAGCCGCCGGGTGGCGCTGCCCTCCCGAGCGGCGGGCAGGCTCTCCAGCCGGCTGGTCCAGTCGTCGCCGAGGGTCTCGATGGCGGCGGTGACCAGCTCGTCCTTGCCCGGGAAGTAGTAGTAGAGCGATCCCTTGGTGACGTCCAGCCGCTCCGCGACGTCCTCCAGGCTGACCGCGTCGTAGCCGCGCTCGCCGACCAGCTCGGCAGCGGTGGTGAGGATCTCCCGGATCCGCCTGCCGCGCCTGCGCTGCACCCGCCCGACCTGCCCGGCCGACGCGTCCGCCATCGTCACACCTCCCCGGCCAGTCTCGCACCCCTGAACATTGACTCTAGGGTCAAAGTTTGTCACTGTGGTCAAACTTCCAGTGACGAAGGAGGGTCGGTGTGGACCTCTCCCCCGACGACACCCAGCGTCGGTACCGCGACCGGGCTCGCGCGTTCTCCGACTCCGTGCTGCTCCCCGGCTACCGGGACCGGGAACAGGCCGGCCGGATCGACCCGGACCTGCGCCGCGAGATGGGCCGCCTGGGGCTGATCGCACCGCAGCTGCCCGCCGCGCTCGGCGGCGCCGGCACCGACGGTCTCACCACCGGCCTGGTCCTCGAGGAGATCGGCCGCGGCGATCTCGCGGTCGGCTACCTGGTCGTCGTCGGGGCGCTGGCCGGGCGGATCCTCGCCGGCAGCGCCACCCGCGGGATCGCCGAGGACCGGGTGCCGCGGATCTGCTCCGGGGAGGAGATCGTCGGGATCGGGCTGACCGAGCCGCAGGCCGGTTCGGACGCCGGCGTCCCCCGGCTGACCGCGGTCCGGGACGGCGGCGACTGGGTGCTCGACGGCGTCAAGTCGCTGTCGTTCGCCGCCGAGGCGTCCGCGGCCGTGCTCGTCGCCCGGACCGACCCGGATGCCGGGCGGGGCCGCGGGATCAGCGCGTTCCTCGTGCCGCTCGGCTCGCCCGGAGTGACCGTCGAGACCTACCCGGACATGGGGACGCGGGCGGTCGGGCGGGGCGCCGTCCACCTGGACGGCGTGCGCGTCCCGGCCGATCACCTGCTCGGCGAGGAGGGACGCGCCTTCGGCCGGGTACTCGCCGGCTTCGACTTCTCGCGGGCGCTGATCGGGCTGCAGTGCGTCGGCTGCGCGCAGCAGACCGTCGACGAGACGTGGGCCCACGTCTCCACCCGCACCGCGTTCGACCGGCCGCTGTCGGTCAACCAGGGCGTCTCGTTCCCGCTGGCCGAGGCGGACACGCTGCTCGCCGCCGCCCGCGCGCTCTGCCATCGCGCGCTGTGGCTGGCCGACACCGGGGCGCCGCACACCGCCGAGGCCGCCATGTGCAAGTGGTTCGCCCCGAAGACCGCCTACGACCAGATCAACCAGTGCCTGCTGCTGCACGGCCAGTACGGCTACCGCAGGGAGCTGCCCGTCGAGCAGCGGCTGCGCGACGTGCTCGGCCTGCAGATCGGCGACGGCACCGCCCAGATCATGAAGCTCGTCATCGCCCGCGACCGGCTCGGCCGCGAGCTCGCACCGTGAGAGCAGGAGGCCCGATGGGCAGGATGGACGACAGGACCGTGATCGTGACCGGCGCCGGCCGCGGCATCGGCCGGGCGATCGCCGAACGGCTGGCCGCGGAGGGTGCGACGGTCGCCGTCACCGACGTCGACGGCGACTCCGCGGCGGCCACCGCCGCCGCGATCGGCGGGCGGGCCACCGGGATCGAGGCGGACGTCACCGACCCGGAGTCGGTGCGTGCGATGACCGCGCGGGTCCTGGCCGCGCACGGCCGGATCGACGTGCTGGTCAACAACGCCGGCTGGGACCGGGTCGGCCCGTTCGTCGACTCCGATCCCGACGACTGGGACCGGATCGTCCGGATCAACCTCTACGGCGTCCTGCACACCGCGCACGCCGTCGCCCCGGTGATGATCGAGCAGGGCGCCGGGACGGTCGTCAACCTCGCCTCCGACGCCGGCCGGGTCGGGTCCAGCGGCGAGGCCGTCTACTCGGCGGCCAAGGGCGGGGTCATCGCCTTCACCAAGACCCTCGCCCGCGAGGTCGCGCGGCACGGCATCAACGTCAACTGCGTGTGTCCCGGCCCCACCGACACCGCCCTGTTCGCCTCGGTCGTCGAGGGCGACGACCGGCTGCGCGACGCGCTGGTGCGCTCCATCCCGTTCCGCAGGCTGGCGCAGCCGGCCGACCTCGCCGCGACGGTCGCGTTCTTCGCCTCGCCCGATGCCGGGTACCTCACCGGTCAGACCGTCAGCGTCAGCGGCGGTCTGACGATGGTCTGAGACGGAGGAACCGTGAGCACCGTGAGCACCGACTACTACCTGATCGACGCCGATCTCCCGGAGCACGTCCGCGACCTGCGCGACCGGGTCCGCGGCTTCGTCGACACCGAGCTGCTGCCGGTGATCAACGACTACTGGGACCGGGCGGAGTTCCCGTTCCCGCTGGTGCCGGGCCTGGCCGCGCTGGGGGTCGCCGGGTACACCGCGCAGGGCCCCGGCTGCCCGGAGCTGAGCCCGCTGGAGGCCGGGATCGTGATCCGCGAGCTGGCCCGCGGCGACGGCAGCATCACCACCTTCATGGGCGTCCAGTCCGGGCTGGCGATGGGCACGATCGCGCTGCTCGGCGACGACGAGCAGAAGGAGCGCTGGCTGCCCTCGATGGCCGCACTGGAGCGGATCGGCGCGTTCGCGCTCACCGAGCCCGACCACGGCTCGGACTCGGTCCGGCTGGAGACCTCCGCCCGGCGCGACGGCGACGGGTGGGTGCTCGACGGCGCCAAGCGCTGGATCGGGAACGCGAGCTTCGCCGACGTCGTCGTGGTCTGGGCCCGGGACACCGCCGACGGCCGGGTGGGGGCGTTCGTCGTCGAGTCGGACCCGGAGCACGGGTACCCGGCCGGGTACTCGGCGGAGGTGATCACCGGCAAGATCGGCAAGCGTGCCGTGTGGCAGCCCGACGTCGTGCTGGACGGGGTGCGGGTGCCCGCGGCGAACCGGCTGCCGGGTGCGCGCTCGTTCCACGACGCGTCCCGGGTGCTGGCCACCACCCGCGGCGGCGCCGCCTGGGAGTCGCTCGGGCACGCGATGGCCGCGTTCGACGCCGCGCTCGCCTACACCGCGCACCGCGAGCAGTTCGGCCGCCCGATCGCCGGGTTCCAGCTGGTGCAGCAGACGCTGGCCGGGATGCTCGCCGAGGTCGTCTCGATGCAGCTGTGGTGCGCCCGGATGGCCGAGCTGCAGGAGCGCGGCGAGTGGACCGGGCCGATGGCGTCGCTGGCGAAGCTGCACCACGCCCGCCGGGCCCGTCAGGTCTGCCTGGACGCGCGGGACCTGCTCGGCGGCAACGGCCTGCTCCTGGAGCACCACGTCGCCCGGCACCTCACCGACATGGAGGTCGTGCACACCTACGAGGGCACCGACCACATCCAGTCGCTGATCGTCGGCCGTGACCTGACCGGACTGTCCGCATTCGCCTGAGCCGGAGGAACCGATGTACACCTACGATCCCGCGCCGTACCGGGAGTGGTTCGAACGGGACTTCACCTACCTGGCCGGCTTCCGGCGCGTCGTGCGGCGCTTCGGGCGGCGCACCGCGCTGGTCGACCCGGACACCGGCGAGCAGCACAGCTACACCGATCTCGCCGGCCAGGTGGACGCGCTCGCCGCCGGGCTGCTGCACGCCGGCGTCGGCCCCGGCGACGTCGTCGTGCACCAGCTGTTCAACTCGCCCGATCTCGCCCGCCTCTACCTCGCGACGCAGGCGGCCGGGGCGGTCGGCGCCCCGGTCAACTTCCGGCTCGCCCCCGGTGAGCTCGCCTACGTTCTCGACGACAGCGCGCCCCGGGTGTTCGTCTACACCACCGAGCTGACCGGCACGGTGCGGGAGGCACTGGCGCTGGCGACACACCGGCCGCCGGTGCTGGTCGCGTGCGGCGGCGGTGAGCCGTTGCCCGGCGCGGTCCGGATCGGCGAGCTCACCCGGTCCGGTGCCGCACCACCGGACCCGGCGCGCAGCACCTTCGACGAGACCACCCGGCTGTACACCTCGGGGACCACCGGGATGCCCAAGGGCGTCCCGCTGAACAGCCTGGTGGAGGTGTTCAGCGCACACGACGTGATCATGCACTTCCCGCTGGGGCCGGAGGACCGCACGCTGAACATGACGCCGTGGTTCCATCGTGGCGGGCTCTACTCCGGCGGTCCGAACCCGGTGTTCTACGCGGGCGCCGGGTTGGTCCCGCTGCGCGCCTTCGACCCGCACCGGGTGCTGGACCTGGTCGGCGAGCACGCGCTCACCTACCTGATCGGCGCACCGACCAACCTGGAGATGCTCGCCGGCGCGCAGGCGGACCGGCCGCGCGACCTGTCGTCGCTGCGCGGCATCGTCACGATGGGGGCCCCGCTGGAGCGTGCGGCGTGCCTGCGGTACCAGCAGGTGCTGACGCCGCGGATCTTCAACGGGTACGGCACCACCGAGACCTTCTGGAACACGTTCCTGCGCCCGGAGGACCTCCCCGCCCACGCCGGGTCGGCCGGGCGCGCCTGCACCGACGACGACGTCCGGGTCGTCCGGATCGACGAGGCCGGGGTGGCCGAACCGGACCGGCTCGCCGCCCGGGACGGTCACGAGGTCGGCGAGGTGCTCGTCCGCTCGCCCAAGGCCGGCTACGCCTACACCGGCGGCGCCGACCGGGCCCGGTTCGCCGGCGGCTGGGTCCGGCTCGGCGACCTCGCCACCTGGGACGCCGACGAGTTCGTGACGATCGTCGGACGGCGCGACGACATGATCGTCTCCGGCGGGGAGAACGTGCACCCGGTCCAGGTCGAGGAGGTGCTCAACGAGCATCCGGGGATCGCCGACGCGCTCGTCGTCGGCGTGCCCGACCAGCGCTGGGGTCGCAGGCTGGTCGCCTACCTGGTGCCCGCCGATCCGGAGCTGACCGTCGCCGACTGCGACGCGCACTGCCGGGCGCATCCCGGCCTGGCCGACTTCAAGCGGCCGCGCGGCTACCGGTTCGTCGACACCTTGCCGCTCACCGCGACCGGCAAGAAGATCCACTACCGGGCGACCACCCAGGCCGCCGACGACGACAGCCGCGGCCTCTTCGAGGTCCCCCGTACGGAAGGAACCCACCCGTGACCCTCGACCCGAGCACCTACCGGCAGCTGTTGTTCGACCGCCGCACCGACGGCGTCCTGCTCATCACGATCAACAACCCGGACCGCTACAACGCCGCCGACGAGATCCTGCACGCCGAGCTCGCCCGGGTCTGGCGGGACGTCTCCACGGACGAGCGGACCCGGGTCGCGGTGATCACCGGCGCCGGGAAGGCGTTCTCCGCGGGCGGCGACCTGGACATGGTCGAGCGGATGGCGGGCGACCACGAGCGGGTCTCGTCGATGCTGGACGAGATGTCCGACCTGGTCTACAACATGATCGACTGCCGCAAGCCGATCGTGTCGGCGATCAACGGCGTCGCGGTCGGTGCGGGTGTGGTCGTGGCGCTGCTCGCCGACATCGCGATCTGCGCCGAGGACGCCCGGATCGGCGACGGGCACGTCCGGCTCGGCGTCGCGGCCGGCGACCACGCCGCGATCATCTGGCCGCTGCTCGCCGGGATGGCGAAGTCGCGCTACTACCTGCTCACCGGGGAGATGCTGACCGGGGCGGAGGCCGAGCGGATCGGGATGGTCGCGAAGGCGCTCCCCCGCGGGGAGGTGCTCGACGAGGCGCTGCGGATCGCACACGCCCTGGGCACCGGGTCGCAGCAGGCGATCCGGCTGACCAAGCGGGCGTTGAACGAGTGGCTGCGCAGCGCCGGTCCGGCCTTCGACGCGTCCGCCGCCTACGAGATGCTGACCTTCATGGGCCCCGACGTGCTGGAGGGGGCCGCGGCGCTGCGCGAGAAGCGGGCGCCGCGGTTCCCCTCCGCACGGGACGACTGAGCCCGCGACCTCGCGGGCCGGCCGGACTCGGCACCGGGGGTGCCGGCAGGGCAGGCTGGGCAGCGCGCGTCCCACCACACGCGAGGAGCACCATCGTGAGCACCGACCTGCACGACCGGCTGGCCGCCGCCGTCTCACCGGACGCCGTCCGGACCAGGGCGCTCGACAGGCTCGGCATGGCGCACGACGCGTCGCACTTCGCCCGCACCCCGCAGGCGGTGGTGACGGCGGCCGGCGCCGACGACGTCGCCCGGCTGTTCCGGGTGTCCGCCGCGACCGGCGTCCCGCTCACCTTCCGGTCCGGCGGGACCAGCCTGTCCGGCCAGGCCGTCACCGACGGGATCCTGGTCGACACCCGGCGGCACTTCCGCGGGATCGAGATCCTCGACGACGGCGCCCGGGTGCGGGTCGGCCCGGGGGCGACGGTGCGCGCGGTGAACGCCCGGCTGGCCCGGCACGGCCGGATGCTAGGGCCGGACCCGGCCAGCGAGGTCGCCTGCACGCTCGGCGGGGTGGTGGCGAACAACTCGTCCGGAATGGCCTGCGGAACGGTCGCGAACAGCTACGCGCTGCTGGACTCGCTGCACATCGTGCTGCCGTCGGGGACCGCGCTGGACACCGGCGCCCCCGGTGCCGACGACGAGCTGCGCGCCCGCGAGCCCGGGCTGTGGGCGGGCCTGGCCCGGATCCGGGACCGGCTGCGGAACGACCCGGCGGCCCGCAAGACGATCGAGCAGCAGTTCGCACTGAAGAACACGATGGGTTACGGCCTGAACTCGTTCCTCGACCACGAGCGGCCGGTCGACGTGCTGGCCCGGCTGATCGTCGGGTCCGAGGGGACGCTGGCGTTCATCGCCTCGATCACCATGCGGACCGTCCCGGTGCTCGCGCACACCCGCACCGGCCTGCTGGTCTTCGACGACCTGGCGGCCGCGAACCGGGCGCTGCCGTCGCTGGTGGACTCCGGTCCGGCGACGATCGAGCTGCTCGACGCCACCTCGCTGCGGGTCGGCCAGGCCGACGCCGACGCCGATCCCCGGCTGCGCGCACTCACCGTGCGTGACCAGGCCGCGTTGCTCGTCGAGTACCGCGGGCACTCGGCCGGCGAGGCCGACGAGCTCGCCGGGGCGGCCGCCGGGGTGATCGGGGCGCTGCCGCTGCAGGGCCCGCGCGAGCTGTCCGGTGACCCGGTCGCGAAGGCCGGGCTGTGGAAGCTGCGCAAGGGCCTCTACGCGAAGGTCGCCGGGGCGCGGCCGTCCGGCACGGCGGCGCTGCTGGAGGACATCGCGGTCCCGGTGCCGGACCTGCTGCCGACCTGCGAGGGCCTGATCGGGCTGTTCGGCCGGCACGGCTACGACCACGCGGTGATCTTCGGGCACGCCAAGGACGGCAACGTCCACTTCATGCTCACCGAACGGCTCGGCGACGGCGCCGGCCGGGACCGGTTCGGCCGGTTCACCGACGACATGGTCGAGCTGGTGCTCGCGCACGGCGGCACCCTCAAGGCTGAGCACGGGACCGGCCGGATGATGACGCCGTTCGTCCGCAGGCAGTACGGCGACGACCTGTACGAGGTCATGCGCGAGATCAAGCGGCTGTGCGACCCGCGCGGCGTGCTCTCCCCCGGCGTCGTCCTCGACGACGACCCGACGGCGCACCTGTCCGACCTCAAGTCCGCCCCGGCCGTCGAGTCCGAGGTGGACCGGTGCGTCGAGTGCGGTTTCTGCGAGCCGGTGTGCCCCAGCCGGGACCTGACGACGACGCCGCGGCAGCGGATCGTGCTGCGCCGCGAGCTGGAGCGGGCGCGGGCCGCAGGCGACGGGCAGCTGGTCGCCGAGCTGGAGACGGACTACGCCTACGACGGCGTCGACACCTGCGCGGTCGACGGCATGTGCGGCACCGCCTGCCCGGTGCTGATCAACACCGGGGACCTGGTGCGCCGGCTGCGTGCCGAGCGCCCGCAGCCGGTCGCCGCCCGGGGGTGGGCGTTCGCGGCCCGGCACTGGGGCGCCACCACCCGGGCGGCGGGCGTCGCGCTGTCGATGGCGCGGCGGGTGCCGGGTGCGGGGCCCGCCTCCGCCGCGCTGCGCCGGATCGCCGACACCGAGCAGGTCCCGCTGTGGTCCGCCGACCTGCCCGGCGGTGGCGGGCGGCGCAGGCCCGGCGGGCTGGTCGGGACCGACGCCGCACTGGTGCTGTTCTCCTCGTGCACCGGTGCGATGTTCGGCTCCGCCGGGGACGGCGCCGCGGACGCGTTCGTCCGGCTCTGCGACCGCGCCGGGATCCGGGTCACCGCACCCGCCGATCTCGGCTCGCTGTGCTGCGGCACCCCGTGGAAGTCCAAGGGGCTGACCGAGGGGGCGACGGCGATGGCACAGCGGGTGCTGCCCGCGCTCTGGACGACCACCCGGCGCGGCACCCTCCCGGTGGTGACCGACGCGTCGTCGTGCACCGAGGGCCTGCGGGTGATGATCGCGGCCGGACCGGCGGAGTACCGCGGCATCGAGGTGCTCGACTCGGTCGCCTACACCGCCGAGCACCTGCTGACCGCGCTCGCCGGCTCGGTGCGCGGACGGCTGGACCGGCTCGTGCTGCACCCGACCTGCTCGGCCACCCAGCTCGGGCTCGTCGAGCCGCTGCGGCGGGTCGCCGCCGCGGTCGCCGACGACGTCGTCGTCCCCGATTCCTGGGGATGCTGCGGGTTCGCCGGGGACCGCGGGCTGCTGCATCCGGAGCTGACCGCGGCGGCCACCGCGGAGCAGGCCCGGGAGATCGCCGCGGTGCCGGCCGACGGGTACGCCTCGTGCAACCGGACCTGCGAGCTCGGGATGAGCCGGGCGACCGGCGAGGAGTACGAGCACGTGCTGGAGATCCTGGAGCGACTCACCCGCCTGTGAGCCGTACAGGTGAACGCGATCGGCTGAATGCCACCCTCCGCAGTGACATTGACAGATACTTTCTCGATCCAGTTCTTGTTTGATCCCGGCGTGTCAGGGAAACAATGATCCGAGATGCGCACTTCGTGGGGCGGTGCGCAGCGGAAGGAGCCACGGACCGTGAGTGCTGTGAGCACAGGGATGCCGAATGCCGTGATGGCCGTCGTCCGGGTCGAGGCACCCGCCGGCGCCGAGGCACAGACGGTCGAGGCCGAGCTGACCCGGGCGTTGCACGAGCACGAGAAGCGGCCGATGACCGTCGAGCTGTCGCTCGCCGACGGCACCGGTCCCTGGCCTCGCCGCGGGCCCGCCCGCTACGCCTTCGTCGCCGTGCTGACCCTCGCCGGGCGGACCGTCCCGGAGCGGTTGGCGCACAAGGTCGAGAAGGTCGCCCGGAAGGCGATCAAGCGTCGCTTCGGCCGGCCCGCCGGGGTGGAGGTGCGCACCGACATGAGCGACGCCGAGGCCGGCGCGTACTGGTACAGCCTGCGCGGGACCCCGCACCGCCCGGCCTGACCCTGCCTACCCCCTCGGCCTGATCCCGGCGCGGGCCGCCGGGCCCCTGTTCCGCACCCCCGGCCGGGTCGCCGGGCCGGGGCGCCGCCCCGACGAGGCGTGTCCCCGTGACGCGCGCCGCGCCCTCCGAGTGACGCGCCTCCGAGTGACGTGCCCCCGGCCGCACACCTCGCACCCCTCCCCCTGCTTCGCACCCCGTGTCCGGCGTCGCACCGGACGGAAGCGGTGCGGCATCGCGCCAGGGGTGCGACGCCCGCACCCGCTCCGCATGCCGCACCCCGGCACTCACACCGCACCGGCTGGAAGCGGTGCGACGTCGCGCTGGGGGTGCGACGAGGGGGCAGGGGTGCGAGGCGTGCGAGACCCACGACCGGACCGCTCACCGCCTGCCGCGCGCGACGGGCAACACCCCAGCCCGCGACCCGACCCAGCCCGGGCGACGCGAGCGCACCGGACGATCCGCGATCACCGGACGGCGCGAGCACATCGGACACGCCGTCGCGCCGGGCGAAGCGGCCGCCCCGGCCACCCCGCGGCGACGCTGCGCCGGCACGGTCTGGGCGACGTGGACATGACCGGCGTGCTGTCGCACCTGGACGCGCACGGCCACGACGGTTGGCACGTCCTGGAGCAGGACACGATCCTGCACGGGCCGCCGACCGGCGACGGACCGGGCGGGGACCTCGCGACCAGCGTGGCGAACCTGCTGGGCGCGCTGCGCGCCTGGTGACCCGTCAGACCACCAGGGAGGTCTGCACCGTGTACCGATCGGCGCGATAGAGATGGCGGCCGAGCTCGACGAGCGCACCGGCGTCGTCGTAGACGATCCGTTCGGCGGTCACGCAGGCCAGCGGCTGCGGCTGCTCCAGCAGCGCCGCCTCCTCGGCGTCGGCGAGCCGGGCCCCGATCGTCTGGTGCGCGATCGCGATCTGCGCCCCCTGGTCGCGCAGCAGGTTGTAGAGGCTGCGCCCGGCGAGCGCCTCGCCGTCCAGCCGGAACCGGGCGGGCAGGTAGTTGGCCATGATCGCCAGCGGCTCGCCGTCCGCCCGGCGCAGCCGCAGCACCCGCTGCAGCGGCTCGTCGGCGGGCAGCAGCTCGCTCAGCACCGCGATGCCGGAGGTGGCCGGCGTGCAGCTCCCGTGCTCCAGCACGGTGGTGTCCGGGACCCGGCCGGAGGCGGCCAGGTCGTCGTAGAGGCTGCTGAGCCGGACGTCGCGGTGGATCGCCGGGCGGACCACCTGCGTGCCGAGGCCCCGCCTGCGCACCAGAAGCCCCTTGCGGACCAGTTCTTGGATCGCCTGCCGGGCGGTCGGCCGGGCGAGCCCGAGCCGCCGGGTCAGCGAGAGCTCGTTCTCCAGCCGGTCCCCCGGTTTCAGGTCGCCCGAGTCGATCGCGGCCTCGATCGCCTGGGCGAGCTGGTGGTAGAGCGGCACCGGGCTGGCCCGGTCGAGCCGGACATCGACCTGCACCGCATCGGTTCGGGTGGCCATGCCCGGAGCGTAACCCGGAAGGTCCGGTTGTCTTTATGTCTGTACAAATTACTTCCCGGACCCCCCTGTCGCGCCTACCGTTCGCAGGGAAGCCGCAGCACGGACCCCACAGGAAGAGGATCATGAACACCTCCGCCGATATCCTGACCTTCGGCCGCGCCGGGGTGGACATCTATCCGTTGCAGGTCGGCGTCGGCCTTGAGGACGTGATGTCGTTCGGCAAGTTCCCCGGCGGCACCACGGCCACGTCGCGGTCGTCGGGGCCGACCTGCTCTGGCTGTCGGTGTCCGGGCCGTCCGAGGAGCCGTCCCGCTCGGCGCACGACGAGGCCCTCACCGCCCGGGCCGGCGGCCGGACCGTGCTCGACCTGGACTACCGGCCGATGTTCTGGGACTCCCCGGCCGCGGCCACCGCGCAGGTGCAGAAGGTGCTCGGGCAGGTCACCGTGGCGGTCGGCAACCGGGAGGAGTGCGAGGTCGCGGCCGGCGAGACCGACCCGGACCGGGCCGCCGAGGCGCTGCTCGACGCCGGGGTCCGGCTCGCGGTCGTCAAGCGCGGCGCCGACGGGGTGCTGGCCAGGACCCGCACCGAGCGCGTCGTGTCCCCGCCGATCCCGGCCACCCCGTGCAACGGCCTGGGCGCCGTCGACAGCTTCGGCGGCTCGCTCGCGCACGGCCTGCTCGCCGGCTGGCCGCTGGAGACGGCGTTCGCCCGGGCGAACGCCGCGGGCGCGATCGTCGCCTCCCGGCCGGAGTGCCTGCCCGCCGGCGGCCACCGGCTCGTCGACACCGGGGACGAGGAGATCGACTCGGTGAAGCACTCCGGTGTGCCGGTCGTCGCCGACGCGCGGGAGACGCTGCGCGAGCTCACCGTGCTGCTGCGCGGGTACCGGGTGCCCGCGGCGTACCGGGCGGAGTACACCCGCGCGGAGGCCGAGTGGACGGCGCGGGTGGACACCGCCTTCCGCGGCACGCCGATCCCGGACGGGCTGCTGTCCCAGAGCGCGGTGATCGGCCTGGTCAACGAGCTGTCCGACGCGCAGGACGTGGTCGTGTGCGCGGCCGGTTCGATGCCGGGCGACCTGCACGAGCTGTGGCGGGTGCGGAGGCGAAGGGCTACCACGTCGAGTACGGCTACAGCTGCATGGGCTACGAGGTCGCGGGTGGGCTCGGGGTGCGGATGGCCTGCCCGGACCGGGACGTGTTCGTGCTGGTCGGCGACGGGTCGTACCTGATGATGGCGACCGAGCCGGCGACCGCGGTCCAGGAGGGCATCAAGACCACGGGTTCGCCTCGATCGGCGCGCTGTCGGAGTCGCTGGGCTCGCAGCGGTTCGGCACCCGGTACCGGGTACCGGTCCGCGGCGACCGGCCGGCTGGATGGCGACCGGCTCCCGATGGATCTGGCCGCGAACGCCGCGAGCTTCGGGGTGCGGGTCGTCCGCGCCTCGACGGCGGAGGAGGTCGCGGCGGCGATCCGGTCGGCGAAGGCGGCCGACGACAGCACGGTGATCCACGTCGAGACCGATCCGCTCGCGGGTTCCCCGCACTCGGAGGTGTGGTGGGACGTGCCGGTCGCCGAGGTCAGCGAGCTCGCGACCACGCAGTCCGCGCGCAAGACCTACGAGCAGAACAAGGCCGCGAACTCTGGGCCGAAGCCGGCCTGCCCGACGGCGTGTTCAACGTCGTGCACGGCGACAAGACCGCCGTCGACGGACTCCTCACCGGGCCCGGGCCGGGCACCGCACCGATCAGGTCGGCACGGGTGTCCGGTCCGGGAGGTCGAGGCCGAGGTTCTCGCGCAGGGTCGTCCCGGCGTAGTCGTCGGCGACGATCCCGCGGCGGCGCAGCTCGTGCAGCAGACCGTTCACGACGAAGTCGTGCAGCCGCGGATCGCCGACGCCCTGCAGCGAGATCACGTCCAGCACCCCGGCCCGGAAGCGTTCCTGCACCGCGTCGGCCAGCTGCTCCGGGGTGCCCGCCACCGCCCAGTGCCCGGTGTCCTGGGCAGCGATCACCAGCTCACGCAGCGTGTAGCCCTGCCGGGCGTAGCGGGAGAAGATGTCGACCCGGCCGCGCCGGCGGTGCACCGAGGCGACGTCGGGCAGCAGACTCTCCGGCAGCGGCGCGTCCAGCGGGAGCTCGGAGAGGTCCACTCCCCCGCCGAGCATGTCGGCGACCTGCAGCCGTCCCTTCTCGAAGTCGAGCGCCTCGCGGCGCTCCCGGACGATCCGGCGGGCCTCCTCCTCGGTGGCCCCGTAGGTGGCGTGGAACGAGCTGAAGATCAGCGGGAGGCCGCCGCGCCTGCCGTGCTGCGCGGCCTCGGCGCGGATCCGGCGGGTGAAGTCCTGCGCGACGTCCAGGGTGGGCAGCGAGGTGAAGACGATCTCGGCGTAGCGGGCGCCCAGCGACCGGCCGGCGTCGGACTGCCCGGCCTGGATCTGCACCGGGCGGCGCTGCGGCAGCGGCGGGATGTTCAGCGGACCGGCGACCGAGAAGAACCGGCCGGTGTGGTCGATCGGGTGCACCCGTTCCGGGTGCAGCACCGCGCCGCCGTCGGGACCCGCGGTCAGCGCGCCGGGCTCCCAGCTGTCCCACAGCGCGTTGACGACGTCGAGCGCCTCCGCGGCGCGGGCGTAGCGGTCCTCCGGTGCGGGCAGCCCACCCGGGCCGAAGTTCTCCTCGCCGACCGACGACGTCACCAGGTTCCAGGCGGCCCGCCCGTTGCTGACGTGGTCCAGGGTGCCGAACATCCGGGCCAGGTTGAACGGATGGTGGAAGGTCGTCGACACGGTGGCGATCAGCCCGATCCGGGAGGTCACCTGGCTCAGCGCCGACACGAACACCAGCGGCTCCTGCGACCCGATCGCGCCCTGCGCGCCGAAGCTCAGCAGGTCGGCGGTGAAGAACGCGTCGATCCGGGCCTCCTCGGCGAGCTTCGCGACCCGCACCGCGGTGTCCAGGGTGCCGCGGGTCGGGTCGATCGCGAGATCGTAGGTGTCCGCGGTGCCGACGCCGGTGACCGTCCGCAGGGTCCTGGGCCGCGCCGCGCTCACCGGATCTCCGGCAGGTCGAGGTGCTCGCGCAGGGTCGATCCCTGGTAGCCGGTGCGGTAGACGCCGCGTTCCTGAAGGGCGGGGACCAGCAGGTCGACGACGTCGGTGAGCGCGCCCGGGATCAGGTACGGCAGCAGGTTGAACCCGTCGACGACCCGCGCGCGGACGTAGCGCGCCCACTCGTCGGCGACCTGGGCCGGGGTCCCGACGAACGCCGGATGACCCGGCGAGACCTCCAGCGCGAGATCGCGGATCGACAGGTTCCCGGCGTCGGCCCGCTCCCGCCACTGCGCGATCAGGGCGAGCTTGCCGCTGCGCCGGTCGATCGAGATGGTGCCCCGCGAGGGGTCCAGCTCGGCGTCCGACGGCTCGATGTCGGGCAGCGGCCCGTCCGGGTCGTAACCGGACAGGTCGGTCCCCCAGTACTGCTCGAAGAACGCCAGCGCGCGGCGCCCGGTGACCTGCTCGCCGCGCACCCAGCGCGCCTTCTCCTCGGCCTCGGCGGCGGTCTCGCCGAGCACGATCTCGGCGCCCGGCAGGATCCGCAGCGACTCCCGGTCCCGGCCGTACCGGGCGAGCCGGACGGTCAGGTCCTCGGCCAGCGCGCGGGCTTCGTCGAACCGGGTGTGCGCGGAGAAGACGACGTCGGCGTGCTTCGCGGCGAGCTCGCGGCCGCCGGCCGAGTCACCGGCCTGGAACAGCACCGGCCTGCCCTGCCTGCTCGCCGGGACGGTCGGCACGGCGGTGAGATCGACCAGGTCGGTGTGCCGATCCACGGTCGCGATCGAGCCGGGCCGTGCCCAGCTCTTCGCGTCGGCGTCCTGCACGGCGTCGGCGTCCCAGGCCGACCAGAGCGCCTTCGCCGCCTCCACGAACTGCTCGGCCCGTTCGTAGCGGCGCTCGTGCGCGAGCCAGCCGCCGTGCCGAAAGTTCTCCCCGGTCCAGGCGTTGTCGGTGGTCACGACGTTCCAGCCGGCCCGGCCGTCGGAGAGCAGGTCGAGGCTCGCCAGGCGGCGCGCGAGATCGGCCGGGAAGTTGTAGGTGGTGTTCTGGGTGGCGACCAGGCCGATCCGTTCGGTGGCCCCGGCCAGCGCCGCCAGCTGGGTGATCGCGTCCGGCCTGCCGGCGACGTCGAGCTCGTGCACCCGGCCGCGGTTCTCCCGCACCCGCAGGCCCTCACCGAGGAAGAACGCGTCGAACAGGCCGCGCTCCAGCAGCTGCGCGGTCTGCACGAACGTCTCGATCGCGGTGTGCGGCGCGGCGTCCGGGTGCGCCCAGACCAGTTGCGGGCCGACCCCGGCCTGGAACACCCCGAGGTGCACGTGTGGTCCGGTCACGACTGTCCTCCTCGGACGGCGAAGCGGTTCTCGGGACGGGTCAGGCCGAACGTGCCGCGCAGGGTGTCCCCCGTGGCGGCCCGGAGATCGGCGAGCTCGGGCAGCACCCGGCCGGCCAGCACCGGCAGGTCGTCGGCGAGCACCGCGGGATGCAGGCGGACGCCGTCGACGAGCGGGGCGAGCCGGCGCAGCAGTGCGACCAGCCCGGCGGCCGGTCCGACGTGCCGCAACCGGCCGTCGTCCGGCCAGGGGGTGTGGTCGTCGAGCTCGGCGAGCCGCTCGGCGCCGGACCGGTCGGTGTCGAGAACGACCTGCACCTCGGCCAGCACCCGCGCCGCACCGGCACCCCGTGCCCGTTCGGCGCGGTCCGCGACGTCGGCCGGATCGGCACCGCCGACCAGCACCACGTCGGTGCGGCCGGCCACGTCCAGCTCCTCGGGCGCGAGCACCACGAGCTGCCCCTGCGGCGGGCGCGGGGTGATCAGCGGCCCCTTCACGGTGAACCGGGCGGCGGTCACGTCGACGTGGTGCACCCGGTCCGGGTCGAGATAGCGGCCGGTGGCGACGTCGCGGATCACGGCGTCGTCCTGCCAGGAGTCCCAGAGCGCCCGGGCGGTGTCCAGCACGTCGGTGATCTCGCGGTGCAGCCCGGCCGGATCGAGCGGCACACCGCCGACGGTGGCCGCGGACGCCACGTCGTTCGCCGCGCCGAGGACCCAGCCGGCCCGGCCGCGGGTCGCGTGGTCCAGCGAGGCGAGCTGGGTGGCCAGGTGGAACGGTTCGGTGGTCGTCACGTGCAGGGTCGGTGCCAGCCCGATCCGCGACGTGCTGGTCGCGACGAACGCGGCCCGCGTGCCGGCCTCGATCCGGCCGGCGGCGTCCGGGCCGCCGGCCGGCGGCACCGGGGTGTCGGCGAACGTCGCGAGATCGAAACCGGCGCGCTCGGCGTCGTGCACCGAGGTGCGCAGCGCGGCGCCGCCGAGCACGGCACCGGGTGAGCGGCGGGAGTGCCGCCAGGCGGACGGGTGGGCTCCGTCGCCGTCGAGTTCGACGGCAAGGACGAAGGACATGGCACCTCCGGGCGCGGTGGGGCGGAACACGAGCGGGTGCCCGCGCGCCCCATCACGGCAGCGACGGCAGGACCCGCTGGGCCGCCGGCGCGGGACTGCGCGGGGGCGGCCGGACGAGCGGTCAGCCCGGACAGCAGGCGCTGGACGTGCGGAGGAGATCCACGTGCCGGCGTCGCACCCCGACGAACATTCGGTCCTCCATCGCTCCCGGCATGAGCACCCGCCCGGTGGTCCGGGGCGGGTTGCTGCGGCGTCGTCGAGCCAGGTCTCTCGGCCGCTCTGGATGGTCCCTTCCGCACTGTACGTGCGTCCCGGCACCGGACGACGGTCCGTTGTGTAGCCCTCGTCACGCTCCGGCGGCATCCGCGCACGGCCGGTTCAGGATGACGGCATGCCCTCCCCGGCCATGCGCCGCGAAGTCCCCACCGCGAGCCACTTCGGGACCTACCTCGCCGAGACCGACGGGACCCGGATACTGGGTCTGCGTCCCGATCCGGCCGATCCGGAGCCGTCCCCGATCGGTCTCGGGGTGCCGTCCAGCCTGACCGCGCCGTCCCGGCTGACCCGGCCACACGTGCGGCGCGGCTACCTTGAGCACGGGCCCGGCCCGGCGGGCGGCGGGCGGGGCGTGCGCGGCACCGACCCGTACGTGCCGGTCGACTGGGACACCGCCGTCGAGCTCACCGCCTCGGCGCTGCACGACACGATCGACCGGCACGGCAACTCCGCGGTGTTCGGCGGCTCCTACGGCTGGGGGTCCGCGGGCCGGTTCCACCACCCGCAGTCCCAGATCCACCGCTTCCTGAACCTGCTCGGCGGCTACCCCCGGTCCGTCGAGTCGTACTCGTCGGCGGCGATGCAGGTGATCCTGCGGCGGGTCGGCGGCGGCTACGGGGCGGCGCTGGCGTCCAACCCGACCTGGCGCGAGATCGGCGAGCAGCGCTCGCTGGTCCTCGCATTCGGCGGGCTCCCCGGACGGAACACGCAGGTCAACGGCGGCGGCATCGGGCGGCACACGAACCTCGCCGAGCAGCGGGCGGCCCGCGCCCGGGGCGCCGAGTTCGTGTCGGTGTCGCCGCTGCACACCGACATCGACGACGCCCTGGACGCCACCCGGCTGCCCGCCCGGCCGGGCACCGACGTCGCGATCATGCTGGCGCTCGCGCACGAGCTGGTCACCGCGGGCGCGCACGACGAGGACTTCCTGCGCCGGTGCACCGTCGGCTGGGACCGATTCGAGTCGCACCTGCTCGGTCGCGACGACGGCGTGCCGAAGACCCCGCGCTGGGCGGCGGCGATCAGCGGTCTGGCCGCCGACGACATCGCCGGACTGGCCCGCCGGATGCGCGGCCGCCGCGTCGTGGTCACCACCGCGTACTCGCTGCAGCGCGCCGACCACGGCGAGCAGGCACCGTGGGCGGCGCTCACGCTGGCCGCGGTCACCGGATCGCTCGGGCGGCCGGGCGGCGGGTTCGGGGCGGCGCTGGGCGCGATGCACCAGCTCGGGCTGGTGCCGTCCCGGTTCCGGGCCGCCGCCCTGCCCCAGGGGCCGCGCGGCGTGGACACCTTCATCCCGGTCGCCCGGATCGCGGACATGCTGCTGCACCCCGGGGAGCCGTTCGACTACGACGGCGGCCGGCACACCTACCCCGACACCCGGCTCGTGTACTGGGTCGGCGGGAACCCGTTCCACCACCACCAGGACCTGAACCGGCTGGTCCGGGCGTGGCAGCGGCCCGACACCGTGATCGTGCACGAGCACTTCGCGAACCCGCTCGCCCGGCACGCCGACATCGTGCTGCCCGCGGCGACCTGGCTGGAACGCGACGACGTCGCCGTCGGCGGGGCCGATCCGTACGTCTCGGCGATGGTGCGTGCCGCCCGCCCGCCGGACGGCGTCCGCACCGACCACGCCATCCTCGCCGCGGTCGCCGCCCGGCTCGGGATCGCCGGGGAGTTCACCGAGGGCCGCTCCGAACAGGAGTGGATCGAGCACCTGTACCGGCAGATCCGGGACGAGGCCGCCGGGCTCGGCGGCGAGCTGCCCCCGCTGGCCGAGCTGCGCCGGATCGGCACCGTCGCGCTGCCGCAGCCGCCGCCGGTGCCCGCGCCGTACTCGGCGCTGCGCGACGACCCGGACGCGAACCCGATCGCCACCCCGTCCGGCCGGATCGAGATCGTCTCCGACACGATCGGCGGGTTCGCCCTCGACGACTGCCCGGCCCACCCCACCTGGCTGGAACCGGCCGAGTGGCTCGGCTCGCCGGCGGCCGCCCGGTTCCCGCTGCACCTGCTCTCCGGGCAGCCCGACCGCCGGCTGCACTCGCAGTTCGACAACGGCTCGCACTCGCAGGCCGGGAAGGTCGCCGGCCGCGAACCGGTGACGATCAACCCGCTCGACGCGGCCGCCCGCGGGATCACCGACGGCGCCGTTGTCCGGATCCACAACGACCGCGGCGCCTGCCTCGCCGGGGCCGTGCTGTCGGACCGGATCCGAACCGGTGTCGTGCGGCTCGCGACCGGCGCCTGGTACGACCCGTCCGGGCCGGACGGGCTCGACGTGCACGGCAACGCCAACGTGCTGACCGGGGACCGCGGCACGTCCGCGCTCGCCCAGGGACCGAGCGCGCACAGCTGCCTGGTCGAGATCGAACCGGTGACCGGTGAGGTCCCGCCGGTCACCGTGTTCGGACCACTACCCACGGCGTGACCGGCGGTTGCCCAGGGCACACCGCACAGATCGGACGATCGGAACGTGTCCGGACGTTTGCCGAGGTAGGGGGGTCGTCCGGGGCCTCGTTGCCTCACGTACCGTGCCGGGATGGCTTCCGAGACGACCCACGACACGGAGACCTCTCCGGTCGCGAACGACACGGACCCGAGGGGCGCCGAGACAGTCGGCGGGACCGACACCCCGGTCGGCTCCGGCACCGCCCGGACCGACACCGCGGCCGGCTCTGACTCCGGCGCTGACTCCGGCGCGGTCTCTGAGTCTGTCTCCGGCTCCGGCGCCGGTGCGGCGGCAGGCTCTGACTCCGGCTCCGGTGCGGCGGCAGGCTCTGACTCCGGCTCCGGCTCGGCGTCCGGCTCCGGCGAGCCGGCCCACGGCGCCGCGACCGGTGCGGCGGCAGGCGCCGCGGCGGGCACCGGCACCGCCTCGGCCGGCGCGGCGGCGGGCGCCGGTGCCGTGGTCGGCGCGGGCCTCGGGCTCGCCTCGCTGACCGGCACCTCGCTGACCGACATGCTGCGCTCCCGGGAGGAGCTGGTCGGCCAGATCGAGGCCGCCACCGGCATGCCGGGCGACTCGATCGACGCGTTCTACGGCGCCCCGTGGAACGTCGCGGCCGGCGTCAACGGCCTGATCGCACTGGTCGCCGTCGTGCTGACCACGGTGCTGCTGCTCGGCCCGGCCAAGCGCCCCGGCACCGCGGCCTGGGTGCGCCCGGTCGCGCTGGGCGGGCTGGTGCTCGGCGTGCTCGGCCTGTTCGTGTCCGGCGGGATGTACCTCGACCTGTTCGCGTCCCAGCCGGTGCTACCCGAGATGCCGATGATGCCCGGCATGCCCGGCTGAGCTGCACCACCAGCACCACCAGCACCACCGGTCCGCCCGGCCACCCCACGGTGGCCGGGCGGACCCGTTCATGATCCCTGTTTCAGGAGTGCGGGGCGCTCGGAGCGGTACCTGCACTCCCGAAACAGGGATCATGAACGGGGCGGGAGGGTGTACTCCCGCAGCGCCCGGTTCCGCAGCGCCACCCAGCCCACGACCACGCTCGCCGCCAGTCCCCCGCCGACCAGCGCGACCGGTCCCGAGGTCAGCGCCGCCACCAGCCCGCCGCGCAGGTTCCCCAGCTCGGGCCCGGCGATCCCGACCACCGTCTCGGCCGAGGACACCCGCCCGCGGAACGCGTCCGGCGTCGCCAGCTGCACCAGCACGCCGCGCACCATCACCGACGCCGAGTCCGCGGCACCCGCGACGACCAGGCAGCCCAGCGCCACCCACACCGAGCCCGCAAGGCCGAACCCGGCGACCGCGAGCCCCCAGGCGCCCGCGGCGGCGAGCTGGACCGTCCCGGCCCGCCGGATCCGGGTGAGGCCACCGGAGAACAGCCCGACGACAAGCCCACCGACCGCGAGCGCGCTGAGGAACGCCCCGAGCACCCGCGGGTCACCGCCGTAGCGCAGCTCGTTGACCAGCGGGAACAGTGCGACCGGGAAGGCGATCAGGGTGGCCGCGAGTTCGGTGGCGAACGAGCCGCGCACGACCGGCGAGCGCAGCAGGAACCCCCATCCGCCGGCCGCGGCCCGCCCGGTGCCACCGGCCACGGGAAGCGCCGGGAGCCACACCGTCGTAAGCAGTGCCACCACCGTGGTCCCGGTCAGCAGGCCGTATCCGGCGGCCGGGGTCCAGAGCGCGATCAGCGTCCCGGCGGCGGCCGGCCCGGCCAGCATCGACACCTGGAAGGAGACCGCCGTCAGGGCGATCCCGGCGGGCACCTGGGCGGCGGGGAGCAGCCGGACCGGCAGCGTCCGGCGGGCCGGAACACCCAGTCCCGCCCCGGCGGCGAGCAGCGCGACCAGGCCGAACAGCAGCGCCACCCGAGCCGCGCCGAGCACCGCCTGGGTGACCAGTGCGAGCGCGACGACCAACTGCCACGCGGACGCGAGCCGGATCAGCAGCCGCTGGTCGACCGCGTCGGCCAGTGCACCGCCGACCGGGCCGGTCAGCAGCGGCACCGCGGTCGCGACGCCGAGCGCACCGGTCCACAGCGGGCTCCGGGTCAGGTCCCAGGTCTGTTGCAGCACCGCGACGGTCGCCGCCTGCTGGCCGAAGCCGTGCGCGGTGCCGCCGATCCAGGCGGCCCGGAAGGCCGGGACCCGCAGCGGCCGTAGATCGATCAGGCCGGTGCGCATCAGGCGGACGGCGGGGGTCCCGGCTCACCGAGCCGGTCGGTGATCCGGTCGGCCAGGCCGCGCCGCCCCAGCGCGGCCCGCATCGCGTCCACCGCCGCACCGATCGAGGTCGGCAGGCACTCGTCGTCGAGCTCGGCGACCGCCGCCGCGGTCGCCCGCCACTCCGCCTCCAGGAACGGGACCAGTGCGCGGCCCTGCTCGGTGAGCGCGATCCGGCGGGTCCTGGCGTCCGGCCCCGGTTCGGACGTCACGAGCCCCTCGCGGCGCATCCCGGCCAGGGTCTGGCTGACCGCGGAGTGCGTGTGCCCGAGCGACGCGGCGAGCTCACGGATCGTCGACGGCCCGGTGTGCGCGAGCCGGATCAGCGGATACGCGTAGCGCGGCCGCAGCCCGTACAGCCCGCGCGCCTCGTAGACCTGCACGATCTCGTCCTCCAGATCGGCGACGAGCGCGCGCAGCGGCGCCAGCCGGTCCGGCCTGCAGGTCGGGTCGTCCGACGTCCCGGATGTCATGCCGCGATGTAACAGCGCTTATACGACAGCGCTTGCACGAGGCGCTGTCGGATTTCCCGAACGTCGTCCGCCAGCCGGCCGGGCCTGCCCCGACGACTCGTGCCTTCACCCGCCGCCGGCCCGGGCCCTGTTGCACGTCGCGAGATCAGCGCGAGGCCCCCGGGGGGCCACCACACGCGAGATCGGAGCGGCAGATGGCTGACACCCGGGACGCACTGGTCGTCGGAGCGGGACCGGCCGGACTGACGACCGCGTGCCGGCTGGCCCGGCTCGGGGCGTCCGTGCGGGTGGTGGAGCAGCTCGAGCGGTCGACGACCGAGTCGCGGGCGGTCGGGGTGCACGCCAGAAGCCTGGAGATGCTCGCCTCGCTGGGCATGGTGGACCGGCTGGGGGCCCGCACCAGCCGGTCCGGCCTGCTGGAGATGGTCGAGGGCCGCACCGGGCGGACGCGGGCCCGGATCGACCTGGCCGGTGCACAGCCCGGCCGGTGCGCAGGGGATGAACACCGGCGTCCAGGACGCCGCGAACCTCGCCTGGAAGCTGGCGCTGGTGGCGCGCGGGATCGCGGCACCGGAGCTGCTCGACAGCGACCAGGCCGAGCGGCATCCGGTGGGCGCCGAGGTGGTCCGGGCGACGACGCTGCTGACCGACGTCGGGACCGCCACCGGCCCGGAGTCGCTGCTGCGTGACGCGGCGCTGTTCGTCGCCGGGCACGTCCGTCCGGCGGCGGCCGCCGCGGCGACCCGGCTGGCCGAGCTGGCCGTCCGGTACCGGGACAGCCCGCTGTCGGTCCGGCACGGACACGGGCGGGAGCACCGACGCGGACGCGGCAGGCTGCGTGCCAGGGACCGGGCGCCCGACCCGGCCGGACCCGTCCCGGCCCGACGGCACCCCGGTCGCGATCGAGGACCTGCTCGCGGAACCGGGGGCTGCTGGGTGCGCGACGGGCAGCAGCGCGGGGCCCTGCAGGACGTCCTCGCCCGCCTTGGCCGAGTGCTCCCGGTGGGGCGCGAGGCGACCGGCGGCGACGGCCTGGTCGATCCGGACGACGGCCTGGGCCTGCAAGGTCGGGCACTGGTCCGCCCGGACGGCCATCTCGGGCTGGTGGCGGACACCGCCGATCCGGCGCTGCTGCGCCGCTACCTGACCGACACGCTGCAGGTCACCGCGACGGCGCCGGCGGCACGCGGTCTCCGCGGCTGACCTGCGCACCGGCCGCCAGGTGCAGCGGCGGTAGGTCACGCTCCCGACGATCCCGAGCAGCACACCGGTCCCGGCCGGGACGCCGGACGATGCCCCGCTCTATATCTTTGTTATGGTCGAGTGGTCAGCCGATATAGGAGAGGGTTCATGACCGCGCACACGCTGCAGGACAAGAACGTGCTGGTTGCCGCCGGCGGCAAGAATCTCGGCGGGCTGATCAGCCGCCAGGCCGCGGAGGCCGGGGCGAACGTGGCGATCCACTACAACTCCGAGTCCTCCCGCGGGGAGGCCGAGGACACCCTGAAGGCGGTCGAGGCGGCCGGTCGGACCGGCGTGGTGCTGAGCGGGGACCTCACGGTCCCGGCGAACGTCGAGCGGCTGTTCACCGACGCCGAGGCCGCCATCGGGCGGATCGACGTCGCGGTCAACACGGTCGGCAAGGTGCTACGCAAGCCGATCGTGGAGACCAGCGAGGCCGAGTACGACTCGATGTTCGACATCAACTCCAAGGCCGCGTACTTCTTCATCAAGGAGGCCGGTCTGCGCCTCGCCGACAACGGCAAGGTGATCACCATCGTGACGTCGCTGCTGGCGGCGTTCACCGACGGCTACTCCACCTACGCGGGCGGCAAGTCGCCGGTGGAGCACTTCACCCGGGCCGCGGCGAAGGAGTTCGCCGACCGCGGCATCTCGGTGACCGCGGTCGGCCCCGGGCCGATGGACACCCCGTTCTTCTACCCTCAGGAGACGCCGGAGCGGGTCGAGTTCCACAAGTCGATGGCGATGGGCAACCAGCTCACCCGGATCGAGGACATCGCTCCGATCGTGCGGTTCCTGGCCACCGACGGCTGGTGGATCACCGGGCAGACCATCTTCGCCAACGGCGGGTACACCACCCGCTGAGAGGAGCGGCCGTGAGCACGCAGATCAGCGATCCGGTCGTCGCCGCGTTCGTCGCGACGGTGAACCGGCACGACCGGGAGGGCTTCCTGGACGCCTTCGCCGACGACGGCGTCGTCGACGACTGGGGGCGCACCTTCACCGGCCGCGAGGCGATCGCGGCCTGGAGCGACCGGGAGTTCATCGGGTCCTCGGGCGTGCTGACGCCGGAGGAGGTCCGGGAGTCCGGTGGCGCGGTGACCGTCGTCGGGGACTGGCGGAGCACGCACGCCAACGGGCGCAGCAGCTTCGAGTTCCGCACCGACGGTGCGCGGATCGCGTCGATGACGATCCGGGAGGGCTGAGCGGTGGCCGGATGTGCGGGCGAGGGTCCGCGCATCCGGCCACTCGTCCGCGGACGCGCAGGCCCGGCACCGGGGGCCACGTACAGTGACGGGGTGGTTGATGGGCGTGTTGGGAACACGCGGGACCGGCTCCTGCGGGCCGCCGCCGATCTCATCGCGGCCGCCCCCGGCGAGCCGGTGCCGCTGCGGGCGATCTGCGACGCCGCCGGGGTCCGGCTGCCGACGCTGTACCACTTCTTCGGCAGCAAGGACGGCCTGCTCGACGCCGTCGTCGAGCACGGGTTCGATCAGTACCTGGAGCTGAAGGGGTCCCGCGAGTCGACCGGCGACCCGATCCGGGACATCCGCGACGGGTGGGACGCGCACGTCGCGTTCGGCCTGGCCAATCCCGGTTTCTACGCGTTGATGTACGGCCAGGTGACGCCGGGCCGGCGGCCTGCGGCGCAGGACCGGACGAACGCGATCCTGCTGGAGCTGACACGGGAGGCGCAGCGGCGCGGGCGGCTCGTGACGACCCCGGAGCGGGCGGCCGGGCACGTGCTGGCCGCGAACGTCGGGGTCACGCTGCACCAGATCACCGGCTCCCCCGATCCGGACCTGTCCGCGGACGTCCGGGACGCGACGCTGGAGGCGATCACGGGCGGCCGGCCGGGACGCAGGCCCGACGCCGGGCGGTCACCGGCGGAGGCGGCCGCGGCGGTGCTGGCCGGTCTGCCGGACGACAACACGGCGCTGGACGCGCCGGAGACGGTGCTGCTGAAGAAGTGGCTGGCGGCCGTCGTCCGTGACGGGACGGAGTGTTCTGCGGGGGCTCCGAACGATACGGACTGACGATGCCGGGGGTGATCGTCGGCGGGCCACCCTTGCCGCATGACGAGTCCGGTGAGCAGTCCAGCGAAGATCGACGTCGTGCCGCACTGGGTGGGTGGCCGGGCGGTGCCGGGTTCCGGAGAGCGTTACGGTGAGGTGACGGATCCGGCGACCGGCGAGGTGGCCCGGCGGGTGGCGTTCGCGGAGCCGGCGGACGTGGAGTCGGCGGTGGCGGCGGCGACGGCGGCGTTCCCCGCCTGGCGCGACACCAGCCTGACCCGCCGCACCCAGATCCTGTTCCGCTTCCGCGAACTACTCAACCACCGCGCACCCGAACTCGCCGCACTCATCACCGCCGAACACGGCAAAGTCCTCACCGACGCCGCCGGCGAAGTAGCCCGCGGCCAGGAAGTCGTCGAATTCGCCTGCGGCGCACCCCACCTACTCACCGGCTCCGCCACCGAGAACGCCTCCACCGGCATCGACGTCCACTCCATCCACCAGCCACTCGGCCCCGTCGCCATCATCTCCCCGTTCAACTTCCCGGCCATGGTCCCGATGTGGTTCTTCCCCATCGCCATCGCCACCGGCAACACCGTCGTGCTCAAACCCTCCGAGAAGGTCCCCTCCGCCGCGAACCGGATCGCCGAACTCTGGGCCGAAGCCGGCCTGCCCGACGGCGTGTTCAACGTCGTGCACGGCGACAAGACCGCCGTCGACACCCTGCTCACCCACCCCGACATCAAAGCGATCAGCTTCGTCGGATCCACCCCCGTCGCCCGCCACATCTACGAGACCGGCACCGCCCACGGCAAACGGGTCCAGGCACTCGGCGGCGCCAAGAACCACATGGTCGTCCTCCCCGACGCCGACCTCGACCACGCCGCCGACCAGGCCGTGAACGCCGGCTACGGCTCCGCCGGCGAACGCTGCATGGCCATCTCCGCACTCGTCGCCGTCGGCGACATCGCCGACGACCTGGTCGACCGGATCGCCCAACGCACCCGCGCCCTACGCACCGGCGACGGGCGCCGCAACACCTCCGACATGGGACCCCTGGTCACCCGCGCCGCGCAGCAACGGGTCACCAGCTACATCGACGCCGGACAGGCCGCGGGAGCCACCGTCGTCGTCGACGGACGCACCAGCAGCATCGACGCCGACGGGAACGGCTTCTTCGTCGGACCCACCCTCCTCGACCACGTCACCACCGACATGACCGTCTACACCGACGAAATCTTCGGCCCCGTCCTCTCCGTACTCCGCGTCGACACCTACCCCGACGCCGTCGAACTCATCAACACCAACCCCTACGGCAACGGCACCGCACTGTTCACCCGCAGTGGCACCGCCGCCCGACGCTTCCAGAACGAAATCGAAGTCGGCATGATCGGCATCAACGTCCCCGTCCCCGTCCCCATGGCCTACTACAGCTTCGGCGGCTGGAAGAACTCACTGTTCGGCGACACCCACGCCCACGGCACCCACGGCGTGCACTTCTACACCCGCACCAAAGTCGTCACCACCCGCTGGCCCGACACCACCGCCGGCGGCGTCGACCTCGGATTCCCGACGAACGCCTGACCGGCGGGATCATCAGGTCCCCTCGGCGAGCAGCGCCAGCTGGTTCCGTTCGTCGGGATCGAGGTGCCCGGCGTAGTAGGCCCGGATCCCGAGGGTGACCTCGCGGGCGGCGGCGCGGCCGTCCCGGTCGGCGATGGCGTCGAGCACGGCGGTGGCGTACCCCTCGCTGGCGCGCAATCGTCGCCGGACGTCGGGTTCGTCGGCGAGCCTGCGGTCGATCAGGGTACGGACGACCCCGGCCAGCACCCCGCCGGTGACGGCGACGAGCTGGTTGTGCGAGGCCCGCCGGATGGCGGCCTGGAAGCTGTCGGCGGCGGCACCGAAGCCGCCGTCGGCGCGGTCGGCGGCGGCCCGCAGCTCGCGGTGCGCGGCCCGGATGTCGCGCAGGTCGTCGTCGGTGCGGTTGTGCGCGGCGAGCAGCGAGCCGTTGGCCTCGATGACGATCCGGAACTGCAGGATCTCCACCCGGGACATGGTGTCGACGCCGGCGAGGCGGGTGAGCGACTTCTCGAACACGGCCGGGGAGTAGGCGAGGATCTCGGGGCCGCGCGGGTCGCCGGGGTGCGCGGCGACGACGCCGGTGGCCTGCAGCACCCGCATCGCCTCGCGGACGGTGGGGCGGCTGACGCCGAACTGCTCCATCAGCCTGCGCTCGCTGGGCAGCCGGTCGCCGGGGCGCAGCCGGCCGTCGTCGACGGCGCGCTCGATCTGCTCGACGATCGCCTCGTGCGCGCTCTGCCGGCCGATCGCCTGGAACTCCACGCGGGCTCTTCCCTCCGGGACGTGATCGACGCACCAGCCTAGTGCGCGCGCGGGCGGGTCCGCTCGTACCAGCGGGCGACCCGCAGCAGCTCGACGTCGGCGAACCGGCGGCCGGCGAGCTGCAGGCCGATCGGCCGTCCGTCGGAGGTGGAGCCGGCGTCGACGGTGGCGGCCGGCTGCTCGGAGAAGTTGTAGGGGGCGGTGTAGGCGATGTGGTCGAGCGCGGTGACCGGGTCGTCGGTGGGGCCGTGCTGCTCGGCCGGGAACGCGGCGACCGGGGCGACCGGGGACAGCACGACGTCGACGGTGTGGGTGGCGGTGATCGTGGCCGCCCGGATCCGATGGACGGCGTGGTAGGCCTCGAACACGTCGGGCCCGCGCAGGTCCGCGGCGGCCGCCGCCCACTCCCGGATGTAGGGCAGCACGGCGTCGCGGCGGTGCGGCGGGAGCGCGACCAGATCGGCCCAGGACCGGGCGCGCAGGAACATGTCGAGCTGGTGCAGCAGCTCGGGGGTGAGGAACGGATCGACCGGCACGATCTGCGCCCCGGCCCGCGCGAACAGCTCGGCGGCGGCGCGGACGGTGGCCGCGACCTCCGGATCGGTGGGCAGGCCGCACCCGGCGTCCGGGTGCAGTCCGATCCGCAGGGCGCCGATCGCGTCGTCGGTCATCGGGTCCGCGCTCACCCGCTCCCAGGAGGCGTCCGGCAGCGCCAGCCAGGTCGGGTCCCGGTACGCCGGATCGGGCCGGGCGAGCACCTGCATGGCGAGCGCGACGTCGTCGACGGAGCGGGCCAGCGGTCCGAGCGCCCGCCCCAGATAGGGCGGGTCGACCGGGACGATGCCGTAGCTGGGTTTCAGCGACACCAGCCCGGTCCACGACGCGGGCAGCCGGATCGAGCCGCCGATGTCGCTGCCGACGTGCAGCGGGCCGAACCCGGCGGCGGCCGCGGCGGCAGCGCCGCCGCTGGACCCGCCGACCGTCCACGCCGGGTCCAGCGGGCTGCGGGTGATCCCGTGCAGGCCGGACACCCCGGACGAGAGCATGCCCAGCTCGGACATGACGGTGCTGCCCAGCCGGATCGCGCCCTCGGCGGCGGTGCTCGCCGCGGCGGGCCCGTCCTCGGTGGCGGGTTCGGCGTCGGCGAATGCGGCCGAGCCGGACGGCCGCGGATGCCCGACGGCGGCGATGTTCTCCTTCAGGGTGACCGGGACGCCGTCGAGCAGCCCGGCCCTGCCCTGCGCCCAGCGGACGCCCGCGGCATCGGCGGCGGCGAGAACGTCCGCGGCGGGTTCCCGGCGGGCGAACGCGCCGAGCCCGGGCTCGCGCCGGTCGATGCGGTCCTGCACGGCGCGCAGCACCTCGGCGGGGCTGAACTCGCCGGCCGCGTACCCGGCGCGCAGCCGGGTCGCGGTCAGGGCAGTGAGCTCGGTGTCGGTCAGCGCGCTCGTCACGCCGGGTCTCCCTTCGTGCGGCCGGCCAGGGCCTCGCGCAGTCGCGGTGTGGCCGCGACCAGGCGCCGGGTGAACGGGTGCTGCGGGTCGGTGTAGACGTCGGCGGTGGGCCCGGCCTCCACGATCCGGCCCTGGTTCATCACGGCGACGGTGTCGCAGACGTGCCGGACGACGGCCAGATCGTGCGAGATCAGCACGACGGTCAGCCGGTACTCCTGGGCCAGGTCGGTGATCAGGTTGAGCACCTGGGCGCGAACGGACACGTCGAGCGCGCTGACCGGTTCGTCGGCGACCAGGATCCGCGGGCGGGTGATCAGGGCGCGGGCGATCGCGATCCGCTGCCGCTGGCCGCCGGAGAACTGATGCGGGTAGCGGTCGAGGGCGGCGGCGTCGAGGCCGACCGACTCCAGCAGCCGGGCCACCCGGTCCCGGATCTGCGCGCGGTCCCCGCGCAGCACCGGCTCGGCGACGATGTCGCGCACCCGCATCCGCGGGTCGAGCGAGCCCATCGGATCCTGGAACACGATGGAGACGGCGCCCCGGACCCGGCGCAGGGTGTCCCGGCCCGGGTCCGTCAGGTCGTCGCCGGCCAGCTGCAACGACCCGGAGGTGGGCCGGTCCAGCCCGCAGAGCTGCCGGATCAGGGTCGACTTGCCGGAGCCGGACTCGCCGACGATCCCGAGCGCCTGCCCCTCGACGACGTCGAACCCGACGCCGCGCAGCGCGTCCACCGGCCGGCTGCGGCGCAGCACCGACGCGCCGGCGCGGCGGTAGGTGCGGGTGAGGTCACGGGCCCGGATGAGCGCCGGGTGCTCGGGGTCGCCGGCCTCGTTGAACACCGGTGGCGGGCCGTCCTCGGGCAGGACCAGGTGCGCGGCCGGGCCGCCGGGGCGGGACGGGCCGGTCGGCGGCACCGGCGTGCCCGGGTCGTACCGCACCGGCGTGCTCGTCGTGGTGCGCAGCCGGCCGTGCTCGTCGAACACCGACAGGTCGGCGGCGGCGAGCAGCGCCCGCGTGTAGGGATGGCTCGGAGCCGTGAACACCTCGTCGACCGGCCCCTGCTCGACGACCCGGCCGTCCTGCATGACGGCCACCCGGTCGGTGACCGACGCGACCACCGCCAGATCGTGGCTGATGAACAGCAGCGCGGTCCCGCGCTCCCGGGCCAGTTCGGTGATCAGCTCCAGCACCTGCCCCTGGACGGTCACGTCGAGCGCGGTGGTCGGCTCGTCGCACACCAGCAGCGCCGGGGCGTTGGCCATCGCGATGGCCAGCACCACCCGCTGCCGCTGCCCGCCGGAGAGCTGGTGCGGGTAGGCCCGCGCCGCCTGCTCCGGATCGGGCATCCGGACCCGTTCCAGCAGCTCCACCGCGGCCGTCGCGGCGGCCGACCGGCCGGGCACCGTCCGGTGCTCCAGCAGCACCTCGGCGATCTGCGCGCCGACCCGCATCAGCGGGTTCAGCGCGGTCATCGGCTCCTGGAACACCATCGACGCGGTACGGCCGCGGGCCCGGCACAGGGCGGCCTCCCCGGCGTCGAGCAGGTTGCCGTCGACCCCGGCCAGCTCGACCGTCCCGGTCGCCCGCAGCGACTCGTCGAGCAGCCCGAGCGCCGCGTACGCGGTGAGCGACTTGCCGCTGCCGGACTCCCCGATCAACCCGAGCCGCTCCCCCGGGGCCAGCTCCAGGTCGACGCCGTGCACCAGCGTCCGCCCGCCGGCGTGCACGTCCAGGTTCGCCAGGCGCAGCGCCGGGGCGGTGACGGTCGTCGCTGTGGGGGCACTCATCGGCCCGCCTCCATCCGGGGGTCGAGATGGTCGCGCAGACCGTCGCCGAACAGGTTCAGCCCGAGCACGGTGAGCGCGATCGCCAGGCCCGGCCACACCACCAGGTGCGGCGCGGACGCCAGGTAGCTCTGGCTCTCCTGCAGCATCCGGCCCCAGGACGGGGTGGGCGGCACGGTGCCGAAGCCGAGATAGGACAGCGCCGCCTCGGAGAGCACCGCGATCGCGAACGCCACCGAGGACTGCACGATCACCAGGCCGGAGATGTTGGGCAGCACGTGCCGGACGGCGACGAACAGCCTGCCCCGCCCGGCGGCCCGGGCTGCGGTGACGTACTCCTGGCTCATCACCTGCAGCGTCCCGCTGCGCGACACCCTGGCGAACGACGGTGCGGCGCCGATCCCGAGCGCGATCATCGCGGTGCCGACGCCCGCGCCGAACACCGCGCCCAGCACGATCGCGAGCAGCAGCGCGGGGAAGGCCAGCGCGACGTCGTTGACCCGCATCAGGAACTGGTCGGCGCGGCCGCCGCTCATCCCGGCGCAGACACCGACCGGGACGCCGATCAGCACCGCCACCGCCACCGCGACGACGCCGACCAGCAGGCTGATCCGGGCGCCGTACATGAGCAGGCTGAGCACGTCCCGGCCGTACGGGTCGGTGCCCAGCAGGTAGCCGTCGCCGGGGCCGAGCAGCCGGTCCGCGGCGACGACCGGCAGCGGATCGTGCGGCGTCCACACCAGCGAGACGAGCGCGGCCAGCACGACCAGCGCGACCAGCCCCCCGCCGACGAGGATGCCGGTGTTCGGGCGCCGCGCGGCCGTGGCCGGGGCGGTGCGCTGCGGTCCGGTCACGAGGCCTCCCGGAGTCGGGGGTCGACGGAGGTCTGCACGAGATCGACCACCAGGTTGATGAGCAGCACCGCAAACACCAGGACCAGCACGATCCCCTGGACGGCGATCATGTCCCGGGTGGCGACCCGCTCCAGCAGCATGCTGCCGAGCCCATTGATCACGAAGACCCGTTCGATCACGACCGCGCCGATCAGCATCACGCCCAGCTGCACGCCGCCGACGGTGAGCACCGGGACCGCGGCGTTGCGCAGCCCGTGCCGCCGCAGCGCCCGCGCCGGGGACAGCCCCTTGGCCCGGGCGGTGCGCATCCAGTCCTCGCGCATCACGTCGAGCACCGCGGAGCGCACGTACCGGGCCAGCACCGCGCCCTGCACCGAGCCCAGCGCGAGTGCCGGGAGCACCAGGTGCCCGAGCAGCGTGCCGAACCCGTCGCCGGTGCGGTACCAGCCGCCGGCCGGGAACCAGCGCAGCTGCACCGCGAACACGGTGATCAGCAGCAGCCCGGCCAGGAAGCCGGGGATCGCGATCCCGACCTGGCTCGAACCGCTGAGCAGCGCGCCGAGCGGCCGTCGCTGGTGGGTCGCGGCGAGCACACCCAGCGGGACGGCGACGACGACCGCGACGGCCATTCCGGAACCGATCAGCACCGCCGTCGTCGCCAGCCGGGAGCCCAGCTCGGCGCCGACCGGCGTGCCGGTGACCGCGGAGGTGCCGAAGTCGCCCTGCACCAGCCCGCCCAGCCACTGCAGGTACTGCGCGGCGAGCGGCCGGTCCAGGCCCATCTCGGCGCGCTGGGCGGCCAGCTCGTCCGGGGAGGCGCCGAGCCCGAGTGCGACCTCGGCGGGATCGCCGGGGAGCACCGACAGCAACCCGAAGATCACCGCCGAGGCGGCGAGGACGGTGCCCGCGAACACCAGCAGCCGCCGCGTCATCGAAACGATCATGTTCCGCTCCCCCGGGTCAGCCGCGCGCGACGCGGGTGAGGTCGATGGACTCCGACGTCGAGTTCACCGGCAGGCCGGTGACGTCGCTGCGGTGCGCGGTCAGCCAGGGCGTCAGGTACAGGAACCCGGCGGCGGCGCGATCGGAGATGCGCTCGGCGTAGGCGCGCATCCGGTCCGGGTACTCCTCGGCCGGGCCGCTGCGCGCCTGCTCCAGCATGTCGTCGGCGACCGGGTCCTGGTAGCCGAAGTAGTAGTCCGGATTGGCGAACTGCCCGATGTCCCACGGCTCGGCGTGGTTGATGATCGCCAGCTGGTAGTCCTTGCGGCTGAACACCTCGTCCAGCCAGACCGCCGGGAACTCACGGATCCGCAGGTCGACGGTCAGCCCGACGCGGGTGAGATCGGACTGCACGACTTGGGCCGCGGCCACGTACTGGGGCAGGTTCGGCACCGTGAAGCCGATCTCGGCGCCGGTCAGCCCGGCCTCGGCGAGCAGCTGCGCGGCGCGCTCCGGATCGTGCGGGTGGGGATCGGGCCGGTCGTCGTACCAGGGATCGGTGGGCGGGACCATGGAGGTGATCGCGGTGCCGCGGCCGTCCGCCGCGACCTCGCGGACGGCGTCGTCGTCGACGGCGTGCCGGATCGCACGGCGCACCCGCTCGTCGTCGAACGGGGCGGTGGCGTTGTTCATCGCCAGCACCACCTCGCCGTTGGTGGTGCCCTCGGTGACGCCGAACTCCGGATCGCCCTCGAGCTGCTCCAGCAGCTGCGGCGCGGTCAGCCCGACGACCGCGTCCGCGCTGCCGCTGAGCAGCGCGTTGACCTGCGCCGTCGGGTCGCTGTAGTAGGCGAGGGTGAGCCGGTCGGCCGGCGGCGGGCCCGCCCAGTGGTCGTCGTTGGCGACCAGGCGCATCTCGAAGCTCTGTGCGTAGCCCTCGACCCGGTACGGCCCGGTGCCGACGGCGCTGGTCGCCAGCTCGTCCACCGCGCCCGGGGTGAAGATCGCACCGGCCGGGCCGGCCAGGTTGCGGAGCAGGTCGTTGTCCGGTTCGGACAGCTCCACCACCACCTCGCGCGGCGACAGCACCCGGGTCCCGGAGATCGACGACAGGGACCGCGCGCTGGCCGTCGTCCACTCGTCGAGCCGGTCGAAGCTGAACGCGACGTCGTCGGCGGTCATCGGGGTCCCGTCGGAGAAGCGGACGCCCTCGCGCAGCCGGAACGTGTAACCGAGCCCGTCCGGCGCCGCGGTCCAGGACTCGGCGAGCAGCGGCACCACGCGGGCGTCGTCGTCGATCTTCACCAGCCCCTCGTAGACGTTGTAGAGCAGGGCCTGCGGGATCGCGACGCCCGCGCTGCGGGTGAAGTCGAGGTTCGTCGGCGACGTGCCGAGGGCGATCGTGATCTCCCCGTCGGCGGACCGGGACGCCGGCGGGCCGGCCGCACAGCCGGTCAGGATCACCGCCGTGACCAGCGCCAGGGCCACGACCGGCAGACGTCGGCGGGCCCGCGTCGGGCGCGCGATGGGCGGCATGCGACCCCCTCGTCAGGTGCTACTGGCTAGGCCAGTAAATCGGAGCGGTGGGTATGCGACAAGAGCCGGACCGGAGCCGTTGCACCGCCGTCACGTCGCTGAAACGGGTGGGGTGCGGCGGGGTGGGAGTGGGGGTGCGGGGCGCGCGGGGCGCAGCGCGGTACGGCGCGCAGCGCGGTGTGGGGCGCGGCGCGATGTGCGGCGCGGCGCGATGTGCGGCGCGGTGTGGCGTGGGGCGCGGCGCGGTGTGGGGCGCGGCGCGATGTGCGGACGCGATGCGGGGCGCGGCACGGCGCGGCACGGCGCGATGCGGGGCGCGGCACGGCACGGCACGGCACGGCACGGCGCGATGCGGGGCGCGGCACGGCGCGGCACGGCACGGCACGGCGCGATGCGGGGCGGGGCGAGCGAGGCGCGGTGCGGTGCGGACGGGTGCGCGGCGCGGACGGCGCGAGGCGCGTCGCGGAGCGGATCGCTGCGCCACCCGCCACACTCGCAACACTTCGCACCCCGCGACTCGCCGAGATGCAGCTCAGCGGGCCGCGAAGATCAACAATTCCCGCTCATCTGCATCTCGGCGAGCGACGGGGGGCGACGTGGCCCGGCGGTCCCGGGGAGAGCGCGGGAGCGGGGCGGAACGCGGCATGAGGCGGAGTGGCGCGACACGGAGTGCACACAACACGCTACGGAGCGGCGCGGGCCGGCACGGCGTGGCGTGGCGTGGCGTGGGCACGACACACCCCAGGCGCAGCTCAGCGCGCCCGACGCTCCGCAGCCGGGAGCTCCTCCCGGTAGATGCTGTAGCGGACCGCGGCCCCCGCCTCACGCAGCGCCGGGACGAGCCGCTGCCAGGCCACCCCGGCCGGCCCGGTCAGGGTCAGCGCCGAGACGACGGCGCCGGCCGGGTTCGCGATCCCCACCGACATCGACGTCGTGCCGGCCGGACCGGTGCGGCCGACGGACAGGCCGTGCCTGCGGATCTCGCGCAGCGGCTCGGGCAGATCGTCCGCGGATCCGCCGAAGGCGGCGAGCAGCCGGGCGGCGGGATCGTCGCCGGTGAGCCGGTCGCCCTCCTGGACGGCGCCGGGCGGCACCCGTCCGCCGGGCGCGGCGGTGCTCACCACGAGTGCGCTGTCCTGGTCGAGCACCGAGAGGTGCACGCCGCGCCCGGTCTCGGTGGCGAGATCGCGCAGCAGCCGGGAGCTGTCCCGCTGGATCCGCCGGACGCACGGCGCGGAGCTGCCGACCGCCCACACCCGGGTGGCGATCCGGTAGCGGCCGTCGTCGAGCTGCTCGACGCCACCCCATTCGACCAGCTCGCGGACCATCCGCCAGGCGGTGGCCAGCGGCAGTCCGGTGCTCTCGGCGATCTGGCTGACCTGCAGCGGGCCGCGGGCCCGTTCGATCGCCCCGAGCACCGACAGCACCCGGGAGGCGACGCTGCTCCGTGGCTCGGCCATCCGCGGTCCCTCCCCTGCCGTGACGCGCCGTCGTGCAGCGATCCGCGTCACCCGCGAGCTTTCCGATGGCTGGAAGCGGGTGCCCGTCGCGGCAGCCCGACCGGGTGACGCTAGCGGCCCCGATCCCCGACGACAACAGGAACGCCGATGCAGATCCTCTCCCGCGCCGCAGCCGTGCTGGCCTGCGGTGCCGTGCTGGCCGGCTGCGGTGGCGGCGCCGCCGCGGACCCGGCCCGCGCCGACGTCCTCACCGCCGGGCTCAGTGCCCCGGTCGACTGCCTCGACCCGCACCAGACGCCGCGCACCCCGAACCTGCAGGTCTCCCAGCAGCTCGTCGCGAGCCTCACCGACCAGGACCCGGCGACCGGCGAGATCGTGCCGTGGCTCGCCGAGTCCTGGACCGTCGACGACGACGCGACCGTCTTCACCTTCACGCTGCGCCCCGGCGCCACCTTCGCCGACGGCACCCCGGTGGACGCGGCAGCGGTCGTCGCGAACCTCGACGACGTCGCGGAGCTGGGTGCCCGCTCCCCGCTCGGTGCGACCTACCTGGCCGGGTACGAGGGTGCGACGGTCACCGGCGAGCGCGAGGTGCAGGTGCGGTTCTCTGCACCGAGCGCCCAGTTCCTGCAGGCCACGTCCACGGTCACGCTCGGCCTGCTGGCGCCGGCCACGCTCGACGCGGACCCGGACGGCCGCTGTGCCGGCGAGCTGACCGGCTCCGGACCGTACACACTGGACACGATCGTGCTGAACGAGGAGATCCGGCTCGCCGCCCGGGCGGACTACACATGGCCGTCGGCGGTGTCGACGCACAGCGGGCCGCCCCGGGTGGGCTCGCTCGTCTTGGCCGTGACCACCGACGCCGGGGCCCGGCACGGCAGCCTGGTTTCCGGGCAGCTCGACGTCGACCTGCAGGTGCTCCCGCAGGACGAGCCGGCGCTCACCGGGGACGGCCCGTCGCTGCTGTCCGCGCCGCGCGCCGGGATCGTCTACACCCTGCTGCCCAACGAGTCCCGGCCGGTACTGGCCGATCCGGCGGTGCGCGGCGCGATCGGCGCCGCCGTCGACCGGGCCGCGCTGAGCCCGCTGCTGTCGGCCGGTGAGCGGCCCGCGACGAGTGTGATCGCGTCGACGACGCCGGGCTGGACGGACCGCTCCGACCTGCTGCGGCACGATCCGGCGGCGGCCGCGCGGCTGCTCGACGACGCCGGCTGGCGGCCGGGTGCGGACGGCATCCGGGAACGTGACGGCGAGCGTCTGGAGCTGGAGCTGGTCTACTCGGCGACCGAGCGCTACGGCTCGGTGTACGAGCTGGTCGCCCAGCAGCTCGCCGGGGTGGGGATCGCACTACGGCTGAGCCCGCTCGACGACGCGACGAACAACGCCCGTCAGTCCGCGGGCGACTACGATCTCGTCTCCTGGGCGGTGACCCGCGCCGATCCGTCGGTGCTGGCCAGCGTCTATCCGGTGCAGAGCGCGAACCCGCAGCGGCGCACCACCCCCGACGAGCTGGACGCGCAGGTCGCCACCATCTCCAGCACGCTGGACGACGACCGGCGCGCGGCCGCCGTCGACGCGGCGGTGGGCACGATCATCGGTGCGGGACACGGCGTCCCGCTGTTCGAGCAGGCCGCGTCGCTGGGCATCGCCCCGGGTGTCGACGGCGTGTGGCTGGACTCCGCGGGCCGGCCTCGCTTCGCGGACGCGCAGGTGCAGCGATGAGCGGCTGGAACGACTTCGGCCCCGGCCGCCCGGTCGGCGCCGCGGAGTTCGTCGCCGCCGCCGGGAACCTGCTCGGTGCGGCGCTGGCGGCGCTCGGCGAGGACGACGGGCCGGGCGCCCGCACCGATCTCGTCGACGGCCTGGCCGCGGTGCTCCGGCTGGACGGCCCGTACGCGACGCTGCGGATGGACACCGGACCGGCCGGGCAGCCGGCCCGCGCCGAGCTGGCGGCCTCGGCCGCGGCGGCGTCCGAGCTGGTGCTCGACCTGGTCGGCCGGGCCGTGCCGGAGGCACCGGCGCGGATCGACGACATCCACAGCTCGTGCGTCGGCTACGCCTGGACCCCTGCCGTCGTCGCGCTGCTGCTGGAGCGCCCTGGCCGGCACGCCGCCCGCAACCTCTACAACGAGTGGCTGTGGCAGCTCGTGCTGCTGCGCGACGTGCTGATCCCGTTCAGCACCCCGGAGCGGACCCGGGTGCACGCCGACGCCGACGGGCTCACCCGGCTGCAGGACGACCGGGACCGGTTCGTCGTGCAGCTGATGACCCGCCGGGTCGCGCACGCCGAGCTGGTCCGGTTCGCCGCGCGGGTGAGCGTGCCGGACGCCGCGGTCCCCGGGGCCGCGTTCGGCTTCCGGACCGGGGACGCGCTGGTACTGCCGCCGGTCGCGCTGGGCGGGCCGGTGCTCGGCCCGGCGCACCTGCTGGAGTGGCGCACCGGCGGGATCGACGGATTGCCGGACGGGGACACCGTCTTCTTCGTGCCCGCGGACGCCGCCGGCGACCGGTCCGGGCCGGACGCCGATCCGCGCGACCCCGGTGACGTCACGGTGGTGCCGATCCACGGGCGGCTGGTCGCCGGTGCGCCCGGTCCGGCCGGCGGGTACAGCCTGGACCTGGTCGTCAGGTTCGACGAGCACGAGTGGCGGGCCGACCTGGGCCGGGCGCTGGCCGGGCACCGCTACGCGATCCGGCCGACCGGTGGCGATGCAGCCGCAGCGGCCACGGAGGCCGGCGCCGGCACGGCCGGGACGGCCACCAGCAGCACAGCCGGGACAGCCACCAGCAGCACGGCCGGGACGGCCACCAGCAGCACAGCCGGGACAGCCACCAGCGGCACGGCCGATCCGGCCGCCTGGTCGGGCTGTGCGGTGCTGCGCCGCGACGGTGCGGTGGACCTGCCACCCGGCGGCGGCGTCGTCCCGACCGGCGGTCAGTGGGCGCTGACCCTGGCGCTGCTCGGCCGGCTGACGCCGGGCTCGGTGGTGCTGTGGCAGGGCCAGGACGTGTCGGCGGTGCCGGACGCCGTGCTGCTCGACCTGCGGGTGTGACGCGGTGGCACGGACGGGCTGGGTGCCGTTCGTCGGCGGCCGGCTGGGGCAGGCGGCGGGGGTGGTGTGGGCGGCGTACACGGTGGGATTCGCGCTGTTCCACCTGCTGCCGTCGGACCCGGTGCGGATCATGATCGGGCCGGAGACGGCGGTCGACGAGGCGCGGATCGAGGCATTGCGCGCCGAGCTGGGGCTGGACCGGCCGATCGGCCTGCGCTACCTGGACGGCCTGTGGTCGGCGCTGCACGGGGACCTGGGCACGTCGTTCCGCACCGGCCGCCCGGTGGCCGAGGCGATCGGCGAGGCGCTGCCGCGCACGCTGGCCCTGGCCGGTGCGGCGCTGGTGCCCGCGGTCGTCGTCGGGGTGCTGCTCGCCTGGTGTGCGGTGCTCACCCGCAGCGGCCGGGTGCGGGCCGTGCTGGCCGGGCAGCCCGGCCTGGCGCTGTCGGTGCCGACGTTCTGGCTCGGGCTGGTGCTGCTGCAGCTGTTCTCGTTCCGGTGGCCGCTGCTGCCCGCGCGCGGGGAGCACGGCTGGGAGTCGATGGTCCTGCCCGCCGCGACGCTCGCCGTCCCGGCGGGGGCGCTGCTGGCGCAGGTGCTGCTCGCCCGGCTGTCCGAGTCCTGGCGGGACCCGTACGTGACGACGGCCAGGGCGAAGGGCGTGTCGCGGCCGCTGGCGCTGACCGTGCACGCCCTGCCGAACGCGGTGATGCCCGCGCTGACGGTGCTCGCGCTGCTGGTCGGCTGGCTGCTGTCCGGCTCGGTGGTGGTGGAGACGGTGTTCGCGCGCAACGGGATCGGCCGGCTCGTGCACGCCTCGGTCGCCGCCCAGGACCTGCCGATGCTGCTGGGGCTGCTGGTGGTCGCGACGCTGGTGTTCGTCGCGGTCACGCTGGCGGTGGACCTGCTGCACCGGGCCCTCGATCCGCGCGCCGCCCGGTGAGCGCGCGTCGCGGGACCGGGTTCGCGGTCGCGGTGGCGACGCTGGCGATGGCCGCGACGGTGGCCGTCGCGCCGGGCCTGTTCACCTCGCGGGATCCGCTGCACGGCGAGCTCGCCGACCGGTTGCGGCCGCCGGACCTGCGGCATCCGTTCGGCACCGACGAGCTGGGCCGCGACGTGCTGGCCCGGGTGCTGCACGGGGCCGGACTCTCGCTGACCGCGGTGGTGATCGCGGTCGGGACGGCGCTGGTCGTCGGGGTGCTGGTCGGGGTGGTCGCCGGGTCGGGCCCGCGCCGGCTCGACGACGTGCTGATGCGCGGCGTCGAGGTGGTGCTGGCCGTCCCGTCGCTGCTGCTGGTGCTGTCGCTGGTGGCGGTGCTCGGGCCGGGCACGGTGAACATCGCGCTGGCGGTCGGGCTGACGTCGGCGGCCGGGTTCGCCCGGGTGATGCGGACCGAGGCGGTGCGGGTCCGGCGGCTGGACTACGTGGACGCGGCCCGCTCGTCCGGCACCAGGCGGGCCGCGGTGATCACCCGGCACGTGCTGCCGAACTCGGTCCGCCCGGTGCTGGCGCTGGCGACCGTCGAGCTCGGCAACGCGGTGCTGACAGTGGCGGCGCTGGGCTATCTCGGCTACGGTAACCCGCCGCCGACCCCGGAGTGGGGGTCGCTGATCGCGGCCGGCCAGGACTACCTGGCGAGCGCCTGGTGGCTGACCGTGCTGCCGGGGCTGGCCGTCGTCGCGGTGGTGGTGGCGGCCAACCACATCGGGCACCACCTGCGGGAACGGTGACGCGGGGCCCGGCCGGTGGGCCGGGCCCCGCGCCGCGGGGGTCAGTCCTGCCCGGCGCGCCGCTGCGCGACGGTCACCCCGCCGACCGTCCAGTGCGTCGGCGGGACCTCCCTGAGCAGCACCCGGACCGAACCGGGCGGCACGTCGAGGGCGGCGACGGCGGCGTCGTGCAGGGCGACCTGGAGGGCGTGCAGCACCTCGGGCCGGCGCCCGGCCAGCAGCGAGACGTCGATGACGGGCATCGCGGTCACCGCACCGGATCGGACTCGGTGACGGGTTCCTCGCCCGGGATGCGGACCGTCGTCAGGTCGGTGCCGCGGGTCTCGGGCAGCGTCACGACGAGCACGGCCAGGCCGAGCGCCATCGCGATCACCGGGTACCACAGCGCCGTCGAGGTGCTCCCCACCTCGGCGCCGATCGCGACCATCGTCGCCGGGAGCAGCCCGCCGAACACCCCGACGCCGAGCTGGTAGGGCAGGGCGAGCGCGGTGGCCCGGATCCGGGTCGGGAAGACCTCGGTCATCGTGGTGGCCGCGGGTCCCTGAGCCAGCTGCGCGAACAGCACGACGGTGAGCAGCAGCCCCATCACACCCAGCACCCGGACGTCGAACAGGTCCCCGAAGCCCTCGATCGCGATGACATCGGTGGCGCCGTCGACCGGGTAGCCGGCGTCGCCGAGCGCGCGGGTCAGGTCGTCGGTGAGGGTGGGTCCGCCGGCCACCGGGACGTCGTTCACCGTGACCACGGTCGGGCCGCCGGTGTCGACCAGGTCGAAGCGGACCGCGTTGGCCTGCAGCACCTCGCGGGCGCGGTCGCAGTCGGAGTCGAACGACGCCGTCCCGGCCGGGTTGAACTGGAACGCGCACTCGTCGGGATCGGCGCGCAGCAGCACCGACACCTCGCTCTGTGCGGTCGCGAGCTGCGGGTTGGCGACCGAGGTGAGCGCGCTGGTGATCGGGAACAGCAGGACCACGGCGAGGCCGAGCCCGGCGAACAGCACCGGCCGGCGGCCGACCTTGTCCGACAGCCGGCAGGCGGCGACGCAGAGGAAGAACCCGGCGAGCATGACGATCAGGAAGATCGTGTTGACGGTGAACGAGTCCACCGACAGGTTCGTGCGCATCGCGGTGAGCATGTAGACGGTCGACAGGTAACCGATGAACGCCTGCGAGGCGGCCATGACGAACACGATCGCGATCATGCGACGACGCGGGCGGGTGCCGAACGCCTCCCGCAGCGGCGCCTTCGCGGTGGTGCCCTCCTCCTTCATCCGGGTGAACAGCGGGCTCTCGTGGAGCTTGGACCGGATCCACACCGAGAGCGCCAGCGGAATGACCGAGATCAGGAACGGAATGCGCCATCCCCATTCCTCGAACGCGTCCCGGCCGATGATTCCCTCGACCGCCAGCTGCACGCCGACGGACAGGCTCAGGGCGAGTGCGGTGGTCCCGATGAGCCAGCCGAGGAAGAAGCCGCGGCGGTTACCGGGGGCGTGCTCGGCGACGTAGGTGACGGCCGCGCCGAACTCGCCGCTGACCGCGAGGCCCTGGATGATCCGGCAGGTGACGAGCAGGATCGGGGCCAGCACGCCGATCTGTTCGGAGGTGGGCAGCAGGCCGACGGCGACCGTGGCGACACCCATCATGACCAACGTGATCAGGAAGACGACCTTGCGCCCGACGACGTCGGTGAGCCGCGCGAAGATCACCGCGCCGATCGGCCGGACGATGAATCCGGCGGCGAAGGTGAGCAGCGCGAACACCGTCTGCGTCGCGGGCCCGTAGTCACCGAAGAACCGGCTGCCGATGATCGGCACCAGCGCTCCGTAGAGGAAGAAGTCGTAGTACTCGAACGCCGTCCCGGCCGAGGACGCGGCCACGACCTTACGTTGTTCCTTGTTCATCGGTGTCCCTTCACCAGTGCCTCGTCGCGAACCGACGGAGAGTGGGTGCGAGGAAGGTAGGAGCGCGGACCGTTGCGAGGATCCGTTCCGTTTCCGGCCACCGGAATGCGCGCGGAATTCGGCGGGTCACCCGCCGAGCAGGTCGGCGATCGCTGCCGGATGGGAGGCGAACAGGGCGTGCCCGGCGTCGAGGGTGTCGGTGCGGAACGCCGTCGCCGGGGCGGTCGCGTCGGCGTGGGAGATCATCAGGTCCTGCAGCCCGGGCGGTAGCGCCCGGTCGCGGGCCGCCCGCAGGTAGCGGCGCGGCACCGAGCCCCACCGGCCGGCGGTCGCGGCCGGATCGGTGCCGAGCAGGCAGAGCGGCTGGTCCGGGGTGAGCGCGTGGGCGAGCGCGTCGGCGTCGTCCAACCCGGTCAGGTAGGTCTCGCGCAGCTCGCGCCGGTAGCCGGGATCGGCGCGCCGGGGATCGATCCGGACCGCCCCGGTCGCCGCCGGGTCGCCCAGGTAGAGGCTCGCACCGGAGGCCGCGGTGGCCTCCGGCGTCGCCAGGTAGGCGCCCGCGGCGCCCAGCACGGTCGGCACGAACGCGGCCAGGTAGACGAGCTCGCCGACCAGACCGGGGGCGAGCTCCGCGGCCCGGGTGGCGACGACGCCGCCGATGCTGTGCGCCACCACGACCGGCCGCTCCTCCCCCGGCCGGTCGAGCCCGCGCAGCAGTCCGAGCAGGTCACTCGCCAGGTCGTCGAGGGTCAGCCCGGCGAGCGGGGACGGCGCGTCGGGCCAGCCGGGCCGGTCCGGGTAGCCGCTCGGGAACCGGGCCCGGGTGCCGTGCCCGGGCAGGTCCACCGCGATCGCGCGGTGCCCGCGGCAGGTGAGCTCGCGGGCCAGTCCGCAGAGGTGCCCGGCGCCGTGCCAGGCGCCGTGCACGAGCACGAAGGTCCTCACGCCGCCACCGCCGACCAGTGCGCGAGCAGCAGCGCGGCCAGCTCGGCCGGGCGTTCCTCGGGCAGGTAGTGCCCGCAGCCGGCGATCTCGCGGGTGCTCACCTGCTCGAACGCCTCGTCGACGGTGTCCCGCCAGCCCAGACCGACACCCTCCTGGGCGCCGACCAGCAGCACCGGCGCGGTGACCCGGCCCCGGGCCGCCAGCTCCCGGTTGTCGGCGATGTCGTCGGGCAGCGCCCGGTAGTGGCCCATCGCGCCGCGGATCCCGCCGGGTGCGGCGAGCGCGTCGGCGTAGTGGTCCAGGACGCCGTCGTCGATCGCGCCGGGCACGGCGAGCCCGATCGAGTCGCGCAGCAGGATGGCCCGCAGGTAGTCGCGTTCCCGTCCGGTGATCAGCAGCTCCGGCAGGTCGGGGACCATGTTGAAGCCGAAGTGCCACGATCCGCCGGTCAGCGGGTTCGCCGCGGCCAGGCTGTCGCCGAGCCCGGGCACGCCGGCCTCGACCAGCGCGACGCTGCGCACCGCGGCGGGACGGCGGGCGGCCAGCGGGTAGCAGACCTGACCGCCGACATCGTGCCCGGCGACGTCGTAGCGCGGGTACCCGAGCCGGGTCATCAGCGCGTGCATCCGGTCGGCGACCTCGGTCTTGCGGTAGCCGTCCGCGGGGCGCGAGCTGGCGCCGAACCCGGGCAGGTCGGGGACGACGACGGTGTGCCGGTCGGCGATCAGCGGCACCACCTTCCGCCACGCCGTGCCGGTCTGCGGCCAGCCGTGCAGCAGCAGCACCGGCGGCCCGGTCCCGGTCGTCCGGTACGCGATCACCGTTCCGTCCACCGTGGTCCGGTGGGTGTCCCGCTCGTCGTCGACGCCCATGAAGTTCATGGGCGGAACAGTGGCCGCTGCGCCGGCGACCGGCAGCGAGCCGTTTCCATTCACCGGAAGCGCCGCCTTCAGTGCCCGGCCGCGCGTTCCTACCGTTCGCCGGACCCCTTCGAAGGCGAGGTAGAGATGATCGAGGGCATGCGGGTGCTGGCGCTGTCGCACTTCGTGCAGGGCCCGGCCGCGTCGCAGTACCTGGCCGATCTGGGCGCCGATGTGGTCAAGGTGGAGCCGCCCGCGGGTTCGTGGGAGCGGCGGGCGGGCAGTGCCGGGATCCGGGTGGCCGGGCACAGCGTGACGCACCTGTCGGTGAACCGGAACAAGCGGTCGCTCGCGGTGGACCTGAAGCATCCGGACGCGCAGGCGGTGCTCCGGCCGCTGATCGAGCGGGCCGACGTGCTGATGGAGAACTACCGTGGCGGCGCGCTGGACCGGCTCGGTTTCGGCTACGACGCGGTGCGGGCGATCAAGCCGGACATCGTCTACGCCTCGGCGACCGGCTGGGGCTCGCGCGGCCCGATGGCCGGTCGACCCGGGGTGGACCTGCTGGTGCAGGCCCGGTCCGGGCTGGCCGCGGCCACCGGATCGGCCGGGCGGCCCGGCGCGGCGGGCACCCCGGTCGTCGACCACCACGGGGCCGCGCTGCTCGCGATGGGGGTGCTCGCCGCGTACGCGCGCAGGCTCGTCACCGGCGAGGGCACCCGGGTCGAGGCGAGCCTGCTCGGCGCCGGGCTGGACCTGCAGGCCGAGTCGCTGGCGCTGTTCCACTCCGGGCGGCGCACCGCCGCCGACCTGGACCGGCCCGCCGAGCTGGCCTGCTGGGCGATCGACGCGCCGTACGGGATCTACCCGCTGCGCGACGGCGGGTCCGTCGCGATCGCGATCAGCGGGCCGATGGCCGGGTTCGGTGCGGCGCTCGGCGAGCCGGCGCTGGACGCGTTCGATCCGGTCGCCCGCCGGGAGCGCCGCGACGAGTACGTGGCGCTGCTGCGGCCGGTGCTGGCCGCGCTGAGCTTCGACGAGGTCGACGCGCGGCTCGGTCCCGGCGGGTTCTGGTTCGAGCGGGTCGCCGGGTACGATGATCTCGCCGCCGATCCGCAGATCGTCGCCGAGGGGCTGTTCACCGAGGTCGACGGGGGCCCGGAGCGGGCGACCGTGCTGCGCCATCCGGTGCGCTACGACGGCGAGCTGCCCGCGGTCCGTCGGTCGCCCGCGGGACTGGGCGAGCACTCGGTCGAGGTGCTCGCCGAGGCGGGTCTGGACGCGGCTGCGATCGCCGGGTTCGTCGCGTCCGGTGCCGTCGTCGACGGCGGCGCAGGTGCTGTGGGCCCGTCCGGCGCCGCGAGCGGTCCCGGTGCCGACGGTGCCGCCGGCGACGGTGCGACCGGTGTTGCCGGTGACCGGGCGCGCGCCGCCGGCCCGGTGACGCAGTGAGCAGCCCGACCACCGCGGTCCTCTGCCGGACCCTCGGCGGCCCCGAGCTGCTGGAGGTCGTCGAGCTGGCGGAACCGGCCGCACCCGACCCGGGCGAGGTGGTCGTCGCGGTCGAGCACGTCGGGCTGAACTTCCACGATCTGCTGGTGCTCTCCGGCGAGCACGTGGTGCGCCCGGAGCCGCCGTTCTCCCCCGGCAGCGAGTACGCCGGGACGGTCACCGCGGTCGGCCCGGGCGTGCACGCGGTCACGGTCGGCGACCGGGTCGCGGGCAACGAGGAGTACGGCTGCGCCCGGTCGGCGCTGACCGTGTCGGCCGACCGGATCACCCCGCTGCCCGACGCCGTGTCCACCCGGCACGCGGTCGCGATCCTGGTGGCCTACGGGACCGCCTTCCACGCGCTCGTCCAGCGCGCCGCGGTGCGGCCCGGCGAGACGGTGCTGGTGCTCGGCTCGTCCGGCGGCGTCGGCTCGGCGGCGGTCGATCTCGCCGACCTGGTCGGCGCGCACGTCGTGGCCGCGGCGTCCGATCCGGACCGGGCAGCGATCGCGCTGGATCGGGGGGCGCGCAGCGCGTTCGGCTACGGCGGCGACGCGGACCTGCGCGCCGCCGTGCGCGAGCACACCGGCGGGGCCGGCGCCGACGTCGTCGTCGATCCGGTCGGTGGGACGGTCGCCGGTGCCGCGTTGCGGTCGGTCGCCTGGGGCGGCCGGTACCTGGTCGTCGGGTTCGCCGGCGGCGAGATCCCGTCGGTCCGGCTGAACATCCCGCTGGTGAAGGGCTCGTCGGTGGTCGGGGTCTTCTTCGGTGAGTTCGTCCGGCGGCAGCGCGCGCTGCACGAACGCAACATGGCGACGGTCTTCGGCTGGGCCGCCGCGGGCCGGTTGCGCCCGCTGGTGCACGGCGTGCTCCCGCTGGCCGACGCGACGCGCGCCTACCGGCTGCTCGCCGACCGGGCGGCCGTCGGCAAGGTCGTGCTGTCGGTGGCCGGATGAGACGGACAGAGCCGGCGGAGCAGGCCGGGCCGACACAGCCGGCGGTGACGGCCGGGACGGCGGACCCGGCGGAGGTGCCGCTCGGCCGGGTCCGCGCGACAGCGGTGACGGCGGCGCTGCTCGCCGGGACGCTGCTGGCCCCGCTGAACTCGTCGATCGTCGCGGTCGGGCTGGACGCGGTCCGCCGGGACTTCGCGATCGGCTTCGCCGAGGTCTCCTGGCTGGTGACCGGCTTCTACCTGACCGCCTGCGTCGCGATGCCGGTCGCCGGGCGGCTGGCCGACGTGTACGGGCCGCGGTCGGTGTTCGCCGCCGGGATGACGGTGGCGTCCGCCGCGTCGGTGGCGGCGCCGTTCGTGCCGACCATCGAGCTGCTGGTCGCGTGCCGCTGCCTGCTCGCGTTGGGCGTGTCGGCGTCGTTCCCGTGCCTGATGGTGACGCTGCGCCGGTTCGGCACACCGGGCCGGCTCTCCGCGGTCGCCGTCGTGAACACCACCGCGGGGGCGATCGGCCCGGTCGTCGGCGGGCCCGCGGTGGCCTGGCTCGGCTGGCCCGCGGTGTTCTGGGTGAACCTGCCGCTGACCTGCGCGGCGCTCGTCGTGGCGCTGGTGCTGCTGCCCGGACGGCCGCCGTGGGCCGGTCGCGGACCGCGCCGGATGCCGGACCTGCTGGGCGGCCTGCTGTTCGCCGGCGGACTGGTACTGCTGCTGCGGGCGGTGCTGATGCACCCGGTCGACGTGCCATCGGGGCTCGCCGCGCTCGGCGTGCTCGGCGCGTTCGTGGCCTGGGAGCTGCGGGTGCGCACTCCGTTCGTCGACGTCCGCGCGCTGCGCGCCGCACCCGGGATGCTCGCCGTGCTGGCCGGGTTCGTGCTGTTCAACCTGGCCTACTACGCCGCGTTCTACGGACTGCCGCAGTGGTTCCAGGGCCCGCTCGGGCTCGGCCCGGCACAGGCCGGGCTGCTGCTGTTCCCGCTGGCCGCGAGCAGCGTGCTGGCCACCGTCGGCGGGGCCCGGCTGCTCGGCCCGCTGAGCCCGCTGCGGCTCGGGCTGCTCGCGCTCGGCCTGCTGCTGGTGGGCGCGGTCGCGGTGGCGCTGCTGCGCCCCGGCAGCCCGATCTGGCTGGTGGTGATGGTCGCCGCGCTGCTGGGCGTGCCCTACGGACTGGGCAACCTGGGCATGCAGCAGCTGATGTACGACCGCTCCCCGCCGCAGCTCGCCGGGCTGTCCGGCGGCTTGTTCCAGTCGGCCCGCTACGTCGGCGCGATCCTCGCCGTCGGGGCGCTCGGCACCCTGACGCCCGCCGCCGGCGACGACGCGGCCCCGGACGTGACCGGGCTGGGCGTCGCGATGGCCGTGATCGCCGTTCTCGGCGCGGTCGTGCTGGGGACGGCCGCGCGCCGCCACCCGGCCGGCCCCGGTACTCCCCGGTGAGCCCGCCGCACGGTGCCGGCCACCCCGCCGGTCCCGCCGCTTCCGCCGGTCCCGCCGGTCCCGCCGTTTCCGCCGGTCCCGCCGCTTCCGCCGGCCCTGCCGCTTCCGCCGGCCCTGCCGGTCCCGCCGGCCCTGCCGGTCCCGCCGGCCCTGCCGGTCCCGCCGCACCGGCGTCCGGCCGCTCGGTGTCGTCGCGGGTGTTCACCGTGCTCGGCGCGTTCGGGCCGGACCGCACGGAGCTGCGGCTGGTCGACCTGCGCGACGCGACCGGGCTGCCGGTCGCGACCGTGCACCGGATCGCCGCCGAGCTGGTCGCCCTGGGCGCGCTCGACCGCAGCCCGGACGGGCTCTACCGGATCGGGATGCGGCTGTGGGAGCTGGGTTCGCTGTGCCCGCGCCCGCGGACGCTGCGCGACGTGTCGCTGCCCTACATGCAGGACCTCTACGAGGCGACCGGGGAGAACGTCCATCTCGCCGTGCTCGACGGCGACGAGGCGCTCTACCTGGAACGGGTGTGGGGCCGCCGGTCGGTCGAAGTGGTCACCCACGTCGGGGAGCGGTCCCCGCTGCACGCCACCGGCGTCGGCAAGGTCCTGCTCGGCCACGCCCCGCGCGAGCTGCAGGAACGGGTGCTGTCGGCCGGCCTGCAACGCTTCACCCCGCACACCGTGGTGATGCCCGGCCTGCTCATGCGCAGCCTGCAGCAGGTGCGCAACACCGGCATCGCCCGCTGCGTGGAGGAGCTGTCGCTGGGCACGGTCTCGGTCGCCGTCCCGATCGTGGACGCGCAGCCGAAGGTGATCGCGGCGCTGTCGGTGGTGCTGCACACCCGCACCCGGGCGCTGCACGGGGTGGAGCCTGCACTGCGGCTGGCCGCCGCGTCGATCTCCCGGGAGCTGGCGACCGAGACCGTCCCGGTGCTGAGCGGGCTCAGGAACCGGCCCGGGCGGCGAGCAACGCGCTGAGGGTGCCGTGCAGAACCTGCGCCCGCTGCCGCGCGGACAACCCGGCCGCGCCGACCGCACCCACCGGGTCGTGCTCGGCCAGCTCGAACGGGTAGTCGGTGCCGACCATCACCCGTCCGGCGCCGACGTCGTCGACCAGCCGGCGCAGCGCCTGCGGGGAGAAGGTGGCGCTGTCGTAGTACAGCCGGTCCAGGTAGGCACCGGGCGGGTGCGGCGTCGTCCGGGCGACGTCCTTGCGCTGCCAGCCCATGTCCATCCGGCCCCGCAGGATCGGCAGGCAGCCGCCGCCGTGCGCGAGCACCAGCGCGACGTCGTGGCGTTCCAGCACACCGCCGAACACCAGCCGGGCCGCGGCGATCGCCGTCTCCATCGGGAACCCGACGAGCTGGGGCAGCCAGAAGTCGTGCAGCCGGGCACCGTCCGGGACGCCGTTGGGGTGCACGAAGGCGAACACCCCGGCGTCGGCGAGGTAGGACCACAACGGTTCGTGCACCGGATCGTCGAGCTCGCGGCCCAGCCCGCGGGTGCCGAGCGCGACACCCGCGCAACCCAGCTCCTCGATGCAGCGGCGGGCCTCGGACACCGCCCACGGGGTGCCGAGCGGGACGAAGCCGAGCGGGTCCATCGTGCCCGCCCACGGGGCGAGCATCGCGGCCAGGCCGTCGTTGCCGCAGCGGGCGACCGACCGGACGAGGTCCTCGTCGTCGGCGGCCGCGCAGGTGACGAACGGCGGCAGCGACACCAGCTGCCGGTCCACCCCGGAGCGGGCCATCTCGGCAGGCCGGCCCGACGGGTCCCACTGCGCGCGGGCGATCGGGATCGGGGCACCGGGACCGACCCCGGACACCCGCGGGTCGAACCGGACGACGCCCTCGTCCAGCCCGGTGAGGTCGGCCAGGCCGTCGGCGGCCAGCCGGTCCAGCAGCGTGCGCGGCACCGCGTGCGCGTGCACGTCCAGCGCAGTCGGCTCCGGCAGCTCCGTCATCGGTGCTCCCTCTCCAGCGCCCGCCGGTCGAACCGGCCCATCGGGGTGCGGGGCAGCCCGCCGTCGCGGCCGACGACGCGGTCGGCGACCAGCCCGAAGCCGTCCAGCACGGCGGCCGCGGTGCGCGGCTCGATCCGGCCCGCGGCGACCACGACGGTCCCGCCGTCGCGGCCACGCAGCACCGCGGCCGGCACCCCGGTCGCGGCACGCAGCGCGGCCTCGACCGCGGGCGGGCACAGCGGCGCTGGGCCGTCGGTCAGCACGTCCTCGACCCGGCCGGCGTGCTGCAGCCGCCCGTCGTCGTCGCGCCGGCAGACGTCACCGGTGCGCACCCATCCGCCGTCGAACGGATCGGGCGCGCCGAACGCGTACCCGGTCAGCACGGTCGGGCCGCTCACCCACAGCTCTCCCGGGCCGTCGCCGGTGACATCGTGCCCGGCCAGGTCGACCAGCCGGGTGCGGGTGCCCGCGAACGGCGTCCCCAGTCCCGGTCCGGTGCCGGTGCAGTGCACCGCGGGCAGCGCCAGCGCGATCGTCTTCGGCACCTCGACCTGCCCGAACACCCCGCACAGGCCGGGATCGCCCCAGGCCCGCAGGGCCGCGGTGTCGGCGGCGGCGAGATCGTCGCCGCTGTAGAGGACCAGCCGCGGCACCGGCAGCCCGCCGGTCCGGGGATCGGCGAGCAGCGACCGCAGCAGCGGCGGCATCAACGCGAGCACCGCGCCGGGCTCGGCCGCCAGCGTCTGCACCAGGCCGTCGACGCCGGACCGGGCGGGCAGCACGAACGTGCCGCCGTGCAGCAGCACCGGCAGCACCATGTTCCCGAAGCCACCGGAGACCGCCTCCGGGCAGACCACGACCGGCCGCTGCGGCCACGGCAGCTGCTCGGCGCACATCGTGGCGACCGCGCCGAGCGCCGCCCCGGACAGATCGACACCCTTGACCGTGCCGCCGGTCCCGGAGGTGAAAGCCAGCCGCGCCGCGATCCGGTCCGGCCCGGCGGCGGGCACACCCACCGGACCGGCGGCGGCCAGGTCGGCCGATCCGCCCGCGGGCACGCCCGATCCGCCCGCGGACGCACCCGCGCCGCCCGCGGGCACCCCGGCCGGGTCCGGCCGGGCGTGACCGGCCCGATCGGCCGGGCGCGCCGGGACGCCGGAGCCGTCGACGACCCAGCGCCGGACCGCACCGCAGCCCGCCCCGGCGACCGGCTCCGGCGCCGTCACCACCACGGAGGGGCCGATCAGCTCCAGCCGCCGGGCGAGCTCCGCGGGCGGCAGCGACCCGGGGGCGACCGAGCAGACCCGCACCCCGGCGACGTAACAGGCCGCCGCGGTGATCCACTGCGCCGGGTCGTTGCCGCGCAGCTGCACCAGCGTGTCCCCCGGGCCCAGACCGGCCGCCGCGAGCCGGGCCGCCAGGTCGTGCACGGCGCGCGCGGTCGCGGCGTAGGTCAGCTCGGTGCCGCCCTGCCGCAACGCCACCCGCTCCGGGTGCCGGTCGAGCGCGTCGAGCAGCAGCGGGCCGATGCCGGTCACAGCCGCTCGTCCGGCAGCACGGTGCCGCACCCGTCGCAGGTCCGGGCGTCGAGGTCCTCGTAGAAGGATCGGTAGGCCCCGGCGACCGGGTCGACGCTGTAGTCGCCGACGTGCACCGCCTCCTCGTGCAGGAAGTGGTCGCACGACGGGCAGAACCAGCGGAACCGGTCCAGCTCGCCGGGCCGACGCAACCGCTCGATGACCAGCACGAACGAGTCCGGTGCGAACCGGGGCGAGTGCGCGATGCCGGTCGGGGTGAAGATGCACCGCCCCGGCGGGACGACGGCGACGTCGGACCCGCCCTCCGGGCGCCGGTAGTGCAGGTCCATCGTCCCGCGGACCATGAACATGACCTCGTCGCTGGGGTTGAGGTGGAACTCGCTGCGGTACTCGCGGCCGCGGGCGAGGAAGGCGAGCGACTCGCTGTCCTGCCACAGCACCGCGACCCGTCGCCCGGAGTCCTGCAGCTCCTGGGCGGTGCGGTCCAACTCGACGATCGGCATCTGGCTCGGATGCATGGGGTGCCTCCTTTCAGGCGGTGGCGGCCGGGGTGCGCTCGTGCACCACCCGGCCGGCGACGACGGTCAGCTCGACCGAGGTGCCGAGCAGGGCCGCGGGATCGTCGTCGAGCGGGTCCCGGTCGACGACGGTGAGATCGGCGTCGGCGCCGACGGTGATCCGGCCGCGGTCCGGCCGGCCGGTGTGCGCCGCGACGGACGCGGTGTAGAGGCCCAGGGCCTCGGCCGCGGTGATCCGCTGCCCGGCGCCGACGTCCGCGCCGGTCACGTCCCGGCGGGTGCGCATCAGGTACATGTTCGGGAACGGATCGAGCGCGTTGATCGGATGGTCGGTGCCCGCGCAGACCCGGTCCGGGCCGAGCACGTCGAGCCAGTCCCGGAACGGCACGGCCCGGCGCAGCGCGTCCTCGCCGAGGTGCCCGGCGATCGCCCGCCCGTTGCGCCACAGGAACGGTGCCTGCGCCGCGACGACGACGCCGCTCCCGCGGGCCCGCAGCATCTGGTCACGGGTCATCAGGCTGGCGTGGATCAGGACGTCGGGGAGCCTGCCGGGGGCGCCGCCGCCGAGCACGTCCAGGGCGAGATCGACCGCGGCGTCCCCGACGACGTGCACGCCGACCGGCCAGCCGCAGTCGTGCGCGATCCGTACCAGGGTGCGCAGCCGGGCGGCGTCGACCACGGTGCCGCCCCGGTACCCGCTGCGGCCCGGGTAGTCGTCGCGGGTGTGCGCGGTGCCGAGCGTCATCCCGCCGTCGATCTGCAGTTTCACCCCGCGCACCGACGTCCACGGGGTCGGGCCGGGTGGGCCGCCGGCGAGCAGCTCCCGCCAGCGGTCCCGGTCGACCTCCGGGTTCAGCGCCCCGGTGGGGACGACCATCGCGGCGACCCGCACGGTGGCCCCGCCGTCGTCGGCGACGGCCCGCACGACCGCCAGATCGGCCGGGGTCATCGCGCCGGCGACGACCGAGGTGATGCCGTGGGAGTTGAGCAGCCGCATCGCGTCCCGGATCTGCGCCCGGCGCTGCGCCGGCGTCCACGGCGGGACCACCGCGGCGACCCGGTCGGCGTCGGCCCGGTCCAGGTGCCCGCCGTGCCCGGCCGGGTCGATCCCGGCCCGCCGCAGGGCGGCGGAGCTCGCGGTGCCGCCGTGCCCCTCGTGCAGCAGGACGGGGCGGCCCGCGGCGGCGGAGTCGAGCTCGGTGCGGGTCGGCGGGCGCTGCTGCGCCAGCTGCAGGACCGGGTTCCAGGTCTGCCCCCGGATCCACTCACCGTCCGGGCGGCCGGCGGCGAACGCGGCGATCCGGTCCAGCGCGTCGGCGACGGTCCGCGCGTCGCGCAGCGGCACGGCGTGCGCGTCCATCGCGGCGTCCTCGAAGTGGCAGTGCCCGTCGGCCAGCCCGGGGACCACCCAGCGGCCGGAGACGTCGACCACCCGGGCGCCCGAACCGGTCGCCCCCCGCACGGCGGCGGGGTCCCCGATCGCGGTCACGACGCCGTCGCGCACCCCGACCGCGCCGGCCCAGCCGTCCGGGCCGAGCACCCGGCCGCCGGTCAGGACCAGCCCGTCAGACCGTGGGGACGGCGGCGGTGACTGCTGCAACGCACTCCACCTCCACCCGGACCCCGGTGCGGTGCGGCGTGGCGATGATCGTCGTGCGGGCCGGGAAGTGCGCGGCGCCGTCGAAGAACCGCCGGTACTCCTCGTTGAACGTGCCGAAGTCGGCGACGTCGGCGACGTAGCAGGTGCACTTGAGGACGGTGTCCCGCGAGCCGCCCGCCGCCTCGACGACGGCGAGCAGGTTGGTGAGCGTCTGCCGGACCTGCGCGGCGAAGTCGTCGGAGACGATCGTGCGGGTCTGCGGGTCCAGCGGTCCGGTGCCCGAGCAGTAGATCGTGCCGCCGTGCACGACGGCCTGCGAGAGCGGCGCGGCGGTGCCGGTGGAGAAGCCCACCACGGGAGCGGATCGGGTGGTCACGGTGCTGATCGCGGTCATCGCGCTGCCTCCTGCGTTGCGGGGTCGGGATCGATCTGCATGACGACGGCCTTGGGTTCGGTGAAGAAGTCGCGGCTGTAGAGCCCGCCCTCGCGGCCCACCCCGGAGTCACCGGCGCCGCCGAACGGGGCCCGCAGGTCGCGGACGAAGAAGCAGTTCGTCCACACGGTGCCGACCCGCAAGGCCCGGGACACCCGGTGCGCGCGGGACAGGTCGCGGGTGAACACCATCGCGTTGAGGCCGTAGCGGGTGTCGTTGGCCAGCGCGACCGCGTCCTGCTCGTCGTCGAACGGGAGCACGACGACGACCGGGCCGAAGATCTCCTCCTGGGTCACCCGGTCCCGCTGGCCGGCCCCGAGCACGATGGTCGGCAGCATCGTCCAGCCCTCGCCCGGTCCGCCGGTGTGCAGGGTGGCCCCCGCCCCGGTCGCGACGTCCAGATAGGACATGACCTTCGCGTGGTGCTCCTGCGACGACAGCGGCCCGATCCGGGTCGCCGGGTCCTTCGGGTCGCCGACCGGCAGCGCCTGCGCGGCGCGGGTGAGCCGCTCGACGAACTCGTCGAGGATCTCCCGCTGCACGTACAGCCGGCTGCCGGCCAGGCACACCTGGCCGCTGTTGGTGTAGACGGCGCGGACCGCCCACTCGACGGCCCGGTCCAGATCGGCGTCGGCGAACACGATGTTCGCGCCCTTGCCGCCCAGCTCCATGCTGACCGGGGTCAGGTTGGTGGCCGCGGCCCGGCCGATGGTCCGGCCGGTGGCCGACTCACCGGTGAAGGTGATCCGGTCGACGTCGGGGGTCTCGGTGAGCGCCTGGCCCGCGGCGTCCGGCCCGTAGCCGTGCACGACGTTGAGCACGCCGGGCGGCACACCGGCCTCCAGGGCGAGCCGGGCCAGGATCGTCGCCGACGCCGGGGACTGCTCGGCCGGCTTCAGCACCACGGTGTTCCCCCAGGCCAGCGCCGGGGCGATCTTCCAGCTCGCCATCATCAGCGGGAAGTTCCACGGCGAGATCGCCGCGACCACCCCGACCGGGTCGTAGCTGGTGAACGCGTGCTGCCCGCCGGCCATCGGGAACGCCTCGGCGGGCGCCAGCCGGGCGTGGTCGGCGAAGAACCGGATGTTGCGCGCCGCGCGCGGCACGTCGTGCCCGGACGACTCGGTGATCGGCTTGCCCATGTCGACGGTGTCGGCGAGGGCCAGCTCCGCGGTCCGCTCGACGACGAGATCGGCGAACCGGTGCAGGATCCCGCCGCGCTCCTCGGCGCTCATCCGCGGCCACGGGCCGTCGTCGAACGCGGTCCGGGCGGCCTCGACGGCCCGCCGGGCGTCCTGCGCGGAACCGGACGCCACCGTCGCCCACGGCGCCCGTTCCCACGGGTCGACCGAGTCGAACGTGGCCGCGTCGGCCGAGGCGACCTCCTCGCCGGCGATGACGTGACCGTAGGACTCCACCTGTGCTCCTTCACTCGCGGACTGCTGGGGCAGATCGTGCGGCGGGCCGGCCGGGCGGCCAACGGCTCGTTACCACCCAGCGGAAACGCCGGGTCGCGATCGGCTGCGCCGGTTCGAAGGATGGGCGGCGACCCCGACCGGCAGGAGATCCCCGTGAACCCAGCAGTCCCGACGGGCGCGCTGCTCGTCCGCCCGCAGCACACCGGCGACCCGCCCGGCCGGCCGGTGCCGGTGCACGACGCCGGCGCGCCCTACCGCGGCCCGGGACCGGTGCAGGTCGCGGCCGCGCTGGCCGTCACCGCTGGACCGGACCCGACCGTCCGGGGCGCCCTGCTGATATCCGGCGCCGACGGCCCCCGCGCGGTCGTCCTCGGCCCGGTCGTGGCGCCGCTCGCCGGGCCGGACCTGCGACTGGTCGGCTGCACCGTGCACGTCGGCGGCCTGCCCGCCGGCACCGGGGCCGGGGCCGCCGCGGTCCCGGCGTCCGGGCCGTGGGCGGTCACCGCCGGGCACGACCCGGGCGTCACCGTCCTGTTCGGACCGATCACCGCACCCGCGCCGGCCGCGGGCCGGACGACCGCGACCGCCGTGTTCGGCCGCGGGCTCGGCCCGGTCACCGTGCGCCTGCACCCCGAGGGGGACTCGTGAACGACCAGACCGTCGCCGGTGCCGCGCACCTGCTGCTGGACGCCGAGCAGCGGGCCAGCGCCGTCGAGCCGATCACCGACACCTGGTCCGGGCTCGACCTGGACACCGCCTACCGGGTGCAGGAGGAGACCCTGGCCCGGCGGATCATGCGCCGGGAGACCGTCACCGGGATCAAGCTGGGCCTCACCTCGCGGGCGAAGCAGGTCCGGATGGGCATCGACACCCCGCTCACCGCCTGGCTGACCGACGCGATGGCGCACGGCGCGGGCGAGCCGGTCCCGACCCACACGCTGATCCAACCCCGGGTCGAGCCGGAGATCGTGTTCGTGCTCGGCGAGCGGCTCGCCGGGCCGGGGGTGACCGCGGCCCGCGCGCTCGGCGCGGTGCGCAGCGTGCACGCCGGGCTGGAGATCATCGACAGCCGGTTCCGGGACTTCCGGTTCCGGCTGCCCGACGTGGTCGCCGACAACGCCTCGTCCGGGCTGGTGGTGACCGGCTCGACCGGAATCGCGCCGGCCGACCTGGACCTCGCGCTGGAGGCGTGCGTGCTGGAGGTCGACGGCGAGATCGTGCACACCGCCACCGGGGCCGCCGTGCAGGGCGATCCGGCGCAAGCGCTCGCGCTGGCCGCGAACACGCTCGGGGCGCGCGGGATCCCGCTGGAGCCGGGCTGGCTGGTGTTCACCGGCGGGATGACCGACGCGGTGCCGATCGCCCCCGGCTCGCACGTCGTCGCCACCTTCACCACCCTCGGCACCCTGGTCCTGGGCGCCGCGTAGACCCCGCGCCGCACACCCGTCGCCTGCGCCGCACACCCGTCGCACCAGGTGTGCGGCGCAGGCAACGGGTGTGCGGTGGGTCAGCGGCGGCGGACCTCGGCGGACCATTCGGCGCGCATCCGGGTGGACTCGGGGGACGCCAGCTGCGCGATCTGCTCGGTGATCTCCCGCCGCACGGCCTCCTCGACGGTCGCGTCGGCGGCGTCGTGGATCAGCGCCACCGTCCGCCGGGCGGCCTCCGGCGGGGTCGCGGCGAGCACCGCCGCCCGCTCGAGCGCCGCGGCCAGCGGGTCGCCGGCGATCTCGTCGAGCAGCCCGATACGCAGCGCCTCGGCGGCGCCGACCCGGCGCGCGGACAGCGCGATCTCGGTGGCCCGGCCCGGCCCGACCGCCCGGCTCAGCAGCCGGCTGATCCCCCAGTCCGGGACCAGCGCCATCCGCACGAACGGCACCGCGAGGAACGCCGACGGCGACCCGATCCGCAGGTCGCAGGCCAGCGCCAGGGCGGCCCCGGCGCCGACGGCGGCGCCGTCCACCGCGGCCAGGGTCGGTGTCGTCGCGCGGACCAGCCGGACGGTCGTCGAGAACTCGCGCGCCATCCGGGCCCGGGCCCGCCCCGGCGGCTCTTCGCCGAGCGCGCCGATCACGTCGAGATCGCCGCCGGCGCAGAACGCGCCGCCGCGCCCGGTCAGCACGATCACCCGCACCGCGGGATCGGCGTCCAGCGCGGCGACCAGGCCGGGCAGCCCGTCGAGCAGCGGCCGGTGCAGCGCGTTGCGCCGCTGCGGGCGGTCCAGGGTCAGCACGGCGACGCCGTCGTCGCCGACGTCGAGGACGGCGCCGTCGGGCACGGCGCGGGAACGGTCGTGGTGGGTCACCGTCCGATCGTCGGCGCGGTCCCGCCGGACCGGCCAGACGCGGTTTCCGCTGGGTGGGAGCGACCGGTGGCCCGGCGCCGGGACCGGGGCCGATCCTGCCCGGGTCCGCGCACCCCGCCTGCCGAACGGAGCACCACGCCCCATGCCAGACTCCCCCGCCACGCACCCGTCCCAGCTGGCCGGCCGGACCGCCGTCGTCACCGGCGCCGCGTCCGGCATCGGCCGGGCCACCGCCGCACTGTTCGTCCGGCGCGGCGCCCGGGTGCTCGCCGTCGACCTGGACGCCGCCGGCCTGGCCGGGCTCGCCGCCGAGCTCGGCCCCGATGCCGCGCTCGCCACGCTCACCGCGGATCTGACCGCACCCGACGCCCCGGACACCGTGCTCGACCGCGCCCGCGCCGAGTTCGGCGCGCCCGACGTGCTCGCCAACATCGCCGGCAAGGCGGGCGACGGCCCGATCGACGCCACCAGCGACGACGACCTCGACCGCTACCTGCAGCTCAACCTGGGCACCGCGTTCCGGCTGACCCGCGCGTTCGCGGCCGCCTGCGAGGGCGGCGGCGCCGTCGTCAACACCTCGTCGACGTTCGCGCTGGTGGGGGTGCGCGGGTCGGCGCCCTACTCGGCGGCCAAGGGCGCCGTCACCAGCCTGACCCGCCAGCTCGCCGCCGACCTGGGCCGCCGCGACATCCGGGTGAACGCGGTCGCGCCCGGCCTGGTCCGCACCCCGGCGACCGCGGCGAAGATCGACTCCGGGATCTTCGAGGACGTGGTGACCCGGTCCCGTCCGCTGCCCCGGGTCGGGCGGCCGGACGACGTCGCCGGCGCCGTCGCGTTCCTCGCCTCCGACGACGCCGCGTTCGTCACCGGCGTGACGCTGCCGGTGTGCGGCGGCTGGAGCACCACCCGGTTCCGCGAGTGACGCCGGTTCAGGCCGGCACCCGCGACCTGCGCAGCCACGGCGCGAGGTTCGGGTTGCGCGGGCGGTAGCCGGGCAGCCGTTCCCACCGCTCGCGCAGCGACGGCGCGAGCGTCTCCCGCTCGGTGGTGTTCACCGGCCGCAGGTACGGGCGACGGCCGGGCACCAGCGACGCGAGCCCGGCGAGCCAGCCGGGGTACGGGTCGCCGAAGGCGGAGCGCCACTCGTCGCCGGTGAGCGGGACGGCGGGCGGCCCGATGTCCAGGCCTGCCGCACGGGCCTGGTCGGCGATCCACTCGCGGGGCAGCGCGGAGAGCGGGGCGGGGCCGCGGGACCGCTCGCCGCCGCCGCCGACGTCGGAGTGCGCCCCGACGAACCAGCGCTGCTCGACCGACGTCGGGTGGTCCGGGACCGGGACGGGCACGGCCGTCCAGAGCGTCGGGGTGAACTCGGGGCGGTCCTCGTCGAGGGCGACCGCGTGCCGGGCGACGTCGACGTACCCGCTCAGCGCGGTGTCGTGGAACCGGTACCGGTGGGCGAACACCTTGCCGATGTCGCCCGGTATGCCGAGGCTGCCGACGGTGTCGAAGACGCCGATGAACCGGATGCGCTCCAGCCGGGACCGGGCGAGGACGGTCCGGTCCTGCGCCGTCCGGCGGCCCGGGTCGTCCTCGCCCTCGGTCATCTCCCGCAGCCCGGGCCTGCGCAGGTCGCGGTACCGGTCGAAGACCTCGCGATCGGTGAGCACGTCCGGTGCGACGAGGCCGCACCGGGTGATCATCCCGGCCAGGCTGCGCGCGGTGAACGCGCCCCGGCTGTAGCCGAACAGGTAGATCTCGTCGCCGGGCCGGTGCCGCTCGGCGAGGAAGCGGTAGCCGCGGCGGATGGTGTCGTCGACGCCGTGGCCGAACGCGCCGCCCCGGATCCGGTCCCACGGCCCGTTCCCGACGCCCTCCACGTAGCACCGCTGCTGCCCGCCGCCGGGGTCCTCGCGCCCGCTCTCGGCGGTGCGGTCGTGCAGCAGCGCGACATGCGTCCCGTCGGCCGGGTCGTTCCACGTTCCGTCCATGAACACCGCGAATCGCATGCACCACCGTCGCGACCGGCGACCGGCCCCCGCAATACGCATTCCTGATCAATTTCCGGCGCACGTTCCGCCAGGACACAACGGACTCTGCCGGTCATCGTCCGGATTCGGTATCCGGAACCCGGAAAGATGGTTTGCTACACACATGTGCGTATGGAATTGCCGGTAACAGCACTTCTATCGTCATTCCCACCGTGCCCACCACCACGACGATGCGGGGAGTGCAGACGATGAACGAGAACGCCGACGGACGCCGGGTGATCACCGGGATGCGACACGGCGGACACGCCATCGTGGACAAGGCCCCGGGTGCCGACCGGGCCGTCGAGCACGGGTCGGTGCGGCTCAGCGAGATCACCCAGGACGCCGAGATCGCGAAGACCGACGGCATCGCGGGTGCGCTGGTACTGGCCGGGGTGAGCGACTTCGACTACCTGTTCCCGGCGCTCGCCAACGACCCCGCCAAGCTGCTGCCCGCGGAGACGCCGCAGATCGCGGAGACCACCGTCGCCGCGCTGAACGCGCTCGGCACGGCCATGATCGAGCAGGCCCCGCCGTCCGGTCCGGACGCGCCGATCCCGCCGGTGCACACTTACTGGGGCCAGTTCGTCGACCACGACCTGACGGCCGCGACCGACAACGACAGCGTCATCGGCATCGACGTCACCCCGCTCACCCCGATGCCCCCGGCCGACGTCGTCTCGCTGCTGGTCAACAAGCGCAACCCGGCGCTGAACCTGGACTCGCTCTACGGCGACGGGCCGTTCGCCACGCCGGTGCCGGGCGGGATCGCCGTGCCGTACCGCGCCGACGACCCGGCCAAGTTCGCGCTCGGCACCCTGGCGGTGACCGGCGGGGTGGCCGGGGTGCTCGTCCCGCCGGTGAACGACGACGAGCGCGACCTGCCCCGCCAGGACCGGGTCGCCCTGATCGGCGACGGCCGCAACGACGAGAACCTGGTCGTCGCGCAGCTGCACGTGGCGTTCCTGCGCTTCCACAACAACGCCGTCGACTGGGTCCGCGCGAACGAGCCCGGCCACGCCGGGACCGGTGCGGTGTTCGCCCGGGCCCGCGACCTCACCCGCTGGGCGTACCAGTGGCTGACCGTGCACGACTACCTGGACACCGTGCTGGACGCCGGCGCCGTCGACCGGGCGATCGCCGGCGAGGACGACCCGCTCGGGCTCCTCGGCCGGGAACGGACCTACATGCCGCTGGAGTTCTCGGTGGCCGCCTTCCGGTTCGGCCACAGCATGGTGCGCGGCGCCTACGACTGGAACCGCAACTTCGGCTTCCCCGGCAGCTTCCAGGAGCGCGCGACCCTGCAGCAGCTGTTCCAGTTCACCGGCACCGGCGGCTTCCTCGGGGGCGCCACCACGCTGCCCGACAACTGGCCGATCGAGTGGCAGCGGTTCGTCGAGCTCGACGATCTCTTCCCGATCCGGGCTGCCCGCCCGATCGACACCTTCCTCGCGAGCCCGCTGCAGGAGATGGTCAACCAGCTCGACGGCACGAGCGTGCCCCCGGACAGCGACCTCGGCACGCTGCTCGTGCACCTGGCCCGGCGCAACCTGCTGCGCGGGTTCCGGCTCGGCATCCCCACCGGGCAGGCCATCGCAACCGCGCTCGGGATCACACCGCTCACCGTCGCCGAGCTGACCGACGGGCTGGACCCGGCGATCCGCGCCGCGCTGGAGTCCGGCGGTCTCGTCGACCGGACGCCGCTGTGGTTCTACGTGCTGCGCGAGTCCGAGGTCCGCAACGGCGGCGCCGCGCTCGGGCCGGTCGGCAGCCGGATCGTCGCCGAGACCATCGTCGGGCAGCTCCGGAAGGACCCGCGGTCCTACCTCAACCGCGACGGCTGGACCCCCGACGACGGCGTGCTGCTGCCCGACGGCGGGGCCGTCACCTCGATCGCCGCGTTCCTCCGGTTCGCCGGGGTGCTGTGAGCCTTTTGTCGGGGCAGCGCCGCAGGGCGCCGCACCCCCAACGCCGGCTCGCACCCCCAGCGCTACGCCGCACCCCCAGCGCCTTCTCGCACCTGCCCGATCCGGTGCGGGAAAGCGCTGGGGGTGCGGGAACGCGGCGGGGGCAGCGCGTGCGGGAATGCGGCGCGTGCGGGAACCCGCCGCAGGTACGGGACCGCGGCGCGCGTCAGGAGCGCAGGGTTTGCGCCGGTGAGCAGCCGTACTCCGCGTGGTAGTGCGCCGCGAAGCGCCCGGGATGGGTGAAGCCCCACCGGGCCGCGACCGCGGCGACCGACTCCCCGCCGGCCGGATCACCCGCCAGCAGGTCGGCGTGCGCGCGGGCGAGCCGGGCCCGGCGCAGCTCCTCCAGCGGGGTCCGGCCCCGGTGTCTGCGGAAGGCGTGCTGCAGCCCGCGGACGCCGATCCGGGCGGCCGCGGCGACGTCGTCGATCCCGATGTCGGTGCCGGCGTTCTCCTCGATGTAGGCCAGCGCGCGCCGCAGGACCGCGGGCACGGCCGGGTCGGTCCGCGGTGCCCGCCCGGCACCGGCGAGCCCGCTGTTGGGGAAGGTCAGCAGCGCGGCGCCGGCCAGCGTCCGGCCGGCCTCGGCCAGCGCCAGCGGGTGTGCGGCGATCTCGTCGTCGGACAGCACGGCACCCCGCACGTGGGCGAGCGCGGACTCCCAGTACCGGACGGCCGTTCCGGGCACCGGCAGCATCGAGCTGAACCGCACCCGCCCGACCTCGGGGCCGAACAGCGAGTGGGCGGCCCGGTCCAGGAGCGACATGTCGAGGGACACGGTGTCGACGGCCATGTCGTCGAGCCGGTTCCACCATCCGCGCTCCGGTGGCATCAGCAGCGGCCGGCCCTGCTCGGCCCCGGCGGTCTCCCGCCCGGCGCGGACACCGAGGCTGCCACCGGCACAGCCGCTGACGACGTGCACGGTCTCGCCCGGCGCCGCGACCTCGAACTCGGCGACCATGCTGTAGACCACGTGCGCCACGGCGAATCCCGGTGCCGCGGTGCCGGTGTGCGCGAACCGGAATCCCGCGGGGTCCCCGGAGAGGCCGACGTCGAAGTCCGCGTAGGCGTTCCGCAGCACCTGGTTCGACCACTCGGGATCGGTGGACTGGACGTCGAACCGGGTCAACGGCGGACCGAGCGTGTGCGGCACGTCTGGCATCCCTCGCGGAAGGACCGGACCCGGTGGGCGGCAAGGTGACCGGCACCGGTTGCCGGCGCCGGGTTACCGACACAGTATCCACAACGGAGCCGTCGAACGGTACGACCGTTCAGGAACGGGTCCCGCCGTGCGACGCCCGGTAGCCACCGGGGGACAGTCCGTAGCGCGCGGTGAAGGCACGGTGGAAGTGGCTGCTGTCGAAGAAGCCCCATCGGTGCGCGATCGTCGAGATCGGCTCGTCTCCGGTGGCGAGATCGTCGCGGGCCCGCGCCAGCCGCCGGCTGCGGACCACCCCGCCGAGGGTCTCCCCGCCGGCGTTGAAGACGCGGTGCACGGTGCGCTCGGACACCCCGTGCGCGCCGGCCACCCCGGCCGGGGTGATCTCGGGCCCGGTGAGGTGCCGGTCGATGTAGCGCTCCATGACGGCTCGCAGCACCGGGTCACCGGCCGGGCCGGCCGGGGTGCCCGGGCGCACCGCCCCGGCGACCAGTTCGAGCGTCGCGTTCCGGGCGGCGACCGTCGCGGCCGGCCCGAGCGCCGGGAGGGTGGCCGTGAGCGCGTCCAGGTAGTGGGCCAGCAGGCGGACGGCCGGGGCGTCCCGGTCCAGCACGATCCCCGGGTCGGCGGCCCATGCCCGGCCGCCGACCTCGGCCAGCGCCGCTCGGGGGATCAGCAGGCTGCGCTTCACCAGCCGGTCGCCGACGGCGAACCGCGCCGTCGTCGTGCTGTCCCAGACGACGGCGTCACCCGGGCCGAGGCGGGCCGTCCCGCTCTCCTGCCACACGGTCTCCGTGCCGTCCCGGACGAACAGGATCACCACGAACTCGCCGTCGGTGTCGGCGATCTGGGTGCGCGACCGCACGCCGCGGGTCCGCTCGCACTCGGCGTCGACGAGCGCGAGATCGTCGACCCACCAGCGCCGGACGCGGGCCCGGAAGGTCTTGTCCGGCCGGGCCGTCCCGGCCTGCACGCTCCACGGCAGGTGCGTCGCCGTGACGATCTCGCGCCAGCGGTCCGACATGTCGTCGTCGGCGCGGCCGTGCACGCTCCAGCGGTCCGGTCCGGTTCCTGTCACTGCCGACCTCCCCATCGCCGGTGCGGCGGCGCCCCGGGATGACACCGGCAACTGTGGCACCGGCGCGACCCGCGCGGAAGCGCCTGGCGGGCCCGTACAACGACCTGTCGCCCGGGTACACGCGGGCGCGCCCGTGGGCGTCGAGACTCGTCGGCGTCCAGGGAGTTCGGTACGCGAGGAGTTGACGACGATGTCCCGACGCGACGTGGAGTTCCGGTCCGACGGCACGACCCTGCGCGGGTGGCGCTACGAGCCCGACGGCGGGCCGCGCCCGTACCCGCTGGTGGTGATGGCGCACGGGTTCTCGGCGACGAAGGAGATGTACCTGGACGACTTCGCCGAGGTCTTCGCCGCCGGCGGGCTGGGGGTGCTGGTCTACGACAACCGCAACCTCGGGGAGAGCGACGGCGAGCCGCGCGGCGAGATCGATCCCTGGCGGCAGATCGAGGACTACCGCAGCGCGGTCACCTTCGCCTCCGGCCTGGACGGGGTGGACCCCGGCCGGATCGGGATCTGGGGTTCCAGCTACTCGGGCGCGCACGTCCTGGTGGTCGCGGCGATCGACCGGCGGGTCCGGGCGGTGTCCTCGCAGGTTCCGCTGATCAGCGGGAACGAGAACGCGCGCCGGCTGGTCCGGGCCGACCACATCGCCGGGCTGCGCGCCGCGTTCGACGCCGACCGGGTCGCGCGCTACCAGGGTGCCGCTCCGGCGACCATCCCGGTCACCTGGGTCGACGATCCCGGCGAGTCGTGCGCGCTGCCGACCGCCGACACCCACGACTTCTTCCTCGGCCCGATCCGGGAGCGCGCGAAGACCTGGGAGAACGAGGTGACGCTGCGCAGCGTGGAGATGTTCACCAACTACGAGCCGGGCGCCTACCTGCCGCTGATCAGCCCGACCCCGCTGCTGCTGACCGTCGCCGCCGGGGACCACCTGACCCCGGCCGACCTGGCACTCGCCGGCTATCAGCAGGCGCGCGAGCCGAAGCAGCTCACGATCCTGCCCGGCGGGCACTTCGAGGCCTACACCGGTGACAACTTCGCCGTCTCCAGCGCCGCGCAGCTCGACTTCTTCCGCACTCACCTGGGGTGAGCGCGGTCAGCCCCCGGCGTGCTCGCCCAGGAACCCGGTGACGATCTTCGTCAGGTCCGCGGGACGCTCGATGTGCAGGCCGTGGCTGGACCCGGGGCCGGTCACCAGCTCGAAGCGGGCCCCGGGAATCGCGTCGGCGACCGCGCGGGCCTGCCACGGCGGGGTCAGGAGGTCCTGCTCCCCCACCACGACCAGGCTCGGCGCGGTGACCGCGCCGAGCCGGTCCAGGGTGTCGTGCGCCAGGTCGGCGTCCCACTGCTCGACGGTCACCTGCATCTGCGCCTCGTTCTGCGGGAACGCGGGCAGCATCGGCTCCAGCAGCGCGCCGAAGTCGGGATGGTCGAGCAGCTGCGGCGAGAACGCGATCCCGGACGCGGCCAGCGCCGCGTCCATGTCCCGGTGCACGTAGGGGGCACGCAGCGCGCTGAGCACCGCGCGCTGGAACCCGTCGGCGCGGGCCCAGGTCGCGTACAGCACGGCGGAGCGGACCTGATCCGGGCGGGCGAGCGCGAGCTCCTGGGCGACCGCCGATCCCAGCGACCAGCCGAGCACGTGCGCCGACGGCACGTCGAGCGCCTCCAGCAGCGCGGAGGCGTCCTCGGCGAGCCCGCCGACGCTGATCGGGCCGGCGCCGCGGTCGCTGCCGCCCAGCCCGCGGTTGTCGAAGGCGATGACCCGGTGGGTCTGTTCCAGGCGGCCGACCAGCTCGCCCCACAGCGGGATCGAGCCGGACGTTCCCATGATCAGCAGCAGCGGCTCGCCGTCGCCGCTGATCTCGTGGTTGAGCGTGACGCCGGTGCGGACGGGGATGCGGGGCACGGGTCCTCCCTGGGACGCGGGTCGGGCGGATGGGGTCGGGCGGGTCCGGTCAGTGGTACTGCAGGCCGTCGTCGACGTCGGCCCCGGGAAGTGCGACGCGCTCGTGGTCGTGCTCGTGCATGTGCGTCCACGGGTCCCGGTCGCCCTGCCGGAACATCCGGTCCCGGCAGCGCTGCACGTAGCCGGGGCCGAAGTTGTCCAGCTCGACCCAGGGCCGCAGCTCCATGCCGGCGTCCTGCGGGCGCAGCTGCGGGACGACGGTGCTCGCGCCCCGCTCGGCCATCCGGTCGAAGATCCGCCCGATGACGTCGTTGACCAGGTCCAGGCGCAACGTCCAGCTGTGCCGGAAGTAGCCGAAGGCGTAGGCCATGTTCGGCACGCCGCTGATCATGATCCCGCGCCAGGTGACCCGGCGGGTGAAGTCGACCGGCTCGCCGTCCACCCGGAACGGGATGTCGCCGAACACCGACAGGTCGAACCCGGTCGCGGTGACCACGATGTCGGCCTCGATCACCTCGCCGGAGGACAGCCGCACGCCCTTCTCGGTGAACTCGTCGATCGTGTCGGTGGCGACCGAGACCCGCCCGGCGCGCATCCGCTCGAAGAAGTCGCCGTCGGGCACGAACGCGATCCGCTGCTGCCACGGCCGGTAGCGCGGGATGAAGTGCTTCTCGACGTCGGTGCCCTCGGGCAGCAGCGGCCGGATCGACTCGACGAGGAACTCGTGCAGCTGGTCGGGATCGTCGCGCCCGGTGGTCGCCAGCCAGTCGAGCTGCTGGACGTACTGGCGGCGGAGGATCTCGTGCGTCCAGTCCGCCGGGAGGTCCAGCGGCTCCAGCAGGGTGGCGAGCTCGTGCACCCGCGGCGCCGGGAACCAGTACGACGGCGAGCGCTGCAGCATCGTGACGTGCTCGGCGGTTCCGGCCATGGCGGGCACGACGGTCGCCGCCGTGGCGCCCGATCCGATGACGAGCACCCGGGCACCCTCGTGGTCGAGGTCGTCCGGCCACGCCTGCGGATGCACGATCCGGCCCTCGAAGCGCTCCGTGCCGGACCACTGCGGGGTGTAGGGCTCGTCGTGGTTGTAGTAGCCCTGGCACATCCAGAGGAACCCGGCGGTCAGCCGCAGCTGCTCACCGGTGTCGGTGCGGGTGACCTGTGCGGTCCACCGCCGGTCCGCCGACGACCAGTCCAGCCCGGTCACCCGGTGCCGGTAGCGGATGTGCCCGGCGAGGTCGTCCTCCTCGATGACCTCGTCGAGGTAGCCGAGGATCTCCTCGCCCGCGGCGATCGACGGGCCGCGCCACGGCTTGTGCCGGTAGCCGTAGGTGAACAGGTCGCTGTCCGAGCGGGCGCCGGGGAACCGGTGGGTCCACCAGGTCCCGCCGCGGGCGTCCTGTGCCTCCACAATGGTGAAGCTGCGGTCCGGGTACTGCTCGCGCAGCCGGTGCGCGGCACCGATGCCGGACACGCCGGCCCCGACGATCAGGACGTCGACGTGCTCCGGCCCGGCCGGGTCGTCGTCCCCCGCCCGGTCGCGCTCGAGGGTGGCGGCGTCGGTCATGTCGGGACCTCCCGGATCGGCGGTGACGGGACGGCCCGACGCTAGGCCGGGTGCCCGGCCGGGTCGGTGTCCCAATCTCGGACAGGCAGGTTCCTTGACGAGCACCGCATGATGTGACGGGAAGCACAGGGAGGTGCGGCGTTGGGTGACCTCGTCCGCCGGCGCAGGCTGCTCGACGCGGCCCGCTCGGCGTTGCTGGAGCGGCCCGACGCCGACCTCCCGGACGTGCCGCGGCACGTGGTGGCGTCCTGGCGGCGCAGCGCCGCCCGCGGCGTCGACCCGGGTGTGATCGCGAACCAGTACCACCCCGACCTGGACGTGCAGTCCCGGCTGGTCCGGTGCGCCCGCCCGGTCGTGGAGCGGCTCGCCGAGCAGGTCGCCGACATCCCGGTGTGCATCGCGCTCACCGACGACCGGGCCCGGCTTCTGGTCCGCCGGGACACCACGTCCCGGATCGGCCGCGACGCCGACGTGCACAACTTCGCGGAGCGGTTCGGCTACGCCGAGGACGCGGTCGGCACGAACGGTGTCGGCACGGTGCTGGAGAGCGGCGACTCGGTGCACATCGTGGGGGCCGAGCACTTCGTCGAACGGCTGCACGACTACGCCTGCGCGGGTGCCCCGGTGCACGATCCGTTCAGCGGGCGGATCGAGGGCGTGATCGACATCAGCTGCCGGGCCGAGCACTCCTCGCCGGTGCTGCACTCGCTGGTCCGCTCGGCGGCCGCCCGGATCCGGGACCACCTGCTCCGCGACCGGGATCCCGACCAGCAGGCGCTGTTCGACCTGTACACCCGGGTCGACGCGCGCACCCGGCGGGCGGTGCTGGCGGTCGGGCGCCGCACGGTGCTCGCGAACGCCGAGATGCGGACCCTGCTGGAGCCGGGTGACCTGGTGGCGCTGCAGGACCACGCGCGGTTCCTGATGATCGGCGGGCCGGGGGTGGACGACCGGATCGACCTGCCGTCGGGTGCCCGGGTGCGGCTGCGCGGGAGCACCGTCTCGGTCGGCGGGACGGTCGCCGGGCTGGCCGGGGAGGTCGCGGTGCTCCGGGAGGCGGGCGGTCTCCCGGCGCCGCGGGCGGCCGGGGACGATCGCGCGGCGATCGCCGCGGGATCGGTCCGCAGCCCGGCGCTGCGGGCGGCCAGGGCGGTCGTGGCGGAGGCGTTGCGCACCGGCGTCCCGGTGCTCGTCGTCGGGGAGCCGGGGAGCGGGCGGCGGCGGCTCCTGGCCGACCTGGACCGCGCCCTGCGCAGCCCTGACGGCACCGCCGGCACCGCAGGCCCGGCAGCCACCGCCGGCCCGGCGGACACGACCGGTACCCCCGGCGGCGGATCGGCGCCGCTGGTCGTGCTGCACGACATCGACCGGCTGGACGACGACGGCGCTCGGCGCGCGCTCGCCCTGCTCGACCGGCCAGGCGCCCGGTTCGCCGCGACAGCGACAACGGCAACGACAGCGGCAGCAACGACCACAGCACCGACGGCACCGACGGCACCGACGGCAGCAGCGACAACACCGACAGCAGCGACAACGACAGCGGCGGCGGTAGCGACGGCAGCGGCAACGGCAGCGGCAACGGCAACGGCAGCGGCGGCGGCGGCACCGACGACCGCGACGACGGCGGCAGCAACGGCGGCGACAGCAGCAACGGCGACGGGAGCGGGGGCCGCGCCGCGCGGACCGTCCCACGACGCGCTGCTCGCCCGGTTCCGGCAGTCGGTGACGGTCCCGCCGCTGCGCAGCCGGCTCGGCGACCTCCCCGCCCTGGTCGGCGAGCTGCTCGCCGAGCTCGCCCCGGGCCGCGACGTCCGCCCGTCGCCGGACGCGCTGCGGACGCTCGCCCGCTACGACTGGCCCGGCAACGTGCGCGAGCTGCGGGCGGCGCTGGAGGCCGCACTCGGCAGGCGGCCGGTCGGCGAGCTGACCGCGGCGGACCTGCCCGAGTTCTGCCAGAGCGCGCCGCGCACCGCGCTGCGCCCGGTCGACCAGGCCGAGCGGGACGCGATCGTCGCGGCGCTGCGCGACAGCGGCGGCAACCGGGTCGCCGCCGCGGCGGCGCTGGGCCTGGCCCGGTCCACGCTCTACCGCAAGATCGCCCAGTACCGGATCAGCGGCTGAGCCGCCTCAGCGGTCGGCCCACCCGGGCACGACCTGCTGCAGGGCGTCGAGGAACTCCCCGATCAGCGGGTTCACGTTGCCGGTCCGGTACGCGACCAGCACCGTCCGGTGCGCCCGGTGCCGGGTGATCCGGGTGGCGGCGATCCGGTCGTCCGCGGTGTGCCCGAGCTCGGGCACGACGGCCACCGCGCCGGTGGCGACGACCAGCTCGCGGACCACGTCGTAGTCATTGCTGCGGTGCAGGATGCGCGGCACGAACCCGGCCGAGGCGCAGAGCCGGCTCAGCGACAGCGCACCTGCGGTGCCCTCCCGGCTGATGATCGGGCACGCCGTGTACTACGCGACCCTCTCCGGGTTCCTCACCACGCTGTTCCCGACCGAGCTGCGGTACACCGGGATCTCGTTCGGCTACCAGCTCTCCGGCTCGCCGGTGTCGGGTTTCGTCCCGCTGGTGGCGGCGGCGCTGGTGGGCGCGGAGGGCGCCCGGATCCTGCCGGTCCGGCCGCTCGTCGGGGCGCTCATCGCGTTCTCGCTGGTGGGGGTGCTGCTCGGCTCCGCGGCGAGCCGGCGGGAGAGCGCCGCGTACCAGGCCGCGACTGGCCTGCTCCCGGCACCGGGCGGCGCCGGGCGCGGCTGACCGGGCTCAGACCGGGACCGGTCCGTGCGGGTGCCGCTCGTCGACCACCGTCCGGTGCGAGTGGGTCCATCCGCGCGCGGTGCGCCGGCCGCGCGCGACGTGGTCGTGGTCGACGTCGTCGCCGTGCCGGTGCCGGACCAGGTCGGCATCGGTCCGCGGCCACAACGCGACCGCCGCCCCGGTCCCGATCACGGCGAGGACGGCCAGCACCAGCCAGGTGCCGGCGAGCCCGACGGCGACGGTGAGCCAGCCGGTCAGCGGGTAGCCGAGCAGCCAGCAGGCGTGCGAGAGCGAGAACTGGGCGCTGAACAGCGCCGGGCGCTGCCCCGGCCCGGACGACGACCGCAGCAGGCGACCGGTGTTGACCATGATCCAGCCGGGGCCGAGCCCGACCAGCGCCCAGGCGAGCACGGCGGCCGGCCACGACGGGTACAGCCCGAGCAGGACCGTGGCGGCCGCCGCGCCCAGCGAGACGCCCGCCCCGGTGAGCATCACGGTGCGCACGGGGGCGCGGCGCGCGAACCACGGCGAGCAGACCGCCGCCACCGCGGTGCCCGCCCCGGACACCGCGAGCAGCAACCCGACCTGTGCGTCGGTGCCGCCGAGCAGGTCGCGGACCACGTTCACCGTCGTGACCAGCGAGACCACCCCGACCGCCGCGACCACCGCGTTCAGCGCGAGCAGCGCGCGCAGCTGCGGGACCGCCCGGAACAGCCGCATCCCCAGCAGCAGCCGCGCGCCGAACCCGCCGGGGGCGCGCTGAGCGACCGGCGGGACGGCGGTGCCGGCGACCAGCAGCGCCGAGACGGCGAACCCGATCGCCGTGCCGACGAACAGCGACGAGTAGCTCAGCACCAGCAGCGCAGCGGCGGCCAGCAGCGGACTCAGCACCGTCTCCAGGCTGCTCGCGAGCTGCGCGGCCGACAGCGCCCGGGTGTAGTCCTGCTCGCCGGTGACGATGTCGGGCAGCACGGATTGGAACACCGGCGTGAAAATCGCCGAGGCGACCTGGAGCACGCCGATCAGCACGAACACCTGCCACAGCGCGGTGACGCCGGGCAGCGCCAGCACCACCCCGGCGCGGACCAGGTTCGCCGCCAGCAGCAGCCGACGCCGCGGCACCCGGTCGGCGACCGCGCCCACCACCGGACCGACGAGCACGTAGGCGACCATCTTGACGGTCAGCGCCGATCCGAGCACCAGCGCGGCCCGCTCCCCGGCGAGCTCGTAGGCGAGCAGCCCGAGCGCGACGGTGGCGAGACCGGTCCCGGTGAGCGCGACCACCTGCGCGGCGAACAGCCGACGGAAACGCACGTCGGCGAACAGCGATCCCATACCCGTCTCCCCCGAATTCTCGTCCGAGCCGGAGCATAGATTCCGAATGCGATGTCCCCAATACCGCAACTGCCAGCGATGTGCATCGGCGAGTCATTCCTTGCTGACAGCCCCGGCCAGCAGCAGGTCCAGGAATTCGCACCGGCGGACCACGCGACGCAGAGCCGGAATTCGGCCCCATGACCGGTCCGGCCCGCCCGGAATGAACTCGGCGATGCCAGTTCGGGCCCCACCGCCTCCGTCGCCCTCGTCGGGTTCTGCCGCACTCTCCGCGCCGGCGCGCGTACACGCCGGACAGTCGGCGCCACTCCGAGTGAGCGATCCTGCAAGAATGTAGGCACCATATACAGCACGGTAGGCACCACGGTCATTCGACACTCCGTCGGCAAAGTCGCGATCGGACACCAGGTGCAAACGTCCATCCCGACCGCAGTTCAACGACAGGTGCTGGCGACTGTTTCCGCGTGCGTTCGACACGACCTGCCTCCACGACGACGAGTGGCGCCGAACCCGGCGAATCGAACGATTGCTCCGTTCTGAACCTGGTCACCATTCAAGGTCCACAGTTTCAAACACCACTGACCGGCGGTACGGGTTCCGGTCACCACGTACTCGGCAAAGGCAGATTCACCATGGTCCGGCGCGACGACACCCTGACCCGCGGTCACAGTGCACGCCCCGTGGGGATCGTCGCAGGCTTCGCGCTCAAGACCGCGCGTCGCACTGCGTCGATGACCCAGGAGCAACTGGCTGCACTGCTCCGCGTCGACGTCTCGACGATCCAGGGCTGGGAGTCGGGCCGACGTCCGCTCGCCGCAGCCGCAGCCGGGGATGTGATGGGCGTGAGCCGACTGCTCGCCCGCGCCGCTGCACCTGCCACCGTCGCGGGACACATTCATCAGGCAATCGCTGCGGACCTCATCCTGTCATGCGGGTTACGAATTTCCGGGGAGCTCGCCGAACTCGATCAGCACCCGCAGGCGAGTACCGTGCTGCGGCGAACGGAGGCCGGACACCGACGAATGGCTCCTGCGCAGGCAGGCCATCTACCTTCTGGGGTTCGACTCACGGCCATCAACGATGGACTGGATCCGTGCACTGCATCGCCGGACGACGCCAAGATCGATCGACCTGTCGGGTGACCTGCACGAACACCTCACATCACGCTCGGCGGCCGTCGCATTGGCAACTCGAGGTGACTCGGATCGAGTGCAGGAATTCGTCGACCTACTCGATGGAGAACGCGCACAACTGGTGAACCTCAATTTTTGGGCACACTGGATCGGCGAGACGTGCGGAAACCATGCCGACGACTCGTTCATGCTGAAGGACTCCCGTTCCGACTGGAGTGGCAGCCGACTCCTCGCCCACCTCGTCGACCGCCTGGACGAACGCGCCGCGCACCGGCCGTTGAATCTCCGGTCACTGCACACACTGGTGTCGTACAAGAGCGAGCTCCTCCGACACTTACCGAAGGATTCGGTACAGAAACTCGGTGGCTGAAGCGTATCCGCCGCGCCGGCTGGTGACATGCAGGAGTGCGCGATCCCGAGTCCGTTGCCGAGCACACCGCCCGCGTCGCCCAGCTGGCCGCGCTGATCGCGGCCGAGGAGGGCGCCGATCCCGGGCAGGCGTCCCTTCTCGCGATCTTCCACGACAGCCAGGAGGTGCGCACCGGGGGCCTGCCGCCGACCGCCGGGCAGTACCTGGTGAAGCCGGATGCCCGTGCCATCACCGCGGACCAGACCGCGTCCCTTCCGCCGGGCTCGAGGACCATGGTCCGGGCCGCCGTGGACGAGTACGAGAGCGGGGAGTCACCGGAGTCCCGCTGCGCGCGCGACGCGGACAAGCTGGAGATGATCCTGCAGGCCGTGGAGTACCGGGACGTCGGTGTCGGCCGGGTCGACGGTTGGATCGACTCGGGCCGGAAGGCGCTGAGCACCGAGACCGCCCGCCGGGTCGCCGAGGCGGCGGTGAACCTGTCGCCGCTGAGCTGGCGGGACCGGTAGCGGCGCCACGGTCCGCCCGGACCGGCCGGGTCACAGCTCGACGCGGAACCGCTCGATGTACTGGCCCGGCGTCTCGCCGAAGTGCCCCTTGAACACCCGCCGGAACGCGCTGGTGTTCGCGTACCCCACCCGGCGGGCCACCGCGTCCGGCGTCGTCTGCGAGCGGAGCAGGATCGCCGCCGCCTCCATCCGGTTGCCGATCCGCCAGCGGCGCAGCGTCATGCCGGTCTCGGCGAGGAAGGCGCGCTCGATCGTCCTGGTGGAGGCGTGTGCGGACTCGGCGAGCTCCTCGACGGAGCGCTCGTCGCCCGGGTTGAACCGCAGCGCCTCGGCGACGACGAGCGCCGCGTCCGTCGTCGGCATCGGCAGCGACGTCGCCAGCACCGGCCGCTCCTCGATCAGGGCGAGGATCTGGCGCGCGATGTTGGTGCTGGGCCGGATGATGCTGTAGCTCGACTGGACGAAGGCCAGCAACAGCGTCCGCAGGTCACGGTCGACATCGATCGTGGTCGGCTGATGTAGAGTCGTGGCGGTCTCCGCGACGTCGAAGGACATCGGGAGCAGGACCGAGTTCACGCACGTGGTGAACGCGTGCCGGGTACCGACCGGCAGCCAGAGGGCCTGGCCGGCCCGGAGTCCCCGGGTCGCGCCGTCGACAGTGAAGTCCGAGCGGCCCCGCACCTGCCACAGCAGGACGTGCTTGTCGGTCTCGATGCGTTCGTCGATCGACACCGGCGGCACGTGGATGCGCCACGGCAGCCCGGCCCCGCCGGGCTCGGCGTGATCCTGGTCGCTCATCATCCCGTCGTCGGGCGACCGCACAGCGTGGGACACCTCACCAGTGTCCGGCAGCGATGCACCCGAGCGCGGGATCTTGGCGGTAACTGCACACATCGTGTCGGAATCTGCACGCCACCCCATGTAGCGTTGCCTAACCTGACTGCTGTTGTCCGGGCACCCCGGATCACCCCGTTCCCGGGCATCACCTCACTCAGGAAGGACGGTCATGGCCATCCCCATGTTCCGCCGCGGGCGGCGGAACGCCGTGCCCGCACTCGCACTCGCACTGCTGGTGGCGCTGGCCGGCTGCGCGAGCACCGGCAACGAGGACGCGGGCGGCGACACCGCCGCCGGCGGATCGGCGCTCCCCGCGGCCGAGGGCACCACACAGTACCCGCTCACGCTCACGACCTGGGCCGGCGAGACGACGCTGCAGGAACGCCCGGAACGCATCGCCGTGATCGGGTTCTCCCCCAACCTGGACGCGCTCGAGGCGCTCGGGGTCACCCCGGTCTACACGATGGCCGAGGAGTCCGAGTGGCCGTGGCGCAGCCCGGAGTGGTTCTCCGGCATCGAGACCCGGGACACCGCCACCCGCCGCGACCCGATCAACTTCGAGGGCATCGCCGCGACCGAGCCCGACCTGATCATCGCCACCAACTTCGTCCAGGACGAGGTGACCTTCGAGCGGCTCAGCTCGATCGCCCCGGTGCTGGAGAACCCGGAGCAGGTCCCCGGTGACCAGATCTCCTGGCAGGAGACGCAGCGCATGGTCGGCCGCGCGCTGGACCTCCCGGCAGCCGCCGACACGGTGATCACCGAGGCCGAGCAGGCCGTCACCGCCGTGGCCGGGGAGCACCCGGAGTACGCCGGGCGGACGATCACCATCGCCACCGACTACACCCAGTCCGGCATCGACTACTACACCGTCACCGGCGGCACCGCCGAGCGCATCGTGACCGCGATGGGCTTCGCCCCCAACCCGCTGGCGGAGCAGTTCGTCGCCGACGCGAGCGTCGCCGACGAGCAGATCGGTCAGCTCGACGGCGACGTGCTGGTCGTGTTCTACAACGACGCGGCCGGGCGGGAGACGCGCGAGAGCGCTCCGCTGTTCCAGGCCCTGCCCCCGGTCGTCGAGGGCCGCTACGTCGGCGTCACCATCGACGAGCCGGGCAGCGAGCTGACCTGGGTGCTGCGCCGCGGGGCCAGCGCGACGAGCCTTCCGTGGGCGGCCGACGAGCTGACGAAGCGGATCGACGGGCTCGACCTCAGCTGATCGGCAGTGACAATGAGCTCCAGGTTCCGGACGACGGCCGGGCGGGACGACGATCCCGCCCGGCCGTCCGCCGGGGCGTCGCTGTATCGGCGCCGGGCCCTCGGGCTCGGCGCCATCGTCGTCGCGCTCGCGGTCGCCGTGCTGCTGTCCATGGCGCACGGCGCGAACCCGGTCGGCTACGACCAGGTGTGGTCGGCGCTGTGGTCCCGGGACGGCTCGGAGGCGTCGATCATCGTGTGGACCGAGCGGTGGCCCCGCACGGTCGTCGCGCTGTTCGTGGGCGCCGCGCTCGGCGTCGCCGGCGCACTGATCCAGGCGCTCACCCGCAACCCGCTGGCCGAGCCCGGCATCCTCGGCGTCAACGCGGGCGCCGGGTTCGCCGTCACCCTCGGCGCCGGGGTGTTCGGCCTGACGAGCATCACCGGGTACCTGTGGTTCGCCTTCCTCGGCGCCGCGGTGACCACGGTCGTCGTGTTCGTCATCGGCTCGGCAGGCGGCGGGACCGCGTCGCCGGTCACCCTGGTGCTCGCCGGGGTGGCGCTCGGCGCGGTGCTCAACGGCTTCTCGACCTTCCTCACCCTGATCGACCCGGAGACCTTCCGCGCGTTCCGCAACTGGGGGCTGGGCTCGATCGACCGCACCGGGCTGGCCGACACGCTGCTGGTCGCCCCCTTCCTGATCGCGGGTCTGATCGGTGCCGTGGCGCTGGCCGGTGCGCTGAACTCGATCGCGCTCGGCGACGACCTGGCCGCGTCGCTCGGAACGAAGGTGGCCAGGGCCCGGGTGCTCGGCATCGTCGTGATCACCCTGCTCGCCGGCGGTGCGACCGCGCTGACCGGCGGGATCGCCTTCGTCGGGCTGATGGTGCCGCACGTGGTGCGCTGGTTCGTCGGGCCGGACCAGCGGTGGATCATCGCCTACTCGGCGCTCGCCGCCCCGGTGCTGGTTCTCGTCGCCGACGTGCTGGGCCGGGTGATCGCCCGCCCCGGCGAGATCGAGGTCGGCATCGTCACCGCGATCATCGGCGCGCCGGTGCTGATCGCGCTGGTCCGCCGGAGGGAGGCGAGCGGCCTGTGACCCGCACCCGGCACGACGTCCCGGGCCCCGGGACCGCAGGCACCGGCGAGCCGGTCGACTTCGGCTATCCGCTGCGCACCGTCCGCACCCCGCTGTTCTCCGGCCGGATCGGACTGCGGCTGGTCGGGGTCTCGGCGGCGCTGCTCGCCCTCGCACTCGGGACCTCGGTGCTCGCGCTCGGCCTGGGCGACTACCGGCTCGGCGTCGGCGAGGTCGCCCGCGCCCTGGTCGGCGGCGGGGAGCGCTTCCACCGCACGATCGTGCTCGAGTGGCGGTTGCCGGTGGTCACGGCCGCGCTCGTGTTCGGCGCGCTGCTGGGCGTCGGCGGGGCGATCTTCCAGTCGCTCACCCGCAATCCGCTCGGCTCGCCGGACGTGATCGGCTTCGACGCCGGCTCCTACACCGGCGTGGCGCTGACCGTCCTGGTGTTCGGCGCCGGCAGCTACTGGAACATCGCGGCCGCCGCGCTGGCCGGCGGGCTGGTCACCGCGCTGGCGGTGTACCTGCTGGCCTACCGGGGCGGCATCGCCGGGTTCCGGCTGATCGTCGTCGGGATCGCGATCGCGGCCATGCTGCACTCCACCAACGCCTACCTCATCACCCGTGCCGATGTCGACGAGGCGCTGACCGTCGGCTTCTGGGCCGCCGGCTCGATCGCGAACATCACCTGGTCGTCGATGCTGCCCTCGCTGGGCATCGCCGCGGTGATCGTGGTCGCCGCCGTCGTGCTGTCGCCGTCGCTGCGACGCCTCGAGCTGGGTGACGACGCCGCCGTCACCCAGGGCACCCGGGTCGGCACGGCCCGGCTGTCGCTGCTGGTCGTCGGGGTGGCGACGACGGCGCTGGTGACCGCGGCGGCCGGCCCGATCGCGTTCATCGCGCTGGCCGCACCGCAGATCGCCCGCCGGCTGAGCCGCACCGCAGGCGTCAGCACGCTGTCCGCCGCCTGCACCGGCGCGGCCCTGCTGGCCGGCGCGCACCTGCTCTCCCTGGTGATCGCCGCGGTGTACCGGGTCGTCCCGGTCGGGCTCCTCACGGTCTGCCTCGGCGGCATCTACCTGATCTGGCTGCTGGTGCACGAGGCCCGCCGGCAGTACGGCACCCATCCATGAGCGGGAACGGGAGACCCCCGATGACCAGCACGACCTCCGGGAACACCGACACCGCCGGGGCCGGCGCCCCTACCGGGCCCGGCGCGGCACGGATCGTCACCCGGGACGCCACGATCGGCTACCGGCGCCGCGTCGTCGCCGAACACCTCTCCGTCGAGGTACCCGACCGGTCGTTCACCGCGATCATCGGCCCCAACGGCTGCGGCAAGTCCACGGTGCTCCGGGCGCTGTCCCGGATCCTGCCGCCGAGCTCGGGCGAGGTGCTCCTCGACGGCCGGGCGATCGCCGGGTACCCGGCCAAGGAGGCCGCCCGCCTGCTCGGCCTGCTGCCGCAGAGCTCGCTGGCCCCGGACGGCATCCGGGTCGCCGACCTGGTCGCCCGCGGCCGCGCGCCCTACCAGAACCTGTTCCACCAGTGGCGTCCCTCCGACGAGACCGCGGTGCGTGACGCGCTCGCCGCGACCCGGCTCACCGAGCTGTCAGGCCGGCTGGTCGGCGAACTGTCCGGCGGTCAGCGGCAGCGGGTCTGGGTGGCGATGCTGCTGGCCCAGGACACCCCGATCATGCTGCTGGACGAGCCGACCACGTTCCTCGACATCGCCCACCAGTACGAGCTGATGGAGCTGTTCCGCACCCTGCACGCCGACGGCCGGACGATCGTGGCGGTGCTGCACGATCTCAATCAGGCCGCCCGCTACGCCGACCACCTGATCGTCATGCGGGGCGGCCGGGTCGTGATCACCGGCCCGCCGCAGGCGGTGATCACCGCCGAGCTGATCGAGGAGGTCTTCGGGCTCCGCTGCCTCGTCGTCCCCGATCCGGTCACCGGTACCCCGACCGTCGTGCCGCTCGATCCTCGCACCGCGACCACCGAAGGAACCCGATGAGCGCTCCCGGAACCCGGACCCGCAGGCCCCAGATCGTGCTGGAGGTGCTCGAGCGCGTGCAGCTCTCGCCGCATCTGGTGCGTATCGTCGCGGGCGGGACCGCCCTGGCCGACGCCGCCGAGGGTGCCGCGAAAGGACACACCGACACCTACACCAAGATGCTGTTCCGGCCGGCAGGCTCGGACCTCGTCCCGCCCTACGACCTGGCCGCGCTGCGCGAGCGGCTGCCGGTCGAGCAGCTCCCCTCGACCCGGACCTACACGATCCGGCGCTTCGACCTCGCGGCCGAGCGGATCTGGATCGACTTCGTCGTGCACGGCGACGCCGGGATCGCCGGGCCGTGGGCTGCATCCGCGCAGCCGGGCGATCCGGTGGTCCTCGGCGGGATCGGCGGCGGCTACGCCCCCGACCCGGGCGCCGACCGGCACCTGCTGGCCGGGGACGAGTCGGCGCTGCCGGCGATCGCGTCGGCGCTGGAGGCGATGCCCGCCGACGCGCGCGGGACGGCGCTGATCGAGGTCGGCACCGCGGCCGACGAGCTCGACCTGGTCGCGCCGGGCGGGATCGAAGTGCGGTGGCTGCACCGCGGCGGCGCCGGGGCCGGCACGAGCACGGTGCTCCTCGACGCGGTCCGCGCGCTGGACCGGCCGGACGGGGACGTGCAGGTCTTCGCACACGGCGAGCGCGGGGCGATGAAGGCGCTGCGGCCGTACCTGACCGACGAGTGCGGGATCGACCGGTCCCGGCTGTCGCTGTCGGCGTACTGGGCGCACGGCCGCGGCGAGGACGCGTTCCAGTCCGAGAAGCGCGAGCCGATCGGCCAGGTCTGACGCCGGCGCCGGTGCGCACCGGGGGCGGTCCGCCGCCGCCCCGGTGCGCACCGGCCGGTGCGGGCCGTCAGCCCGCGGGCACCGCGCCGGCCCGGGTCCGGGCCACCAGCTCGTCGAGCGCGGCCGCGCCGCGGGCGGCCACCTCGTGCGGGTCCTGCCGGCGCAGCGCCGGATCGAACAGCTCCAGGGACAGGGCCCCCCGGTAGCCGCCGGCCAGCAGCGCGGCCAGCGGCCCGACGAGATCGAACTCGCCGTCCCCCGGCAGGCAGCGGTGGTTGCGGCTCCACTCCGCGAGCCCGCCGGACCGCCACGGCGCATCGGAGACCTGGACCAGCGAGATCTTCCCGGCCGGCACCCCCGCCAGTGCCGCGGCGTCCTCACCGCGGCAGATGAGGTGGAAGGTGTCGACGGCGACCGACAGCGCCGGATGATCGGTGCGGCGCACGACGTCCCACGCGTCGGTGAACCGGCCGACGTGGGTGCCCCAGGCCAGGGCCTCGTAGGTCACCGTCATGCCCCGGTCGGCGGCGGCGTCGGCCAGCGTGGCGAGCTGGCGGACGGAGCGGTCCCGGTCCGGATCGGCGTCGGCGTCGGTGTTGGAGACGACGAGGATCGACGACGCGCCCACCTCGGCCATGACGTCGAGCTCGCCGCGGAAGCGGGCCAGCACCGCGTCGAACTCGGCGTCGTCCACCCCCTCGGCGCGCCGGAACGGCTGGTAGAGGTCGATGCCCAGGCCGAGCTCGGCGCAGCGGGCCGCCACCCGGGCCGCCGGCCACGGCCCGTCGCGCAGGTCGGCGTCGAGCAGCTCGACGCCGTCGAACCCGGCCGCTGCCGCGGCGTCGAGCTTCTCCGGCAGTGTCCCGCCGAGCGAGATGGTCGCGATGCAGGTGCGGAGCCGGGGCTCCGGCTCCGGATCGACTCGGGTCTCCCCCTGCAGCTCCCCCAGCAGCTCCAGCCAGCGTTCCAGCCTGCGGTCCTCGGCGAGCAGCACGAAGCTGACCCCCGGCACGCCCGCCCGGCGCCACCGGTCGACCAGCTCCATCGTGCGCACCGAGTCCAGGCCCTGCTCCCGCAGGTCGAGCCGGTGGTCCACGTCGCGGGGTTCCAGGAACAGCACCTCCGCGACGTCCGCGGCGGCCTCGTCGGCGGTCAGGCTCATCGGTGTCCCTCCTGGTTGTGGGTCCCCGGCCCGCTGCGCCGCAGCAGGCCGGTGAGGTGGTGCGCCCAGTGCGGCAGGCCGCGATCCGGGCGGACGATCGAGTTGTGGTCGGCGTCCCCGACGTGCACCGTGCGGGCCCGCGGCAGGTGCGCGGCCCACCCGGCGATCCCGGTGCCGGCGGCCGTGTCCGCCTCGACCGGTGCGCCGGCCGCGACCAGCAGCGCCGGGCAGTCGAGCCCGCCGGTGGTCGGCTCGGCCATGTGCCGCTCGCACCGCAGCCCGGACACGGCGAACGCGGTGAGCTGGGTGCGGTCGGCGAAGACCTCGGCGCTCGCCCGTTCGCCGAGCACCTCGCGCAGCTCCCCGGAGGTCGCACGCAGGAACTCCTCCTGCCGGAGCGTGTCGGCGGCCACCGGCACGCCGGGACGGGGCGCCACGTCACCCGGGTCGGGGACGTGGTCCGGGCCGGTCGGGGTGGTGTCGATGATCGTGATCGTGGCGACCGGCTCGCCGCGGGCGACGAGCTCACGGCCGACGGCGAACACGATGTGCCCGCCGAAGGACCAGCCGAGCAGGTCGTAGGGACCGGCCGGCTGGACCCGCTGGAGCGCGTCGGCGTAGACGGCGGCGAGCTCGCCCATCGAGCCGAACTCGGTGTCCAGCCCGGCGTGCGCCGGATCCTGCAGCCCGACGACGCCGACCCCGGGCGGGACGTGGCCGGCCAGCGCCGAGTACAGCGACGCGTGCCCGTAGCGGGCGTGCGCGCAGAACAGGTGCCGGCCGGTGGTCGACGGCGCGAGCGGCACCAGGACGGCACCGGCCACGTCGGCCCCGCCACCGCCACCGCCACCCCCACCGCCGCCGTCACCCCGATCGGTGCCGGTGCCGGGATCGATCAGCTCGGCGATCGAGGCGAGATCCTGCGCGGTGAACACGTCGCGCACCAGCAGCCCCGACCCGAGCCGCTCGTTCAGCCGCGCGACCAGGCGCATCGCGAGCAGTGAGTTGCCGCCGACGTCGAAGAAGCCGGCGGTCGCCGACACCTGCGGCACGCCGAGCAGCTCGGCGACGGCACCGGTGACCGCGGCCTCGGCCGGGGTGCGCGGTGCCACGTGCTCCGCGGCGTCGGTCGTGATGTCCGGCAGCGCCCGCGCCTCGATCTTGCCGTTGACCGTCAGCGGCAGCTCGTCGATCGCGGCCAGTCCGGCCGGGACCATGTAGTCGGGCAGCAGCTGCCGCGCGCGGGCCCGCACCGCGTCGAGGCCGATCTCACCGTCCGCCGGGACCAGGTAGCCGTACAGCGCCGTCGAGCCCTGCGGGTCCGGGCGCGCGATCACCGCGGCCCGGGCGACCTGCGGGTCACCGGCGAGCACGTCGGCGACCTCGCCGGGCTCGATCCGGTACCCCCGGATCTTGACCTGGTCGTCGGCGCGGCCGAGATAGTCGATGGTCCCCTCGGGGGTCCAGCGGGCGAGGTCCCCGGTCCGGTACATCCGGGTGCCGGGCTCCCACGGGCAGGCGACGAACCGCTCCGCGGTGCGCCCCGGCTCGGCCCAGTAGCCGCGGGCGGTCCCCGCCCCGGCCAGGTAGAGCTCGCCGGGCACGCCGGGCAGCGCCGGGTGCAGGGTCCCGTCGAGGATGTAGGCGCGGGTGTTGGCGATCGGCCGTCCCACGCTGGGCGTCTCCGAGCGGGACAGATCGGCGCCCAGCGCGTTGATCGTGTACTCGGTCGGCCCGTAGAGGTTGTAGGACTCGACCCCCGGTGCCTCGCGCAGCCTGCGCCACAACGCCTCCGGCACGGCCTCGCCGCCCAGCGACACGAACACCACACCAGGCGCGTCGGCGGCGACCGACCGCCCTGCCGGCCGATCCCGGTCGAGCAGGCCGGAGTCGACGAGCAGCTGCCCGTAGGAGGGGGTGACGTCGAACCCGTCGATCCGGGCGGCGTCGTAGTGGTCGAGCAGCCGCTGCGGCTCGCGCCGCAGCTCCTCGTCGATCACGTGCACCTCGTGCCCGTTGAGCAGCCAGAACAGCTGTTCCCAGGAGGCATCGAAGGAGAACGATGTGGTGTGCGCGATCCGCATCCGGCGCCCGCCCTGGTGGGCGACGACCCGGTCGAAGATCTCCTCGACGTGGTTGGCGTACATGTTCGTCAGGCCGCGGTAGCCGATCGCGACCCCCTTGGGCAGGCCGGTCGATCCGGAGGTGAAGATGACGTACGCCAGGTTGTCCTGCTCGATCGGCCCGCCCCGCTCGGCGTCGGTCACCGGGGTGGGATCGCCCGCCGCCAGCTCCGCGCGCACCGCCGGGTCGTCGAGATCGAGCAGCTCACCGGCACTCCCCCGGCCGGAGCCCGGCGCAGGCCCCGGGACGCGGGCGGCGTCCCGGGTGGTCACCAGGGTCGCGGTCGGGCGCGCGATGTCGAGCATCGTCCCGATCCGCTCGTCCGGGTGTTCGGCGTCGATCGGCACGTAGGCGGCGCCGACGGTGAAGACCGCGAACATCGCGACGACCATCCGCTCGTCGCGCGGGAGCAGCAGCGCCACCCGGTGCTCGGGGCGGACCCCGCGGGAGAGCAGCAGTCGCGCGTAGCGGTTCACCTCGGCGGCGAACCCGGCGAAGGTGAGACTGCGGTCACCGGCGACGATCGCCGTCTCCTGCGGGGACCGGGCGACCTGCTCGTCCAGCAGGTCGGCCACTGTCACCTCGCGGACCGGGCGGGCCGCCCCGGCGGGCGACGGTGGCCGCTCGTCGGGCAGGTAGGTCCCGACCCTGGCGACCGGCCGGTCCGGGTCGGCGGTGAGCTCGCCGAGAACGTGCAGGTAGCGCTCGGTGAGCCGGTCCGCGGCGTCGGGACCGAAGGCGTCGCGGCGGTAGGACAGCCGCACGTGCACGGTGGCGCGGCCGGCCCGCTCCCAGGGGTTCACCGCGACGGTGACCGGGTAATGGGTGGCGTCGTTGACGGTGCCCCCGGTCACCCGCAGCCCGCCCGCCGCCGTCTCGTCGGTGCCGAACGGGTCGAACGGCAGGTTCTGCACCACGAACAGGGTGTCGAACAGCGCGCCGAGCCCGGTGGCGTCCTGGATCCGGGTCAGCTCCGCGTAGGGGTGGTCGAGCACCCGCAGCTGCTCGGTCCGGATCCGGGACAGGAGCTCGCCGACGCTCTCGGCGGGCCGGAGGCCGACCCGCATCGGCAGCGTGTTGAACAGCAGCCCGATCATCCGGTCGGAGCCGGGGAGCTCCGGTGGCCGCCCGGAGACCGTGTTGCCGAACACGACGTCGTCGCCACCGGTGACGCGGGCGAGGGTGAGCGCCCACGCGGCCTGAAGCAGGGTGCCGACGGTGACCCCGGCCCGGCGGGCGGCGGCGTGCACCGCGGCGGCCGCGTCCGGGGTGAGGTCCCGGTGCACGTCGCCGGTGTCGACCCGGGTCAGACCGAGGTCGCCGCCCTCGGGCCAGAGCAGGGTCGGGCCCGCGAGGTCGGCGAGGTAGTCGTCCCACGCCCGGTGGGCGGCGGTGGTGTCGCGGGTGCCGAGCCAGTCCAGGTAGTCCTCGAACGACGCCGGCCCGGTCCGGTCGGGCAGTCCTGGATCGGCGTAGCTGTCGACGATCTCGGCGAGCAGCGCGTTGATCGACCAGCCGTCCATCAGGATGTGCTCGAAGGTCATCGCGAGGGTGGCGGCCCGCTCGGCGTGCCGGACCAGGGTGAACCTGATCAGGGGCGGGTCGGTGAGGTCGAACGGGACGCGGCGTTCGCGCTCCAGGTAGGACGCGGCGGTGTCGCCGGCGAGCTCGTCCGGGCCGACCACCCGGAAATCGGCCGTGGCCCCGGCCGGGACGACCGCCACCTCGGTGTCGTGCAGTGGTACGAAGGCCGCGAACAGGTTCGGGTACCGGGCACACACCCGTTCGACGGTGCGGCGCAGGTGGTCGACGTCGAGCTCCCCGCTGATCTCGCGCAGCACCTGCGAGACGTAGGCGTTGTTGTCGCCGGTCTCGCGGGCCCGGACCATGTGGTAGAGCAGTCCGCTCTGCAGGGCGGACAGCGGCAGCAGCCTGCTGTCCGCGCCGTAGCGGGCGCGGAGACGGTCGGCGTCGGCCGGTGCGACGCGGACCCGGTCGGCGGGCCGCAGCTGCGGGCGGCCCGGGTGCACGCCGGGTTCCCGGCCGACGGTCAGGGGAACCCGGGTCCGGTAGGACGCCACGAGCTCGGCGGCGAGCCCGGCCACGGTGCCGAGCGCCGCGGCCGGGCCGCCGCCGGGCCCGGCGAGCGCCGGACCGTCGGGGTGCCCGGTCAGCTCAGCGGAGCCGTCGTCGCGCACGTGCAGGGTGAGCGGGCCCGCCCCGGGGAGGGTGCAGCTCAGGTACTCCAGCGCGGCGTTCCAGGAGGTGACGTCGTCCGGGTCGAGATCCGGCAGCGGATGGCGGGCCTCGGGCCCGGAGTGCACCGGGTCGGCCGTGTCCCGGTCGGCCCGGTCGTCGAGCCGGTCACCTGCTGCCCGGACGAGCTGGACGAGATGGCGCACCGGCAGCTGCGGGTAGCGGGCTCCGAGGACCAGGAACCGGTGCACCCGGGCGAGCAGTCGGTCGGCGGTGGCAGCGGTGAACAGCTCCCGGGCGGAGTTGAGCTGCAGGTCGAGCTGCCCGTCGGGGCGCCGCACGACGAGCCCGACCAGGTCGGACAGGGCGGGCCTGGCCCGGTCGTCGGCCGCGGCGGCCACCACCGCCGGATCGGGGACGAGCCGGCGCGGCCGGTGGTCGTCCCGCCGGTGATCGTCCCGGAAGGCGGCCATGACCTGGAACAGCGGGCTGATCCCTGGGATCCGGGGCGGCGCGAGGGTCTCGACCACGCTGTCGAACGGGGCGTGCTTGTGCTCCCCGGCGTCGACGACCCGGTCGCGGACGTCGGCGAGCAGCTCGCCGAACCCGGCGCTGTCGTCGACGTCGGCGCGCACGACGACGGTGTTGACGAGATAGCCGATGGCGTCGGCGAGCTCGGGCTGGTCGCGCAGCTCGACCGGGGTGCCGACCGGGACGGTGTTCCCGGCGCCCTCGGTCCACAGGCCGAGCGCCAGCGCGGTGACGAGTCCGTGCAGCGGGGTGGCCCGCCGGTCGGAGAGCAGCCGGTCGACGGCGGCGGACCCCTCGCCGCCCAGTCCGGCCCGCACGGTCCGGATGGTGCGTTCGGTGGTCTCGGCCCGCGGCCGGTCCAGCGGCAGCGGGGTCTCGACCGGCAGGTCGGCCAGCTGCTTCGCCCAGTGCTCCAGGTCGGCCCGGAACCGGGAGCCCGGGTCGTCGCGGTCGCCGAGCAGGCGGCGCTGCCACACCGCGAACTCCGCGGACTGGACGGTCAGCGGGGGCAGCGCGGCCGGCGTGCCGGTCAGCTCGGCGTCGTAGAGCGTGTCGAGGTCGCGGACCAGCGGCCGCACCGATCCCTCGTCGATCACGATATGGTGGCCGTGCACGACGAGCAGGTCGTCCCGCCCGGCCGGCCCGGCCCCGGTCCGGTCGTGCACCTGGAGCAGGGTGAACCCGGCGCCGCCGTCGACGGCCAGATCGCGCCGCTCGGCGAGCAGCTCGCCGACCCGGGCCGGGAGGTCGTCGGCGGCGACGGTCCGGACGGCCGGGCCCGGCTGCTGCGGCGGCGCGGTGACGACCTGGGTGAGCAGCCCGTCGTCGTCGGCGACGAAACGGGTCCGCAGGATCTCGTGCCGTTCGACGAAGCGGTGCAGCGCCCGGCCGAGCGCGGCGGCGTCGGCGCCGCCGGGGATCCGCAGCACGATCCCGACCTGGTAGGCCGGGCCCATCCCGAGCTCACCGAGCACCCAGAGCGCCTGCTGGCCGAAGGACGCCGGGATCGGGTCCGGGCGGACGACCCCGGTGATCGGTGGCAGCGGCGAGCTGTCGTGCCGGGCGGGGCCGGACACGGCGGCGGCCAGCCCGGCGATCGTCGGGTGGGCGAACACGTGCCGCAACCGCAGCGCGGACGCCAGCGTGGTGTTGACGCGGGTCAGCAGCCGGGCGGCGAGCAGCGAGTGCCCGCCCAGGCGGAAGAAGTCGTCGTCGACACCGAGCGCGGTGTCCGGGTCGAGTGCCAGCACCTCGCGGAACGCGGTGGCGAGCAGCCGCTCGTGGTCGGTGGCCGGGGCCCGTCCGGCGGCGCCGGTGCCCGGCCCGGGAGCGGGCAGTGCGCGCCGGTCGATCTTGCCGTTCGGGGTGAGCGGCAGCTCGTCCAGCTCCACCAGTGCCGAGGGCACCAAGTGGTCGGGGAGCCGCTCGGCCAGGAAGGTCCGCAGCTCCCCCGGCACGTCCGGGCCGGCCGCCCCGGGGCGCACGGTCACGTACCCGACGAGGCGCATGCCGCCCGCCGGATGTGCGGCGGCGACGACGACGGCCGAGGAGACCGCCGGATGCGCGCGCAGCACGGCGCGTGCCTGGCCGGGTTCGACCCGGTGCCCGCGGATCTTGACCTGGTCGTCGGCGCGGCCCAGGTGTTCGAGCCGGCCGCCGGCGGTCCACCGGGCCAGGTCGCCGGTCCGGTAGAGCCTGCCGCCGCCGGCGCCGAACGGATCGGCGACGAACCGCTCGGCGGTGAACGCCGGCCGGCCCAGGTAGCCGTCGGCCAGCTGGGCGCCGCCCAGGTACAGCTCACCGGTCACGCCGGGGCCGACCGGGCGAAGCCGGCCGTCGAGCACCCGCGCGGTGACGCCCGGTTGCGGGCGCCCGATCGGCACCTGCCCGCCCACCCGCGCCGTGTCCACTGTGTCTGATTTGCCCGATGTGTCCACGGTGCAGACGGTGGCATCGCCGGTGACCTCGGTCGAGCCGTAGAAGTTGTGCAGCACGGCGCCCGGGGCGAGCCGGCGCATCGTGTCCCGCGTCCCGGGGGTCAGCGGCTCCCCGGACGACACCCAGTGCCGCAGCGTGTCCGGTCCCGGGTCCCCGGCGGTGTGCGGCTCGGCGCCGAGCCCGTCGGCCAGCGCGGGCACCGTGAGCAGGTGGGTGATGCCGTGGTCGCGCACGGCCGACCACAGTGCTGCGGCGTCGCGGGCGATCCGGTCCGGCGCGACGACGACGGTGGCTCCCGCGGTGAGCGGGCCGAACAGCTCGGTCACCGCGTCCACGAATCCGACCCCGCTCTTGACCAGCGCCCGCGCCCCGCCGTCGAGGCCGAGAAGGGCGTTTCCCCAGCTCAACCGGTTGGTCAGGGCGGCGTGCGAGAGCTGCACACCCTTGGGCTCGCCGGTGGTGCCGGAGGTGAAGATGATCTGTGCGGGATCGCCGCCGGACGGGGCCCGGCCCTCCGCCCTGGCCGGCGGCGCCTGCGCCACCTCCGGGACGGCGAGCAGCCGGTCGGCATCGAGCGGCAGCTCCGGCCCGCCGGGAGCGGTCACCACGAGCCGGGGCCGGGCGACCTCCACCAGCCGGGCGAGGTGCGCCGGCGGATGTGCCGGGTCGAGCGGCACGCAGGCCGCCCCGGCACGCAGCACGCCGGCGAGCACCGGCACGAGATCGACGCCGCGCGGCAGCAGCACGCCCACCCGGTCGCCCACCGTGACACCCCGCTCGGCGAGGGCGGCTGCCACGGCGTCGATCCGGGCGTCGAGCTGGGCGAAGGTCCACCGGCGACCACTCGCACCGTCCACGACGGCCGTCGCCGCCGGGGTGGCCGCGATCCGCTGCCGCAGCATGGCGTCCACCGTGGACGCCCCGGCGGGTGCCCCGGTCGTGCCGCGGGACCACTGCTCGATCCGCGCGAGGTCGTCGGTGGGCAGCAGCTCCAGGCGGGCCAGCGGCTGCTCCGGGTCGGCCGCGAAGGCGGCCAGCGCCCGGGTGAGGACCGCGACGAACCGCTCGGCGGTGGCCCGGTCGAACAGGTCGGTCGCGGCGCTGACGAACCCGTCGATGCCGTCCGGGCGGTCCGTCAGGTACACGTCGAGGTCGGCCTTCACGGCGCCGATGCCGGTGCCGTCCGGGTGGACGTCGGCGCCCGGCAGCACCAGCGGATAGGGCTCGCCGGTGTGCTGCTGGTGGGTCAGCATGACCTGGTACACGGGGTTGCGACCGGTGTCCCGGCCGGCGCCTGCGGCGGTGACGATCCGGTCGAACGGCGCGTCCTGGTGGGCGAAGCCGTCGAGCACGGTCTCTCGGGCCCTGGCCAGCACGTCGGCCGGCCGGTCGGCGGCGGAGAAGCGGTGCCGGAACGGCAGCACGTTCGCGAAGTAGCCGACCGCGTCGGCCAGGCCCTCCTCGGTGCGGCCGCCCACCGGCGACCCGACGACCACGTCGGCGTCGGCCGAGCCGGTGCCGTCGAGCGCGGACACGGCGAGTGCGACGGCGGCCTGGGCGATCATGAAGGAGGTGACGCCGTGGCGGGCGGCCACCGTGCGCAGCGCACTCACCACGTCGTCGTCGAGCGCGAACCCGACGTCCTCGCCCCGGTGGGTCGGCTCGGCGGGCCGCGGCCGGTCCGCGCAGATCGTCGACTCCTCCGGCGCACCGGCCAGCGCCTCCCGCCAGTACGCCAGATGCCCGGCCAGCACCGAGCCCGGGTCGTCCGCCCGGCCCAGGTGGGCGCGCCCGCGGATCGTGTGATCGGCGTACTGCACCGGCAACGGCGTCCGTTCCGGCTCCCGTCCGGCCCGTCGCGCCCGGTACGCCACCGACACGTCCCGCAGCAGCACCGGCAGCGACCACTCGTCGACCGCATGGTGGTGCACCGCCAGCACCCACCGCCACGCCTGCGCCCCGGTGCGCAGCACCGCCACCCGCACCGGCAGGTCCACGGCCAGGTCGAAGCGGGCCCGCACCACCCGGGCGACCCGCTCGTCGAGCACCTCCGGTGCGGCGGCGCGCAGGTCCTCCACCGTGCACACCAGCCGCCGCCCCGCCTCGTCGGCGGGGACGACGACCTGCACCAGCCGGCCGTCGTCGTCGCGCAGCAGGGTGCGCAGGGACTCGTGCCGGGCGACGACGTCGCGCACCGCGGCGGTGAGCGCCGCCGGATCGAGGTCGCCGGTCACCTGCGCGACCGTCGGGACGACGTAGCGTCCGCCGGGTCCGCCGAGCTGCTCTGCGAACCAGAGCGCCTGCTGGCCCGCCGAGGCGGGCACCCGTTCCGGGCGGACGGCGGCCGGCGCGGCCGCGGCCGCGGATCGGGGCAGCTCGCCGAGCAGGTCGGCGAGCCCGGCGATCGTGGGCCGGTCGAAGACGTCGCGCAGCGAGGCGCGGGTCCCGGCCATGGCGTTCACCCGGGCCAGCAGCCGGGTCGCGAGCAGCGAGTGCCCGCCGAGTGCGAAGAAGTCGTCGTCGACACCCGGCCGGGTGCCGGCGGGCAGCCCGAGGATCTCCCGGAACGCCTCCGCCAGCGCGATCTCGGTGCGGGTGCGGGGCGGCCGGCCGGCGGCCGCGGGCTCGGCGAGCGACCCGGGCTCGGGCAGGGCCCGGCGGTCGATCTTGCCGTTGGCGGTGACCGGGAAGCCGTCGAGCTCCACGATCGCGGCAGGCACCATGTGGCCGGGCAGCCGCCCGGCCAGGTGCGCGCGCAGCGCCGCGGCCCGCCCGGACGGCTCGTCCCCGGTCTCCGGGACAGTGGTCACGTAGCCGACCAGCCGGGTTCCGGCCGTGCGGTGTTCCTGTGCGACGACCACCGCGCGGGTCACCGCCGGGTGTCGCTCCAGCACCGCGGCCACCTCGCCGGGTTCCACCCGGTGCCCGCGGATCTTGACCTGGTCGTCGGCGCGGCCGAGGTACTCCAGCAGGCCGTCGGCGGTGCGGCGCACCAGGTCCCCGGTGCGGTAGAGGCGCTGCCCCGTGCCGTCGGGATCGGCGACGAAGCGTTCCGCGGTGCGGCCGGGCCGGCCGACGTAGCCGGTGGCGACCTGGTCGCCGCCCAGGTACAGCTCGCCGGGCGTCCCGGCCCCGACCGGACGCAGCCACCGGTCGAGCACCCGGGCCCGGGTGTTGGCCATCGGGGTGCCGATCGGCACCAGCGCGCCCCGGCCCGGCGTCGTCGGGTCCGCCTCGTGGTGGGTGATCTCGCCGGTCTCGGTGGGGCCGTAGATGTTGAGGACCGTGCCGCCGGTGCGCTCGCCGAGCGCGGTCGCGAGCGCGGCGGGGAACGCCTCGCCCGCCACCATCGTCACGGTCGGTGACGGCAGCGTGCCGGTGCCGGCGCGGACGAACTCCTCGCCCATCGAGGGCACGAAGTTGATCCGGTGCACGGCGTGCCGGCGGATCACCTCGTGCAGGTACTCCGGATCGCCGTGCCGCCCGTCCGCGGCGACGACCAGCGAGCCGCCCTCGGTGAGCGGGGCGAACACCTCCGGGGCGGAGACGTCGAACGAGACCGGGGTCTTCATCAGCACGGTCCCGCCGGCGCCGAGCGGGTAGCGCTCGCGGCCCCAGGCCAGCCGGTTCACCAGCGCCCGGTGCGGGACCTCGACACCCTTGGGCCGTCCGGTGGTGCCCGAGGTGAAGATGACGTAGACCGGGTCGTCGGGCGCCGGTTCCCGGGACAGCGCCGGCGGCGTCACCGCGCCCCGGTCCAGATCGCCGGTGTGCTCGTCGAGGACCAGCGCGTCCGGGCCGGCGCGGCCGGCACCGCCGGTGTCGGTGACGACCAGGCGCGGGGTGCCGTCCTCGAGGATCGTCGCGATCCGCGCACCGGGCAGGTTCGGGTCGATCGGCAGGTAGCCCGCGCCGGCCCGGAGGACCGCGACCAGTGCCACCACCAGGTCGGGGCTGCGGGGCAGCAGCACCCCGACCCGGTCGCCCACCCGCACGCCGCGCTCGACCAGCAGCGCGGCCAGCGCGTTGACCCGCGCGTCGAGCTCGGCGAAGGTCCAGCGCAGTCCGGTCGGGTCGTCGACGACGGCGGTGGCCCCCGGGGTGCGGGCCACCTGCCGGCGGACGAGCTCGTCGACGGTGCCGGCGGGCGGGTCCAGCACGATCCCGTCAGCCCCGGCGGCGGTGTCGCCGGCCGGGCGCGGCGCCCCGGCCCGGTCGAGCTCCGCCAGGGTCGTGTCGATCGGCAGGTCCAGCACCGCGTCGAGGTAGTCGGCGAAGCGCCGGGCGTGCTCCTCGACGGCGCGCCCCGCGTACTCCGGCTCGCGCCCGCGCAGGTCGAGCCGGAAACCGTGGACCGGATCGTTGTGCACGGACAGGTCCAGCCGGCCGACCGGGCCGGGATTCACCGTCTGCTCGACGCCCGCGGTGCCGGCGAAGTCCGCGGCGTAGTCCATCAGCTTGATGTTGACGACCGGGAGTTCGAAGTAGGCGGCCTCACCACCCGGCCACAGCCGGGCCAGCTGCGCGTCCTCGATCGCGGTGTGCGCGGGGACGCGGCGGATCTGCGCCGAGATCGCCTGCAGCAGCTCGGCCACCGTCGTCCGCGGTCCGATCCCGACGACCAGCGGGACGATCCGCGACGTCATCGACGGGGTGCGCAGCCGGGCCGCCCCGTCCCGCAGCATGAACGGCATGCGGACCGCGACCCGGTCGGAGTGCCGGTCCCGCGCGGTGAACAGGCCCCACAGCGCCACGAGCGCGTCCGGCCAGGACAGCCGCGCGGGCCGGGCGAACGCGGCGATGCGGTCCCGGACCTCCGGGCCGAGCGGCACCGGCACGGTGTGCGGCCGGAACCCGAAGGCGTCGGCGAGCCGGCCCGCGTCGTCCGGGACGCCGGGATCGACGTCGAGCACCCCCCGCCAGTACGCCTCCGCCGCCTCCGGGCCGCCGCCGGGGCCGCCGTCGGGGGAATCGACGATGTCGGCCAGGGCGCCGAACCAGCGTTCCGGGGCCGGTGCGCCCGACACCCGCGCGGTGTAGAGCTCGGCGATCCGGCGGACGACCAGCGAGACACCGTAGGCGTCGAGCACCAGGTGGTGGTGGTTGAACGCCCAGGCCCAACCGCCGCCGCTGCGCCGGGCCAGCAGCGACCACGGCGCGTACAGCGCGTCCGGTCCGGTCGCCGGCGTGCGGTAGTCGATCCGGGCGCGATCGACGATCGCGTCGTCGTCGAGCGGTTCGTGCACGATCGCGGTACGCACCGTGGCGTCGTCGTCGACCCGTTGCACCGGCGATCCGTCGATCTCGCCGAACCGTGCGCGCAGCGCCTCGGTCTCGGCGACCGCCGCGTCCACCGCCTCGGCGAACGCGGCCGGATCGATCGGCCCGGACATCCAGATGATCTGGCCGACCCGATAGACGGTCGAGTCCGGGAACAGCTGCTGCGCGGACCACACCCCGCGCTGCGCGACGGACAACGGCAGGCGTACCGGATTGCTCACGTCAGTCCCTCTTCGTCCGCTGGGCGCGCTTGCTGACCTTCCCGGCGACCGTGCTGGGGAAGCTCTCGACCACCTCGACCAGGTCCGGCAGCTTGTAGCCGGCCAGACCGCGTTCGCGCAGGAACGACCGTGTCCCGGCGAGCGTCAGCTCCGCGGGGTCACCGTCCCGGCGGGGCACGAGATAGGCCTTGGCGCGCTCCCCGAGCACGTCGTCCGGGACGCCGACGACCGAGGCGTCGTGCACCGCCGGATGGGCGAGCAGGTGGTTCTCGATCTCCTCCGGGGCGATCTTCGACCCGCCCCGGTTGATCTGGTCCTTCGCCCGGCCGACCACGGTCAGGTAGCCGCGCTCGTCCTGCTGCACCAGGTCACCGACCCGGTAGAAGCCGTCCGCGGTGAACACGGTCCGGTCGTGTTCCGGGGCCCGGTAGTAGCCGCGCACGGTCGCCGGCCCCCGGGTCAGCAGGTGGCCGGGGGTGCCCGGCGGGACCGGCCGGTCCTCGTCGTCGACGATCAGGATCTCGTCCGCGTCCGAGGTCGGCCTGCCCTGCCGGGTGGTGATCGTCTCCTCGTCCTCGTCGAGACCGGTGAAGGTGTGCAGGCCCTCCGCCATGCCGTAGCTCTGCTGCAGGGTGGCGCCGAGCTCGCGGCCGATCCGGGCGGCGGCCTCGGCCCCGAACTTCGCGCCGCCGACCCGCACCGTCCGCAGGCTGCCGAGGTCGTACTCACCGCGCAGCGACGAGTTCAGCCAGGCCAGTGCCAGCGGCGGCACGAGCGCGGTCTCGGTCACCCGGTGCCGCTCGATCAGCGGGAACACGGAGTCCGGGCTCCCGTCGGTGGCGAGCACGATCGTGGCACCCGCGTGCAGCGCGCCCAGGTAGCCGGGCGAGCGCATCGCGAAGCTGTGCGGCATCGGCAGCACGACGAGCTGGACGGTGTCCGCGGTGATGCCGCCGACGCGGGACGCCTGGACCATCGATCCCAGGTAGCCCTCGTGGGTGTGCGGGATGAGCTTCGAGGTGCCGGTGGTGCCCCCGGACAGCTGCAGGAACGCGACGTCGGAGGGCAGCGAGCGGCGCTCGTGGCGCAGCGGCTCGTGCGCCAGCAGCGCGTCGAGCTCCGGGCCGCCGCCGGCCCGGTCCAGCACGACGGTGTGCGCCACCGTCGGCGACGACGCTGCGATCCCGGCAGCCAGCCCGGCGAGGTCGCTGCCGTCGTGCGACTCCACGGTCAGGTAGGCGACGGCCTCGGCCAGGTCGACGAACTGGGCGATCTCGTTGCGCTCGTGCGCCGCCAGCGCCAGCACCGGGACGGCGCCGAGCTCGAACAGCGCGAACACGAGCGGGACGTACGCGGCGACGTTGGGCAGCTGCACGACGACCCGGTCGCCGCGGCCGATGCCCCGTGCGCGGAACCCGGCGGCCAGCCGCAGCACCTGCTCACCGAGCTCGGCATAGGTGAGCTCGGTGTCGCCGGCGATCACGGCGACGTCACCGGGGACCCGTTCGACCGTGTCGAACAGGATCTCGGAGAAGGTCCGGTCGATCCAGAGCCCGTCCCGGCGGTAGCGGGCGGCGAACTCCTCCGGGTGCCCGACGACGCCGTCGAGTACCAGCGGCCCGGGATCCGGCACGGCGCTCACCGGGACGCGAGCTGGTCGGTGGCCCCGGGGACCGGCTCGGCCGGGTCCGTCCCGAGCTCGACGATGCGGTTGTCCGCGTCGACGTGCACCACCCTGGGCCGGTGCGCGGCCAGCTCAGCGCCGTCGGCCAGCAGGTAGGAGATGATGATGACCAGGTCACCGGGGTGCACGAGGTGCGCCGCGGCACCGTTGATACAGACCACGCCGGAACCGGGCTCGCCCAGGATCACGTAGGTCTCGAGCCGGGCACCGTTGGTGATGTCGACGACCTGGACCTTCTCCCCCTCGACGAGCCCGGCGGCGACGGCCAGGTCGGAGTCGAGGGTCAGCGAGCCGACGTAGTGCAGATCGGCCTGGGTCACGGTCGCACGGTGGATCTTCCCACCGAGCACGGTGCGGAGCATCGGATTCCTCTCGGTCTGCGCGGAAGCGCGGCAGCCGACGTAGCGGGCCGGGAGAAACGACGAGGGCCGCGGAGGGACGCGGAGGACACCGCGTCACGACCCCGCCGGACATCCGGGACGGTCCCGGTTCCTCGCCCACTGCGAGGACCGGATACCTCGGTCGTCGACGGCGGGTGCATGTCGGCTGATCTCGGTTACGCCGGGAGACGCTAACTCTTTTGGTTTGTTTAGGCTAGCCTGATCGTTGTGGTTACTCTCACCGGCCGATGGAGTTCGGACACGCCGTGATCTCTGGTTAGGGTCGCCTTCCTCGGAATGCCCGTGCGGTCCACCGGACGCCCACGGGTGCGCCCTGCGGAAAGGACGACATGACCATGGCTCCGCGTGAGCCCTGAGCGCCCCGCGGACCCGGCCGGGCTCGGCCGCGGCCGCCTCGCCCGCCGGCTCCCGGTGCTCTGGCAAGCCCCCTCCGTCCCGCCCCCGGTGGAACCGTTCACCGTCGCACCCGGCATCGGCCCACGCCGGTTCACCGCCCGGGTCGCGGCCGCGGCCCCCCGCCTGACGGTCCCGGCCGCGGCGCTCGCGATCGTGCAGCACGTCGCCACCGCGCTGATTCCGGTGATCATGGGCCTCGCGATCGACCGGGCGCTGCAGACCGGGGACCTCGTCGCGCTCGCCGGGTGGCTGGCGCTGCTCGGGATCACCTTCGTCTGCCTGGCGGTGGCCTTCCGGGTCAGCGCGTTCCTCGCGGCCCGGGCGATGCAGACGGTCGAGCACCGGCTGCGCAGCACCCTGTCCGGGTCGGTCCTGCACCCGGCCGACGGGCGGGTCCGCCAGCCCGACGGGGTCGTCCTGTCCACCGCGACCAACGACCTGACCCGACTCTCGACGGCGGTCAATCTCGGGGTGTACCCGGTGGGCGAGCTCGCCGGGATCACCTTCGTCGCAGTCTCCCTGCTGGTGATCCACTGGCCGCTGGGCGTGGCCGCGCTGCTCGGTGCGCCGGTCGTCGTCTGGCTGATGAGTGCGCTCAGCGGGCCGTTCGCGCGGACCGCGCGACAGGCCCAGTCGTTGCTCGCGGCCGCGGTCGGACGGGCGACCGACCTGGTGACCGGGTACCGGGTGGTCAAGGGCGTCCGCGCCGAGGAGGAGGCGACCCTCCGCTACCGGACCGAGAGCCGGGCCGCCCGGGCCGGGGCGTTCACCAACCTCGGGGCGCTCGGCCGCTACCTCGCCGGGAGCAACACCGTCTCCGGGCTCTTCGTCGCCGGCATCGCGGGGCTGGCCGGGTTCCACGCCGTCGCCGGGCAGATCACGATCGGTGAGCTGATCGCGGTCGCCGGGCTGACCCAGGCGCTGCTGCCGCCGCTGAACCTGCTGACCGCGAACGCCGGCGCCGTGTGGGCGGCCGCCGTCGGCTCCGGCGGGCGGGTGCTGGACCTGCTCCGGGCGGCCGGCGACGCGCCGGAACCGGCCGCTCCGCCACCCGGACCGGACACACCACCGGTGGTGGAGGTCCTCCTGCGGGGCACCCCCGAGGACCGGGAACGGATCCGGATCGAGCCCGGCGCCCTGGTCGGACTGCACGCCGACGACGACCTCGCGAACGCGATCGTCGCGTCGTTCCTCGCGCCGCGCAGCGCGGACCGCGCAGCGGAGGTGCTCCTCGACGGCGTGCCGGCCGCCGAGCTGGACCCGGCCGGGTACCGGGCGGCGGTGGTCGTCGCACCGCACGAGGCCGCCCTGTTCAGCGGCACCGTCGCCGAGAACCTGGACCTGCCCGGCACCGCCGGGCCGGACCGGGCGACCGCGCTGTGGGCGGCGGCCTGCGACGACTTCGTGTCCGGTGCGCCGGACGGCCTCGACACCCAGGTCGGGGAGAACGGCAACCGGCTCTCCGGCGGCCAGCGCCAGCGGCTCGCACTCGCCCGCGCCTACGCCCGCGACGCCCTGGTCCTGGTGCTCCACGAGCCCACGACGGCCGTCGACTCGGTGACCGGTGCGGCCATCGCCGACCGGCTGCGCCGGGTGCGGGCCCGGCGTTCGACGTTCCTGGTCACCAGCTCCCCCGCGCTCCTGGCGCGCTGCGACCGGGTGGTCGAGTTGGGGCCACCGGTCGGCAGCCCGATGCGGGCGAACCGGTGACCGCCGCGACGGGGTCCGGGCTACCGGTCGCCGGCCGGGCCGCCACCTGGGCCGAGCTGAAGCTCGTCAGCCGCGGGCACCGGCTGCGGCTGCTCACCGTCGCGGTGCTGGGGCTGGGCAGCTCCGCGCTCGGGTTGGCGATGCCGGTCGCGCTCGGTTCGCTGATCAACGCCGTCGATGCCGGGACCGCGGACGCGGGCACCGTCTGGTGGACCATCGCGGTGCTGGTCGGCGCGACGAGCGCGGCCGCGGCCGGCACCGCGCTGACCGCGGTGCTCGCCGGACGGATCTACCAGACGCTGCTGGCGGAGCTGCGCGAACGCCTGGTGGCCCGGGCGATGCAGCTGCCGCAGGGCGTCGTCGAGCGGTCCGGGACCGGTGATCTCGTCGCGCGGGCCAGCGACGACGTCTCGCAGATCGCCGAGGCCGCGCACCGGGTCGTCCCGGCGCTCACCGCGGCCGGCTTCACGATCCTGGTCTCGGTCGCCGGGATGGCCGCGCTGGACTGGCGCTACGGGCTGGCGCTCGCCGCGACCCTGCCGGTCTACGTGCTCGCGCTGCGCTGGTACCTCGCCACCGCTCCGCCCGTCTACCAGGCCCAGCGGACCGCGGCCGGGCAGCGCGCCCAGCAGATCCTGGAGTCGCTGCGTGGGTTCGACACCGTGCAGGCCTTCGGCCTCGGCGACCGTCGGCACCGGCGGGTGGTCGGCGCGTCCTGGGACGTCGTGCGGCACACGCTGCGCGCCCGGACGGTGCAGAACATGTTCGTCGGCCGGCTGCACCTCGCCGAGTACCTCGGCCTGGCGGCCGTCCTGGTCACCGGCTGCGTGCTGATCGGCGCGGGCCGGTCGACGGTCGGCATGGCCACCACGGCCATGCTGGTCGTCCTGCGGCTGTTCGGACCGATCACCCAGCTGCTGTTGGTGATCGACGTCCTGCAGTCGGCGCTGGCCTCGTTGAACCGGATGATCGGCGTGATCACCATGCCGGCCGACCGGCCCGCGGCGGGCACCTCGGGCGGCACCCCGGACGGCGCTCCGGTCGTCCGGCTCAGCGGGGTCGGGTTCGGCTACCCCGGGGGCCGGCGGGTGCTGCACGATGTCGACCTCACCGTCGGGCCGGGCGAGCGGGTCGCGGTGGTGGGCGCCTCCGGGGCCGGCAAGACCACGCTGGCCGGGTTGCTCGCCGGGATCCACGCCCCGGACAGCGGAACCGTCAGCCGTCCGGAGAACACCGTGCTGATCACCCAGGACACCCATGTCTTTGCCGGGACGCTGCGGGAGAACCTGACGCTCGCCGCTCCCGGTGTCGACGACGCCGAGATCACCCGCGCACTCACCGAGGCCGGGGCGGACGACCTTCTGACCTCGCTGCCCGACGGGCTGGACACCGTGCTCGGTGCCACCGGCCGGGCGCCGACCGCGGCCCGGGCCCAGCAGATCGCGCTGGCCCGCGTCGTGCTCGCCCGCCCGGACCTGGCGATCCTCGACGAGGCGACGGCCGAGGCCGGGTCGAGCGACGCGGAGCTGCTGGACCGCTGTTCGGAGGCCGCCCTGCGCGGGCGGGCGGGCCTGGTGATCGCCCACCGGCTCTCGCAGGCCGCGGTGTGCGACCGCATCGTCGTCATGCACGGCGGCCGGGTGATCGAGAACGGCAGCCACCGGGAGCTGCTCGCCGCCGAAGGGGCCTATGCCCGGCTCTGGCGGTCCTGGACGGCGCGCTGAGCCGGCCCCGGGGCTCCCCCCGGGGCCGGCGGTCAGCTCGTGCGGTCGACCAGGCTGCGGGGGCGCAGATCGGTCCAGTTCTGCTCGATGTGGGCCAGGCAGGAGGCCCGGCCGGCCGGGCCGTGGTCGATCCGCCAGCCGTCCGGGACGGCGGCGAACTCCGGCCACAGGGAGTACTGACCCTCGTCGTTGACCAGGGCGAGGAAGGTTCCGTCCTCGTCGTCGAACGGGTTCACGGACATGGGGGTCTCCTCGGTTCCTCGATGGGCGGGCCGCAGTCAGCGGCCGCTGCGGCCGGCGGGCAGCGGATCGGTCCGGACCTCCCGGGGGGCCGGTGCCCGGTCCCGGACGGAATCCGGGGCGACCAGCGACCCGACGATCTCACCGGATCGCACGGCGATGTTCGACAGCAGGGTCGAGGTGATGCCGTGCGTGTGCTCGGTCGGTCCCTGGACGTAGATCCCGGCCCGGACGGGGGTGCCGTCGGCTAGCCCGGCGGTGCCGATCCGGTAGTCCCGTCGCACGTCCGGCCGTCCGGCCGGGTCCCGCAGACAGGCCGCGGGAAGGCCGCCGCCGAGCAGCTCCAGCGGATCGGTCGCCCGGTAGCCGGTCGCGTAGACGACGGCGTCGGCGGTGATCACCTCGCGGGACCCGTCGATCAGCGACTCGACCGCGATCTCCACGTGATCGGCGAGCTCGACCACGTCGGCCACCCGGGACACGTTGCGGAACCGCAGTCGCTCCGTTCCGGCGACCCGCTCGTGGTAGTGGGTCCTGTACAGGCCCTCGATCAGCTGCGGATCGACGACCGAGTAGTTGGTGTTCGCGTGGTAGCCGAGGATCCGTTCCTTCACCTCGTCCGGCGCGGTGAAGAAGTCGTCCACCGCGGCCGGATCGAAGATCCGGTTCGCGAACGAGGTGTCGTCGGCCGGGCTGTAGCCGTAGCGCGCGAACACCGCGTGCACCTCGGCCGTCGGGAACGTCCGGTGCAGGTGCTCGACGGTCTCGGCGGCACTCTGCCCGGCACCGACGACGACGAACCGGGCGGGCGCCGAACCGGCCAGCTCGCCGGTACGGAACAGCAGGTCCCGGTTGTGCCAGATCCGGCCGCTCGGGACGACGCCCGGCGGCAGCGCCGGTGTCATCCCACAGGCGAGGGCGACGTTGCGCGTCCGAAGCCTGCGGATCCCGCCGTCGGCCGTGCGGATCACCACGTCCAGCAGCTCGACCGCGCCGCCGTCCTCGCGCACCGGGAGGATCTCGAGGACCTCGGTGCCGTAGTCGACGGCCACCTCCGGTCCGCCCCGGCCGACCCGGGACGCCGCCCACTCCAGGTAGTCGTGGAACTCGCGGCGGGTCGGGAAGCTGCTGCCGTAGTTGATGAAATCGGCGAGCCGGCCGCGTTCGTGCAGGTAGGCGAGGAACGAGTACCCGCTGCTCGGGTCACGCAGAGTCACCAGGTCCTTGAGGTAGGACACCTGCATGGTGGCGTCCTGGAGAAGCATGCCGCGGTGCCAGCCGAACGCCTCCTGGCGTTCCACGAAGCGACCGGTCACCCGGTGGGATGCGTCGACCGTCGCGTTGAACTCGCGCAACGCGATCGCGACGCCGAGGTTCGACGGTCCGAACCCGACCCCGACCACATCAGATACTGCCTGGTCGACATGGGGTATCGGATCGGCGGGGAACGCCATCACGATCCTTCCTGAGATCAGCGGAGCATATCTAAGGCGAGGCTAACTTCAACACGGCGGTGGCCGTCCCGCCTAGGGGGTGACCCGCCGGGAGCCGGTGATTAATCAACGAAGTTGCAGGTCGACACGCATGACGTGACGCTCACGTCACCCGATCGAGTGAGTTCACGGAGCGTCAGCGTTGCGGGATCGAGGTGGTGAGGGTTACTTCTGGGCGGCCTCGGACAGACCGGGGGCGATCCGGTCCGGGATCCACGGGACGGACAGCGGCGAGGAGCTGCGGAGCCCGATGAACTCGTCGTAGTCGTAGGTCACGATCGCGTCCCGCTGGACGACGGGCAGCCGCTCGAGAGCGCGTTCTGCTCCAGCGCGGTCCGGGCCTCGGCGTCACCGCCGTCGAACAGCACGAGGACGTCGGCGTCGAGCGCCGGGATCTCCACCGGGCCGAGCTCCACGCCGAAGGACTCGCCCTGCGGGAGGGCCAGGATCTGCGGCGAGAGCGTCATGCCGATGGCGGCCGGCGCTGACCAACGGCCGGCACCGCTCCCCCAGGAAACGACTGTGCCGCAACGGAAACCAGTCGTGCCCCGGGTCAGCGGCCGGTCAGGATCTCCACGTACCCGCTCGTGCCGTCGACCCGGATCCGCTGCCCGTCCCGGATCAGCCCGGTCGCGCCCGCCACCCCGACGACCGCGGGCAGCCCGTACTCGCGGGCGATCACCGCACCGTGCGTCATCAGCCCGCCCACCTCCGTCACCAGCCCGCCGACCGTGACGAACGCCGGTGTCCAGCTGGGATCGGTGAAGGCGGTGACCAGGATGTCGCCGGTGCGCAACTCGGCCCCGGCCAGGTCGGGCACGACCCGGGCGCGCCCCTCGACGAGCCCGGTGGACGCCGGCAGCCCGGCCAGCGCGCCGTCGGGCAGGTCGGCGCGCCGGTAGGCCCCGGCGACGGTCTCGCCGTCCGAGGTGAGCACACGGGGCGGGGTGAGCGCCCGGAACGCCGCGAGCTCGGACCGGCGACGGCGGACCAGCTCGCGATCGACCCGGCCGGTGCGTGCGACGTCGTGGAACTCGTGGAGCCGCAGGAAGAAGCAGTCCTCCCGGTCGTCGAGCACGCCGGCCCGCACCAGCCGGTCGGCCTCCCGCAGCAGCGCCCGCCGGTAGGCGGAGTACCGGCCGACCATCCCGAACTTGGGGTACTCGCGGTACCCGGCGAAGGTCCGGAGACGGTCGATCATCGCCGTGGTCCGGTCGGCCTTCCGGTCGCCGTCCGGGAGCTGCCGCAGCCGGTCCAGCAGGTCCCGTTCCTTCGCCGCCGCTTCCTGCCCGCCCTGCTCGAAGCGGTCGCGGCCGGCGCCGGGTCCGGCGTTGTCGATGTTGCCGAGCAGCACCGACACGAGCTCGGTCGGGCGTTCGGCCCACCGCGGCCGGGCGATGTCGATCTCACCGACGCAGCGCGCGCCGTACCGGTCGAGATAGCCGCGGATCGCGTCCTGCGCCTGCGTGCCGCCGGGCAGCTCCGGCAGCTCGTCGAGGAAGCCGTCGCCGGGGACGTTCCGCAGGAAGGCGACCACCGCCGGGTGCGGGCGGATCGCGTCGGCGACGTCCAGCAGCGCGAGCCCCATCTCCGAGGTGACGTTGCCGGGTGCGGACCGGGCCAGCGTGTCGGCCGCGTTCTCCTCCCCCAGCCACTCGCGCATCCGGTCGTTGAGCCACCAGGTGGCCTGCATTCCGGCCATGATCACCTGGTGGCTGCGCGGCTCGACCAGCAGCCGCTGCAGCTCCGCGAGATCCGCCACCAGGAAGTCGAACAGCTCCGGTCCCCGGAGCTCCGCGATGTCCCGTTCGACGCCGGCCAGCGAGGCACGCCAGTGCGCGACGAGCTCCTCGACGAGCGCCGGATCGGCGTCGATCGGGTCCGGCTCGGCGACCCCCGGTGGCGGGGCCGCGGCCGCCGCAGGCTCGGCCGGGACGATCTCGCCACGGTCGAGGACGGTCTGCAGCGCGTCCCGGATCAGCGGGTCCGAGTTGCCCAGGCCGTCCAGGATCAGCTCCCGGGTCGCCGGCGACGCCAGCTGGTCGGCGACGTCGACGAACAGCCGTCCGCCCGCCTCGGCCATCTGCTTCGGCGTGGTCAGCTGCCAGACGGACAGGCCCAGCGGCGTCATCGCGTCGGTCATCATCTGCTGGTGCCCGACCGACACGTAGACGTGGAACCGGTCGTCGGTGGTCACCGGGACCGGGAACAGTGTGGTGATCGGCCTGCTCTGCACGATCCGGAACCGGCCGTCGGCCAGGCACCACTCGATGTCCTGCGGACCGCCCAGGTGCGCCTCGATCCGCCTGCCGAGCCGCGCCAGCTCCAGCACCTGCGCGTCGGTCAGCGCCGGCCGGCGGCGCAGCTCCGGCCCGATCTCCCGGGTCCACGTCCCGCCGCCCGGCGCTGCGCGGACGGCCGGCTCCGTGGCGCCGACGGTCGTCCCGACGACGCCGTCGCGCACCGTGTGGTGGTCGGCGTCCACCTGGCCGGAGACCAGTGCCTCGCCGAGGCCGAGGCACGCCTCGACGGCCACCACCCTCCGGTTCGACGTCACCGGGTCGGCCGTGAACAGCACACCCGAGGCGTGCGGGTCGACCATCTCCTGCACGACGACCGCCATCCGCGCCGCACGGTGGTCGATGCCGTGCTGCGCCCGGTACGCCACGGCCCGCTCGGTGAACAGCGACGCCCAGCAGGACCGGACGTGCCCGACGACCGCCGCCGGGCCGACGACGTTGAGGTAGGTGTCCTGCTGGCCGGCGAACGACGCCGTCGGCAGGTCCTCGGCGGTCGCGCTGGACCGGACCGCCCGGCCGGCCCCGTCGACCGGCCCGGCGATCTCCGCGGCCAGGTCGCCGGGGACCGGGGTCGACTCCATCGCGGACCGGATCCGCGCGGCGGTCCCGGCCGGGTCGTCCTGCGCGAGCCGGTCGAGCAGCTCGTCGAACCCGGGTACCTGCGCCGTGAACGCCCGGAACGCCTCCGTCGTCACGCAGTAGCCCGCCGGCACCTCGACGCCGTCGATCCGGGACAGCTCCCCCAGGTGCGCGGCCTTGCCCCCGACCAGCGCGATCATGCTCCCGTCGAGCTCCCGCAGATCGCGAACCCAGCGACCGGTCGTGATGCTGCCGGTGTCGGTCATCGTCCCCCCGTGTGCCCGTGCCGCTCGGCGGAGCGGCATCGGCGGGAGAGCCTGCGGCATGATCGGGGGCTTGTGGCAAGCCCCCTGCCGCGCTATAGCTTGAAGCGGGACGGGGGGCGGTGCCTCAGCCGGTGGGCGCCGCCGGGCTCAGCGCCGGGTCGTAGGACCGCGCGTTGGACGTGGCCCCACCGTCGATGGACAGCACCGTCCCGGTGATGAACGAGGCGAGGTCCGAGCACAGGAACACGACCGACTCGGCCACCTCCTCCGGGCTGCCCGGACGGTGCATCGGCTGCGGCGCCGCCAGCATCTCCCGGCCGGCCTCGGGCAGGTCGAGCACCATCCTGCTGGCGATCGCCCCCGGGCGCCACGGCGTTGACCCGGATCTCCATGTTGGCGTACTCGCCGGCGGCGCTCCTGGTCAGGCCGATGACGGCGTGCTTCGCGGCGACGTAGGGCCCGGCGATCGGGGTGCCGACGAGCCCCGCCTCGGACGCGGTGTTGACGATGGTGCCGCCGCCGTTGCGCGTCATGTGCAGCAGCCCGTCCTTCATCGAGAGCCGGACGCCTTGACGTCGATCCCCATGATGCGGTCGAAGTCGGCCTCCTCGACCAGCCGGACCGTCTCCTCGCCACCGGGCCGCATGGCCTCGATGTCGGCGACGAGCACCGCGGCGCCCTCCCGCCCGAACGCCACAGCGTGAGATCACCCCACTCCGTCCGGCGCGTCACCGGGTGACCCGGCCCGGTGGCTCTGCTCGATCACCCACGTCGCGACCTGGATGCGGGACTCGGCGTCGAGCTTGCGCAGGATGCGCTCGACGTGGCCGTCGACGGTGCGGCGGGAGATGACGAGCCGTTGCGCGATCGCCTTGTTGCTGAGCCCCTCGGCGATGAGCAGTGCGACCTCCTCCTCCCGGGCGGTCAGCTCGGCCAGGGTGCGCCCGGCCATCCGGGATGTCCGGTCCGGCCGCCCGGAGCCGGCGGCCGTGATGATCCCGGTGCAGATCCGGACGGCGTCGACCACGTCGGCACCCCCGTACTCGTTCCGGAGGGTCCCGGCGACCGCGGCGCCGAGCGCATGATCGATCTGCTCGCCGCAGGCGCGCCCCTCGGCCGAGGCGTGCGGGCCGAACGCCGCGAGTGAGGTGCCGAGGCGCCGCCAGACCCCCGCGGCGACCCCGGACAGGGTCGCCCCGTCCGCCGCCCGGCCCATCGCGGTCATGATCCACGAGGAGACCTCGACGCTCAGCGCGGTGCAGACGCCGTCCCGGAAGTCCCGCTCGATCAGCAGGGTGCTCAGGATCGCGTCGCGGGCGGCCTCCAGCTCGCCCAGGTGCAACCTGGCGATCGCCTCCACCCAGCGGGCGTAGCCGTGGTTCCACATCTCACCGTCGGCGGTCGCCCGCTCTGTCACCGCCGCGACGGTCGACAGGGCCTGCTGCGGCCGGTCGTGGTAGGTCTCGGCCATCCCGAGCTGAAAGCCGGCCGCGAGCTCTGCGGGAACGTCTCCGACCTTGCGATGCAGCTCGATCGCGTACCGGTACCGCTCCACGGCCTCCTGCAGGTCGCCCTCGAACAGGTTCATCAGGGCGGTCCAGTGGGCGGCGTGCCCCTGCATGGCGATGTCGCCGAGCTCCTCGGCGATCGTCGTGCACTCGTCCAGGTACTCACGGGCCACCGAGCGGTCGCCCTGGATCAGGGCGACCCACGCCACCACCCACAGCGCCTCGCCGCGCTCCGGGGTACGGGCGTCGAGCCGGCGCAGCAGCCGCTCCAGCCAGCGCCGCCCGTAGGTGAGGAAACCGCCGGCGATCCAGTGGTAGCGCAGCAGCGAGGCGAGCCGGGCGCCGGCGACCGCCTCTCCGGGCGTGCTCGCGCTGAACCCGAGCGCGGCGAGCAGGTTGGGATGGTCCAGCCGCAGGCGGGCGAGGTCGCGTGCCTGGTGCGGGCCGCACCAGCGGTCGAGCACCGTCGTGGCGACCGCGATGTAGTGGTCACGGTGCAGGCGGCGGATCTCCTCGGTGCACCCCGACGCGTCGAGCTGCTCGGCGCCGTACTCCCGGAGGGAGACGAACTGCCGGTACCGCAGCTCCTCACCGTCCCGGTCGGCCACCACGACCGACTTCCCGATCAGGCCGTCCAGCGCGTCGAGCAGCCGGTCCCCGGCCAGGTCGCCGTGCCCGCAGACCCCCTCCAGGGTCTCCAGGCCGACCGACGCGGGGAACACCGACATCCGGGCCCACAGCAGCTGCTCGGCCTGGCTGCACAGGTCGTAGCTCCAGGCGATCAGGGCGCGCAGCGACTGCTGGCGCGGCTCGGTGCCGGGGCCGGGTGCGGCCAGCAGGTGCAGGCGCCCGTCCAGCCGCTCGACGACCTGCGAGACGGACAGGGAGCGCAGCCGGACCGCGGCGAGCTCGATGGCGAGCGGGAGGCCGTCCAGCTTGCGGCAGAGCGCCACGACCGCGTCGCAGTTGTCGTCGTTGATCCGGAACTCGGGCAGCACGCCGCGGGCGCGGTCGAGCAGCAGCCGGACCGACGGCACCTCGGTGAGGGACCGTCCGTCACTGGAACCGGTCTCCGGGACGGCGAGCGGATCGAGCCGGTGCACCTGCTCGCCGCGCACCCCGAGCGCGGACCGGCTGGTCGCCAGCACGGTCAGCTCGGGCAGATCGGCGAGCAGCCGCAGCAGCAGGCGCACGGTGCCCTCGACCAGGTGCTCGCAGTTGTCGACGACCAGCAGCGACGGCGCGGCGGCCAGATGCCCGATCACCCGGTCGACGGCGTCCCGGTTCGACTGGTCGGCCACGCCGATCGCGGTGGCCACGGTGGGCGCGATCTGCGACGGGTCGGCGACGCTGGCGAGCTCCACGACGTACACGTCGTCGTCCCACAGCTCGGCGGCGGTCAGCGCGGTCCTGGTCTTGCCGACGCCACCGGGACCGGTCACCGACACGAGGCGGTGCCTCCGCAACTCCTCGTGCAGGCGGGCGATGTCCGACTCGCGACCCACGAAGCTGTCGAGCGCCGTTGCCAGGCGGTGCCGGCCCCGCGGAACCTGACGTTCGCGCCGGTCCTGCCCGGCGACGTCGACCATGACGCCTCCCCATCCCGTGAGTGCCGCCCACGGTGGCACAGAACCCCGCCGACGCTATACCTGATGACGCTCGGTAAGTACCCGGGTAACGCCCGCCGCGGCCGCGGGTACCACCCCGGCCGGCGGTGGGGTGCTTCCACGCTGTCGGCCGTCCGGACCCCGCCAGCACGGTGTTGTCGCGACTACACGGCCCGCCGGATCGATCCGGGGGCCGTCACCACGTCACCCGCAAGGAGGCTGGTTCCAGTGGTGTCCCCCACCGCCGAGAGTCACGACGCGATCATCATCGGGGCCGGGTTCGCCGGCCTGTACGCCATCCACGCACTCCGCGACAAAGAGTCCAAGAACGTCATCGCCTTCGACGCCGCCGACGACGTGGGCGGTACCTGGTACTGGAACCGCTACCCCGGGGCGCGCGTCGACATCGAGAGCGTCCACTACTCGTACTCGTTCGACGACGCCCTCCAGCAGGAGTGGCACTGGACCGAGCGCTTCCCGGCACAGCCGGAGATCCTGCGCTACCTCGAGCACGTCGCCGACCGGTTCGACCTCCGCCGCAGCATCCGGTTCGGCACCAGGATCGTCGCGCTCACCTGGGACGACGACAGCGCGCACTGGACGGCCACCACCGACACCGGCGAGCTGCACACCGCGCGCTACGTCGTCTCGGGCGCCGGAACCCTCTCCGTCCCGAAGGAACCCGAGTTCGGCGGGATCGAGAACTTCGCCGGCGAGACCTACGCGACCGGCAACTGGCCGCAGCACGAGGTCGGTTTCGAGGGCAAGCGGGTCGGGATCGTCGGTGTCGGTTCATCGGGCATCCAGGCGATCAGCGAGATCGCCAAGACCGCCGGGCACCTCACCGTGCTGCAGCGCACCCCGAACTACGCCACCCCGATCGGCAACTACCCCACCGATCCCGCCGAGGAGGCAGCCGAGAAGGCCGACTACCGCGCCCTGCGGGACGCCTCGCGCAACCACTTCCTCGGCGTCCCCTACTCCGAGGTGCAGCCCTCCGCGCTCGCCGCGACCCCCGAGGAGCGCCGCGAGGTGTTCGACGACCGCTGGAACCGCGGCGGATTCCGGCTGTTCATCGACTCCTTCGGCGACATCCTGTTCGACCACGAGGCGAACGACACCGTCGCCCAGTACATCCGGGACCGCATCCGCGAACGCGTGCAGGACCCGGCGACCGCGGAGCTCCTGGCCCCGCGCGACCACCCGTACGGCACCAAGCGGCCGCCGCTGGAGACGGACTACTACGAGGCCTACAACCGGCCCAACGTCGAGCTGGTCGACGTGCGGTCCAACCCGATCGACGCCGTCACCGGGACCGGGGTGCGGCTCGCCGACGGCACCGAGCACCGGTTCGACGTGCTGGTTCTCGCCACCGGCTTCGACGCCTGCACCGGCCCGCTGCTCGCCATGAACATCACCGGCCGCAACGGGCTCCGGCTCGCCGACCACTGGGCGGACGGCCCGCAGACCTACCTCGGCCTGATGTCGGCCGGCTTCCCGAACCTGTTCATGATCACCGGCCCGCAGAGCCCCTCGGTGCTCTACAACATGCCGCTCGCCATCGAGGACCACGTCGACTTCTCGGTCGAGGCGATCCGGTACGTCGAGTCCACCGGCAGCTCGGTCATCGAGCCCACCCCGGATGCGGAGCGCGACTGGGTCGCGCACACCAACGAGCTCGCCCAGGCGACCCTGCTGCCCGACTCCCCCACCTCCTGGTACATGGGCAACAACGTGCCCGGCAAGCCGAAACGGGTGCTGGTCTACCTCGGCGGCGCACCCGGCTACCGCGCCCGGTGCGACGAGGTCGTCGCCGCCGGATACCAGGGCTTCGCGATCTCCAGCAGCTCCGACCGCGCGCTCGCGCAGGCCTGAGAGGACCGGTACCCATGCCACTCGACCCCGATGTCAAGGCGCTGATCGACGGCCTCGGCGCGCAGGGCTTCCAGTCCTTCGAGAAGCTCGGCGTGGACGGCACCCGCGCCGTCGTCGACAGCTTCACCGGTCTGCAGCTCCCGGCCCGCGAGGTCGCCGCCGTCGTCGAGGCGGGCTACGGCCCCGATCCCGAGCAGCGGCTGCGGATCCACGTCCCGCACGGCGGCGGCCCGTTCCCGGTGGTGCTCTACGTGCACGGCGGCGGTTTCGTCGGCGGCGGGCTGGACGTCGTCGACGAACGCGCCCGCGCCCTCGCGCTCGACGCCGGTGCCGTCGTCGTGACCGCGACCTACCGGCGGGCCCCGGAGGCCCGGTTCCCGGCCGCGCACGACGACGCCTTCGCCGCGCTCCGGTGGACCGCCCGGGAAATCGCTGCGCACGGCGGCGATCCCGCCCGGATCGCCGTGCTCGGCGACAGCGCGGGCGCCAACCTCGCCGCGGCCGCCGTCATCCGGGCCCGGGACGAGGGCGGGCCGGCCGTGCGCTCCCAGGTGCTGCTGTACCCGCTCGTCGACCCGGTGGCCGAGACCGCCTCGCGCACCGAGTACGCCGAGGGCTACCTCATCCACCTGGAGGCGCTCGCCTGGTTCGGGGCGCAGTACGTCACCGGACCCGGCGACGTGGCCGACCCGCGGCTGGCACTGCCGGCGAACGACCTGGCCGGGCTGCCGCCGACCCTCGTGCTCAGCACCGAGTTCGACCCGCTCCGGGACGAGGGCGAGTCGTTCGCCGCCGCGCTCGACGCCGCGGGCACCCCGGTCACCGCGACCCGGGCCGACGGCCTCGTGCACGCCGTGTACTGGGCGTCCGCCGCCGTCCCGCGCAGCAGCGAGGTCCACGACGCCGTCCTGGCACACCTGCGCGCCTCGCTCTGAGGCACGCGGCCCCACCCATCCCTAGAGGAGGACCGGTGGCGATCGATCCGCGCGAGCTCCGCGCCTGCCTGGGGCACTTCACCACCGGCGTCACGGTGATCACCTGCCGCGGCGCCGACGACCGCCCGCACGGGGCGACGGTCAACGCGTTCACCGCGGTGTCGCTCGATCCGCCGCTGGTCCTCGTCTCGCTCGACCGGCGCTCACGGCTGTGCGGCCTGGTCGAGGCCGAGCACCGGCCGTTCACCGTGAACGTGCTGGAGAGCGCGCAGAAGGACCTCGCCCTGCACTTCGCGGGCCGCCCCAACCAGGAGGTCGGCTGGCTTCCCGACAGCGCCTGCGGCGCGCCCCGGCTGGACGGCGCGCTGGCACACATCTCGTGCACCCCGTGGCAGTCCTACGACGGCGGCGACCACGTTCTCTACCTCGGTGAGGTGCAGGAGTTCCTGATCCACGAGGGCGCGCCGCTGCTGTTCCACACCGGCCGGTTCCACCATCTCGGCGGCGACCACGAACCGCTGCTCTGGGGCGACTCCGCCGACGGCCCGGACGGCCAGTCGTGGATCCCCCGGGCGCACACCACCCCGTCCACCCCGGCGCCGACGGTGCCCTCCACCACTCCGAGGAGTCGACGATGACCCTGCAACAGGATTCCGTCACCACCCCCACCGACGCCGACGGCCGGGCCACCCGGCCGATGACCGGCGACGAGTACGTCGAGAGCCTGCGCGACGACCGCGAGGTCTACCTCTACGGCGAGAAGGTCGGCGACGTCACGACCCACCCGGCGTTCCGCAACGCGGTCCGGATGACCGCGCGGCTCTACGACGCGCTGCACGACCCGGACAGGCGCGACCTGCTCACGGTGCCCACCGACACCGGCAGCAGCGGGGTCACGCACCCGTTCTTCCGGACCCCGCACTCGGTCGACGACCTGCGCCGCGACCGCGACGCGATCGCCGAGTGGGCCCGGATGACCTACGGTTTCATGGGCCGCTCGCCCGACTACAAGGCCGCATTCCTCGGCACCCTGGGCGCGAACTCGGAGTTCTACGACCCCTACGCCGCCAACGCGCGCCGCTGGTACACCGAGTCCCAGGAGAAGGTCCTCTACTGGAACCACGCGATCATCAACCCGCCGGTCGACCGGCACCGCCCGCCGGACGAGATCTCCGACGTGTTCATGCACGTCGAGGAGGAGAACGACAACGGCGTCGTGGTGTCCGGGGCGAAGGTGGTGGCCACCGGTTCGGCGATCACCCACTTCAACTTCCTCGCCCACTACGGGCTGCCGATCAAGAAGCGGGAGTACTCGCTGGTCTGCACGGTGCCGATGGGTGCGCCGGGGATGAAGCTGATCTGCCGCCCGTCCTACGCCCAGCAGGCCGCGGCGACGGGCTCCCCGTTCGACTACCCGCTCTCCTCGCGACTCGACGAGAACGACACGATCTTCATCCTCGACAAGGTCCTGATCCCCTGGGAGAACGTGTTCATCTACGGTGACGCGGAGAAGGCGTCGACGTTCTTCCCCGGCTCCGGCTTCCTGCACCGCTTCACCTTCCACGGCGTCACCCGGCTCGCGGTCAAGCTCGACTTCATCGCGGGCCTGCTGATGAAGGGCCTGGAGGTGACCGGCTCCAAGGACTTCCGCGGCGTGCAGACCCGGGTCGGTGAAGTGATCGCCTGGCGCAACATGTTCTGGGCGCTGTCTGACGCGATGTGCGCCAATCCCGACGAGTGGGTCAATGGCGCGAAGCTGCCCAAGCTCGACTACGGCCTGGCCTACCGCTGGTTCATGACGCTGGGCTACCCGCGGGTCCGCGAGATCATCATGCAGGACCTCGGCGCCTCGCTGATCTACCTGCCGAGCCACTCCGCGGACTTCCTGTCCCCCGAGGTCCGGCCCTACCTGGACAAGTACGTGCGCGGATCGAACGGCTACGAGGCCGTCGACCGGGTCAAGCTCATGAAGCTGATCTGGGACTCGATCGGCACCGAGTTCGGCGGCCGCCACGAGCTCTACGAGCGCAACTACTCGGGCAACCACGAGGGCGTGCGCGCCGAGCTGCTCTTCGCCGCCGAGGCGTCCGGCGCCGCGGGCGCGATGAAGGGCTTCGCCGAGCAGTGCCTGTCCGAGTACGACCTCACGGGCTGGACCGTGTCCGACCTGATCAACAACGACGACGTCCGCCTGCTCGGCCGCAACGGCCGCTGACGCCCGCACTCGTCCGCACCCGAAAGGTCTCCACCACATGACCACCACCGAGCACCCGGGCTCCGGCGCGGGCCTGGCCGGCGCCAACGCCACCGAATCGGCCCGCCAGGGCCTGTCCAGCCGGCGGGGCGCCACCGGCGCCGCCGACTCCGAGCGCATCGCCACCGTGGTCGGCGCTGCCCTCGAGGGCATCCGCGCCGCGATCCGCGACCACCGGGTCGGCTACGCCGAGTTCGACGCCTTCAAGCGCTGGCTGATCGACGTGTCCGACACCGGCGAGTGGCCGCTGTTCCTCGACGTCTACCTCGAGTTCGAGGTCGAGCGGGTCGCCGCGGAAAGCCAGGGCGGCTCCACCGGCACGATCCTCGGACCGTTCTGGCTCGACGGTCAGGCGCAGCTGACCTCCCCCGCCACCCTGCCGATGCGCGACGACGAGCCGGGCACCCCGTTCGTCCTGGCCGGTCAGGTGCGCGGCACCGACGGGACCCCGCTGGCCGGTGCCACCGTCGACATCTGGCACACCGACGACGAGGGCTGGTACTCCGGCTTCGCCGAGAAGCCGCCCGCCGGGAACCTCCGCGGCGTCGTCACCTGCGACGACGAGGGCCGGTTCGAGATCCGCACCCGCAAACCCGCCCCCTACACCATCCCGCTGGACGGGCCGACCGGGAAGCTGACCCTGGCGGCCGGCTGGAGCCCCTGGCGGCCCGCCCACCTGCACCTGCTGGTCGCCGCGCCCGGCCACCGGACCGTCACCACGCAGCTGTTCTTCACCGGTGACGAGTACCTCGACTCGGATGTGGCGTCCGCGACGAAGCCGGACCTGGTCCTCGATCCGCAGCCGACCGGCAACGGCGCCGAGATCCGTTCGGACTACGACTTCGTCCTCGAACCGGAGTGACGGGGTGCGGGCCCGCGCGGCACGCTCCCCCGTCCACCCCGATCCCGAATCCCGGGGAGTCCCCATGTCACGTCCCACCGTGTTCGACCTGTCCGGCCGGACCGCCCTCGTCACCGGGGCCGGCTCCGGCCTCGGCACCGAGTTTGCCGAGGCACTCGCCGACGCCGGCGCCGACGTCGTGTGCGCCGACATCGACGCCGGCGCTGCCGTCGCGACCGCCGCGCGGGTGGAGAAGTACGGCCGCCGCGCACTCGCCGTCACCGCCGACGTGTCCCGGGAGGATCAGGTCCGCGAGATGGTCGCCGCCACCACGGCGGAGTTCGGGCGGCTCGACGTCCTCGTCAACAACGCCGGGATCGCCGACGCGCATCCCGAGCCGGTGCACCGGTTCAGCTCCGAGGACTGGCACCAGGTCATCGACGTCGATCTGCACGGCGTGTTCTACACCGCCAAGCACGCGCTCGCGGTGATGGTCGGGCAGGGCAGCGGCAAGATCATCAACGTGGCCTCGATGTGGGGCCTCGCCGGGTCGTCCAGCGTGTTCCCGATCCCGGCGTACAGCGCGGCCAAGGGCGCGGTCGTCAACCTGACGCGCGAGCTCGGCCTGGAGTACGCGACCAGCGGCATCCAGGTCAACGCGCTGTGCCCGGGCTTCTACCGGACCCGGCTGGCCGGCGGCGCCTACGACGACCCGGACTTCGTCTCCGCGATCACCGCGTTCACCCCGATGGGCCGGATCGCGGAGGCCGAGGAGATCCGTGGCCCCGCCGTGTTCCTCGCCTCGGCCGCGTCGGACTTCATGACCGGCCAGATGCTCGTCGTCGACGGCGGATGCCTGGCCAAGTGATCCCGGCGTCCGGTGCGGACCGGCTCCCTGCGGCCCGCACCGGACCTCGGGCGACCCGGTGCAGCCACCCCGACCGGCCGGGTCCCGCAGGTGGGTCGCGCCCCTGCGGGACCCGGCCACCACGTCCACCCCGGATCGGAGAACGACCATGCCCGCCGCGCTGATCTCCCGGTCCGACCGGCCGGGCACCGGCGTCCCGCTGTGGCGCGGACCCGACGAGGTGCCCGCCGGCTTCGGCCCGTGCGTCGTCGCCCTCGGGGTGTTCGACGGCGTGCACCGCGGACACCGCCGGATCGTCGACCGCGCCCGCGCGGCAGGCCGCCGGCTGGGCCTGCCGGTGCTGCTCGCGACCTTCGATCCGCACCCGGCCCGGGTGCTCGGGCTCGCCAAGGACACCGCGGCCCTCAGCACCGTCGAACACCGGGCCGAGCTCGCCGCCCGCGCCGGGGTGGACGCGGTGTGCGTGCTGCGGTTCGACCGTGACCTCGCCCGGCGCAGCCCGGCGGAGTTCGCCGGTGCCGTGCTGGCGCACGGGCTGCGGGCCCGGATGATCGCCGTCGGCACCAACTTCACCTTCGGCGCGGGCGGCGCCGGGACCGTGCACACCCTCGCCGCGCTCGGCCACGATCTCGGGTTCGGCACCGATGCCGTCCCGCTGCTGCACACCGCGCGGACGCCGTGTTCCTCGTCGGCCGTGCGGGCGAGCGTACGCGCCGGCGATCTCGGCACCGCCCACCGGATCCTCGGCCGCCCGCACCGCGTCGACGGGACCTGCCGGGGCGGCGCGGTATCCCTCGCCCCGGGCACCGCGCTGCCCCCGGCCGGCCGCTACGACTGCCTGGTCGGCGGGCACCCGCGGACGGTGGTCGTCGACCCGGCCGGCGGCCTGTGCGTCGAGGGCGCCGGACCGGACGGGCCCCTCTCGGTCAGCTTCCTCGCCCCGTCGCCACCACCGTCCCCCGGAGGACCCCGATGAAGATCGTCGCCGTCGAGGCGATCCCGTTCGCCGTGCCCTACCGCAAGCCACTGCGGTTCGCCTCGGGCGAGGTGCACACCGCCGAGCACGTGCTCGTCCGGGTGCACACCGGTGACGGCATCGTCGGCGTCGCGGAGGCACCGCCCCGCCCCTACACCTACGGCGAGACCCAGACGTCGATCCGCGCCGTGATCGACACCCTGTTCGCCCCCGGGATCATCGGGCTGAGCGTGTTCGAGCGCGAACGCATCCATGCCGTGCTCGACCGCACCGTCGCCAACCCGACCGCGAAGGCCGCGCTCGACATGGCCTGCTGGGACGCGATCGGCCGCGCGCTGGGCACCGGCGTGTCGGAGCTGCTCGGCGGATGGACCGACCGGATGCGGGTGTCGCACATGGTCGGCTTCGCCCCCGACGACGTCATGGTCGCCGAGGCGCTGCGGATGCGCGACGAGCACGGCGTCCGCACGTTCAAGGTCAAGGTCGGCCGCCGGCCGGTGTCCCTCGACACCGGTGCCTGCCGGGCGCTGCGGACCGCACTCGGCGACGACGTCGAGCTCTACGTCGACGGCAACCGCGGCTGGACCGCGTCGGAGGCCACCCGCGCCCTCGACGAGATGGCCGATCTCGGGCTGACGCTCTCCGAGGAGCTCGTGCCCGCCGATCAGGTGCTGGGACGGCGCCGGCTCACCGCCCACACGCGCGTCCCGACCGTCGCCGACGAGTCCGTCACCCGGCCCGGCGAGGTGACCCGCGAGCTCCTGGACGGCGCCGCCACCATGATCAGCATCAAGACTGCCCGGACCGGGTTCACCGGGTCGCAGCGGGTGCTGCACCTGTGCGAGGGGCTGGGCGCCGAGGTCGTCATGGGCAACCAGATCGACGGCCAGATCGGCACCGTGTGCACGGTGGCGTTCGGCGCGGCGCACCGCAGCTCGAGCGCCCGCGCCGGCGAGCTGTCGAACTATCTCGACATGGTCGACGACCTGCTGACCGAGCCGCTGCGCATCACCGGCGGCGAGCTGTGCGTGCCCACCGGCCCCGGCCTCGGCATCGAGATCGACCCGGACAAGCTCGCCCGCTACCGCACCGACCTCTGACCCACCGAGCACACCGGGAGTGCACATCGTGACCGAGACACCCACCGCGGACGCCGCCTGATGGCCGCGCGGTTCGCCGTCCGGATGACCGTCGAGCTGCCGCCGGACATGGATCCGGAGGCGCGCAGCGACCTACTCGCCAGGGAGAAGGCCTGGTCACAGCAGTGGCAACGGTCCGGCGAGTGGGTCAGCATCTGGCGCTGCGTCGGCGAGTACGCCAACCTGTCGATCTTCGAGGTGCGCGACAACGAGCAGCTGCACGAGATCCTCTGGGGGCTGCCGCTGTTCCCGTACATGACGATGCAGGTGACCCCGCTGGCCGTCCATCCGTCCGACATCGGGGCGTGACGCGGGCCGTCAGGCCCGCGGAAGTGCGGTGGAGGCGGCCACCGCGTGCCCGGCCCCGAACCCCTCGGCCCGCGCGACGACCCGCCCCCCGCGCACCCGGACGGCGACCTCGGTGCGCGTCCCCGGCGCGTCCACCCCGAGCGCGGCCGCGACGGCCCCGTCGTCCAGCACGACGCGCAGCCGGGGCAGGTCGGCGGGGGCGAACACCCGGCGCAGGCAGCCGGCGATGTCGACGATCCGCAGCCGGGCCAGCCGGCCCAGCTCGGCCGGGTCGTCGGTGACGATCGCGACCGTCACCTCGTCCCGCAGCCGGGCCGACCGCAGCGTGTCCTCGGCGGCCGCCAGGCGGTGCACGCCGAGCGCGACCAGCACCCCGTCCCGGCCCGGCTCGGCGGGGCGGCCGCTGATCTCGTCGACCAGCCCGCGCGGCGCCGCCCACGGCTGGTCGACGGTCTCGGCGGGCGCGACGTGGTCCAGGTACGGCGGGCGGTCGTCGTCGACGATCGCGATCCCGGCGAGGTGCTCCGCGGCCCGGACCAGGTCGAACGGATCGCCGACGCCGGGTGCGTTCTCCGCGACGGCCGCGGCCCCGGCGAGCAGGGTCAGTGCGAGCCCGGCCGTCCGCACCCGCCGGCCGGCACCGGGGCGCCGCGCCTCCAGCGCGAGCCCCAGCAGCAGCGCCTCGAACCGGACGAGCGCGGCCAGCGCGTCCCGGGCGGGCCCGTCCTCGACGACGCCGGACAGCGACCGCAGCTGCAGGTGACCGCTGCCGGGCGCGTCGCCGACGAACGGGAGCCGCTCCAGCCAGACCCGGGCGAACTCGGCCAGCGCCGCGCCGGTGGACGCCGGCGGCGTCGCGGGCGGACCGGCCTGCTCGCGGGCCCGCTCGACGACGTCCACCAGCACCGCCAGGTACAGCGCGCGCTTCCCGGCGAAGTTCGAGTACACCGCCCCCCGGGTCAGCTCGGCCCGGTCGGCGACCCGGTCCACCTTCGCGGCGGAGAACCCGTGCTCGGCGAACTCCGCCCGGGCGGCGGCCAGCACCGCGCCGCGGGTGCGTTCCTGCTGCTCGGCCCGCGTCAGTCGCGGCATCGACCCCTCCCCTCGCCGCGGACATGCTACAACTGTCATCCAGATGTTGACGACATTTGAAAACTCTCGACATTCGGAGCTGACGCCGTGCCGACGACGACCCCGCCGGATCTGCTGGTCCTGCACACGCTGCGCTGCACCGGGCACACCGGCGTCGAACGGATCGCGGCCGCGACCGGGCTGCGGTGCGCCGGGATCGAGTCGGAGCTGATCGACCTCGGCGCCGCCGGGCTCGTGGTCCGCACCAGCGGCCCGTTCGCCGCCTGGGGGCTGAGCGCCCGCGGCCGGGCCGCCGACGCGGAGCGGACCGCCGCCGAGCTGGCCGCGGCGGGTACCCGCCCGGCCGTCATCGCAGGCCTCGACCGGTTCCTGGAGCTCAATCCCGAGCTGCTCGACCTCTGCGCGGCCTGGCAGCTGCGCCCGGGTCCCGGCGGCCGCACCGTCGTGAACGACCACACCGACCCGGCCCACGACGCGCGGGTGCTCGACCGGTTCACCGATCTCGACCGGCGGGCGGCCGCCGTCTGCGCGGAGCTGACCGCAGCGCTCGGGCGGTTCGGGCGGTACCGGCCGCGGCTGGCGCTGGCCCTGCGCCGGGTCCGGGCCGGTGACCTCAGGGAGGCCACCGACAGCGTCACCTCGTTCCACGCCGTGTGGGCCGAGCTGCACGAGGACCTGCTCGCCACCCTCGGGATCCCGCGGTGACCCGGGTGCACGCCGTGTCCGCACAGCTCGACGAGCCGGCCGCACGCATCGGCGGGAAGGCCCGAGGACTGGCCGAACTGCACCGGCTCGGGCTGCCGGTGCCGCCGGCCGTCGTCGTCACGACCGGGGTCTGCCGCGGTGTGCTGGCCACCGGCCGGCTCCCCGGCGGGCTGGTCGAGGAGGTGACGGCCGCCCTGCGCGATCTCGCACCGCGGGCGTCGACGGTCGCGGTCCGCTCCGGTGCGGCGGTGTCGATGCCCGGGATGATGCGGACCGTCCTCGGCGTCGACCTGCCCGGGGCGCTCGACGGGGCGCTGCGGGAGGTGTTCGCCTCCTGGGACGCACCCCGGGCCCGCACCTACCGCACCCTGCACGACATCCCGCACCACCGGGGCACCGCGGCGATCGTGCAGGTCATGGTCGACGGCGCGCGCGACGGGCACAGCGGGTCCGGCGTCGCCTTCAGCCGGGACCCGAACACCGGCGAGCCGGTCCCGTTCGGCGACGTGCTGTTCGGCCACCGGGGTCCCGACGTCGTCTCCGGCCGGGTCCGGACCCACCCGCTGGGCGAGCTGGCCGGGCGCGAGCCCGCGCTGTGGCCGGAGCTGACCGCGGCCCTCGCCCGGGCCGAACGCCGGCTGCGGCGGCCCTGCTACGTCGAGTTCACCCACGAGTCCGGCCGCCTGTGGTTCCTCCAGCTCCGGCCCGCCCCGGTCACCGGGCGGGCCGCGCTGCGGATCGCGGTGGACCTCGCCGACGCAGGGCTGATCGACCGGCGCGAGGCGGTCCGCCGGACCACCGGCCACGATCTCGAGCACGCCCGGACGCCGATCCTCGCCGATCCCGGCGTCCTCGCCGGTCAGGGGACCGGGGCAGGCCCCGGCGTCGTCTCCGGGCGGATCGCGACCACCGCCGGATCGGCGGTCCGGCTGGCCGCGGACGGCCCGGTCGTCCTGGTCCGGCCGGAGACGTCGCCGGACGACATGCACGGCCTCGCGGCCGCCGCCGGCATCCTGACCACCCGCGGTGGCCCGGCCTGTCACGCCGCGGTCGTCGCCAGGGCACTCGGCAGGCCCGCGGTCGTCGGCGCCGCCGATATCGCCGTCGACCCGGTCGCCGGGACGGTCACGACCCGGGCCGGCACGGTCGGTGAGGGCACCGTGCTCACCATCGACGGGACCACCGGCCGGGTCGTCCTCGGCCACGCCGGCAGCACCGTCGACGACGCCGATCCGCACCGCGACCGGCTCCTCGGCTGGGCCGACGACATCTCCGGCAACCGCTCCCCCCGGTCCGCGGCGGACCGGCTGCGCGACGCGCACGCGGTCCTCCCGGCGACCGAGGACCGGCGATGACCGCGCCGCGCACCCGCCGCCTGCACCTGGTCCGGCACGGCGCCGCCGACGCGTTCGGCACCCTCACCGACACCGGGCGGCGGCAGTCCGAGCTGCTCGGCGCCCGCCTGGCCGGGCTGCCGATCGACACCGTGCGGCACTCGCCGCTGCCCCGGGCCGCCCGGTGCGCGCAGATCCTCGCCGCGCACCTGCCCGGCGCCGCGCTGCACGAGGCGCCCGAGCTCGTCGACCACGTGCCGCACGTGCCGCCCGAACCGCCCCCGGAGTGGGCCGGCTTCTTCGACGGCTACGACGCCGCCGAGGCCGCCGACGGCGCGATCCGCGCGGCCGCCCTGACCGGCCGGTTCGCCCGGGCCCCCGGCACCAGCGACGGCGTCGCCGACACGCACGAGGTCCTCGTCACCCACTCCTATCCGATCGCCTGGCTGGTGCGGCACGCGCTGGACGCGCCGCGGGACCGCTGGCTCGGCCTCAATCCGGGCAACGCCTCGCTCACCGTGATCGAGTACCGGCCGGGCACGGCGCCGACCCTGGTGCTCTACAACGACATGGGGCACCTGCCGCCCGAGCTGCGCTGGACCGGCTTCGGCGGCGGCCCGCACCCCTGAGCGGGGTACCCGACGGCTCAGCGCCGCGTGCCGCGCCGGGCCTCGGACGGCGACCGGCCGTAGCGCCTTCGGTATGCAGCGGCGAACCGGCTCGGGCTGGAGAATCCCCACCGTGCGGCGACGTCGCTCACCGAGAGCTCCGTGCGGTCCTCGAGATCGGCCTTGGCCCGCTGCAGCCGCACCGCCGCGAGGTGTTCCGTCGGCGGGCAGCCGACCCACTCCTGGAAGCCCTCCTGGAGCCGTCTCACGGTGGTGTTCCCGACCGCGGCCATGTCCGCCACCGTCCACGCGCGGGCCGGGTCGTCCCGGACGGCGTCGACGACCCGGGAGATCGCGCGCGGCCGCGCGATGGGCCCGTTGCCCAGGTCGGGACAGCTGGTCAGTAGGAATCCGGCCGCGACCGCACCGGCGAGCTGCTCGCGGACCGCCGGGGACTCCCCGAACATCGTCGGTTTGCGCAGGAACGACGCGAGGCTGTTGACGAGCTGCCGCCAGTCCTCACCGGGCCCTGCGCCCAGGTCGAGCCGGTCGGGCAGGACGCCGGCGACCCGGGCCGGCTCGCTGCCCAGCACACGTTCGGCCTCCCGGTCGAGCCAGTCCCGGTCGAACTTGACCCCCAGCACGGTGCACGTGGCGTCCCAGTGGCTGATGACGCAGGGCGTGTCGGCCCGGAAGACCGCGGCCTGGCCGGACACCGACGTGATCACCCCACGGCGGGCGCGGCTCACCAGGTGCCCGGTCAGCGGGATGTTGACCTCGTAGGCGCCCGGGCAGTCGCAGGTCAGCTCGATGTCGGCGCCCCAGCCGACGTAGCCCAACAGCACCGGACCGAGGTCGAGGGTCTGGAGGGTGAGGCGCGGCTCGTTCCGCGCGCCGATCGGGCTGAGCTCGTGCGGGAAGTAGGCGTCCGCGACCGTGCGCGACACCTGCTCCCAGTCCCGAGGGGGCGCACCTCTGCGTGCGGCCATGCCCGCGAGCTTATCCCAGGTAGGCCGCGACGGATTTCCGCGCGATCGGTACCGGATCCGCGCGATCGGTGTCGCCGTCACCGGTACGGCAGACCTACCTTCTCGCCGTCCCGAACGGCGCAGTGAAGGAGGTCACGTCGATGACGACGTTGAACGACACCGCAACACCCGACCTGTCGTGGCTGGACGACGTCACGATGTCCGAGCTGGAGCGCAATCCGTACCGCACCTACGAGCGGCTGCGGGCCGAGGCACCGCTCGCGTTCGTGCCGGTCCTCGGCTCCTTCGTGGCGTCCACCGCGGCGATCTGCCGGGAGATCGCCACCAGCCCGGACTTCGAGGCCGTGATCACCCCCGCCGGCGGCCGCACCTTCGGCCACCCGGCGATCATCGGCGTCAACGGTGACGTCCACGCCGACCTGCGCGGCATGGTCGAACCGGCGCTGCAACCGGTCGAGGTGGACCGCTACGTCGACGACCTCGTCCGCCCGATCGCCCGGCGCCACCTGGAGCGGATCGAGAACAACGGACGGGCCGAGCTCGTCTCGCAGTACTGCGAGCCGGTCAGCGTCCGCTCCCTCGGCGATCTCCTCGGACTGAAGGACGTCGGGTCCGACACGCTCCGCGACTGGTTCGCCAAGCTGAGCCGGTCGTTCACCAACGCCGCCATGACCGAGGACGGTGAGTTCGCGAACCCGGAGGGATTCGTCGAGGGCGACCGGGCGAAAGCCGAGATTCAGGCCGCCGTCGACCCACTGATCGACCGGTGGATCACCCGGCCCGACGACAGCGCCATCTCGCACTGGCTGCACGACGGTATGCCGCCCGGCCGGACCCGCGAGCGCGAGTACATCTATCCGACGATCTACGTCTACCTGCTCGGCGCCATGCAGGAGCCGGGGCACGGCATCGCCTCCACCTTGGTCGGGCTGTTCAGCGAGCCCAAGCAGCTGGAGCAGGTCGTCGACGACCCCGCGCTGATCCCGCGCGCGATCTCCGAGGGCATGCGGTGGACGTCGCCGATCTGGTCGGCTACCGCACGGATCTCGAAGCGCGCGGTCACCGTGGCCGGGATCGACCTGCCCGCGGGAACCCCGGTGATCCTCTCCTACGGCTCGGCCAATCACGACACCGGTCAATACGACGCGCCGACCCGGTTCGACCTGCACCGACCACCGCTGCCGCACCTGGCCTTCGGCGCAGGCAACCACGCGTGCGCCGGCATCTACTACGCCAACCACGTCATGCGGATCGCGCTGGAGGAGCTGTTCGAGGCCGTCCCGAACCTGCAGCGCGACACCCGCTCGGACGTCGAGTTCTGGGGCTGGGGATTCCGCGGCCCGACGAGCCTGCACGTCAGCTGGGAGGTCTGAACCCGTGGTGTTCACGGCGACCGTCGGTGGCAAGCAGGTGCCCTGCCACCCGGACCAGGCGCTCCTCGACGCCTTCCTCCGCGGCGGAGTGTGGATGCCCAACTCCTGCAACCAGGGCACCTGCGGGACCTGCAAGGTGCGGGTGCTCAGCGGGGAGGTCGACCACCACGACTCCCCCGCCGACACCCTCGCGCCCGACGAGCGTGCCGCCGGCCTCGCACTGGCCTGCCAGGCCAGGCTCCGCACCGACGCCGTCGTCGAACCCGCCGGTCCCGGCGGCGGCACCGCGGGACGTCAGACGCATCCGCTGCGCGACCTCGATGCGACCGTCGTCGACATCGAGGACATCGCCCGTGACACCCGTCGGGTGCGGCTGGGTCTCACCGATCCGCTGGCCTTCCATCCCGGGCAGTACGTCGAGCTGGTCGTCCCGGGACCCGGGGTCCGGCGACAGTACTCACTGGCCAACACCGCCGACGAGGACAAGATCCTGGAACTGCACGTCCGGCTCGTCGAAGGTGGCGCCGCGACCGAGCGGTGGATCTTCGACGGGCTCGCCGTCGGCGACCGGGTGCAGGCCACCGGGCCGATGGGTGACTTCGTACTGGCCCCCGCCGGCGAGGACGGCGGGGAGCCGATGGTGATGATCGGCGGCGGTACCGGGCTCGCCCCGCTGGTCGCACTGGCCCGGACCGCGCTGACCCGCGACCCGGACCGGCGGATCCTGCTCTACCACGGCGTCCGCGGCGCCGACGACCTGTACGACCTCGACCTGATGGCGCGGCTCGGCGGCGCCCATCCCGGCTTCACCTTCGTCCCCGTCCTGTCGCACGAGACGCCGCCCGCGGGCACGTCCCACCGCACCGGTCTCCCGACCGATCTCTTCGTCGACGACGTCCCGTCCGCCCGCGGCTGGTCCGGCTGGCTCTGCGGACCGCCTCCGATGGTCGAGGCCGGGGTGAAGGCGTTCAAGCGCCGGCGGATGGCCCCCCGGCTGATCCACCGCGAGAAGTTCACCCCGGCCGACGCCTGAGTAACGGCGCCCACCACACAGTCAAGGAGGACTGATGAGCAGCACTGTCTCCGATTCCGCCCCGTCCGCCTGCCCGCGCGACTTCAACCCGATGGTCGCCCCGGACCGGGACGACCCGAACCCGTTCTACGCCGATTGCCGTGACAACGAGCCGGTCCGGTTCAGCGCGACCCTCGGCGCCTGGCTGGTCACCCGCTACGACGACCTGCGGACCGTCGTCGAGGACCCGGCGACCTACTCCTCGCGCAACGCGATCCCCTCAATCTGGAACAACCCGCCCGAGGTCGTGAAGGTCTTCGAGGATGCCGGGTGCACGCCCGAGGGCGCGACGATCGTCAACACCGACGAGCCGGAGCACGCGCCGCTGCGGCGCACCCTGGAGCACGCCTTCGGCGGACGCCGGATCCGAGCGGTCCAGCCGCTGATGAAGCGCAAGGCGCAGGAGCTGATCGGCGCCTTCGCCGGGGACGGCTCGGCCGACCTGCTGTCCCAGTACGCCGACCCGTTCGTCCAGGCCGTCGTGAGCGCCGTGTTCGGCATCCCGGAGGATGAGGTGGACCTGGTCCAGGACTGGACCGACGATCAGGTCCTGCTGTGGAACCCGCTCGCACCGACCGACGGGAAGGTCGACGCGGCCCGGCGGATGGTCGAGTACGAGCGCTACATCGCCGCGCTGATCGAGGACCGCCGCGCGAACCCCCGTGAGGACTTCATCTCCGACATGGTCCACGGCGACGGCGACGCCTTCCCACCGATGAGCTACGCCGACATCCAGTACGTGTTCCGCGGACTGCGGGTCGCCGGTCACGACACCACCCGCGACACCCTCACCAGCACGCTGCTAGCGATGCTGCAGAACCGGCGGTGGTGGGAGGAGGCGGTGGCGAACCCTCGGGTCGTCCCGCGGCTGACCGAGGAGACCCTGCGGCGCGACGCACCGCACCGCGGTCTGATGCGGGTGACGACCCGCGACACCCGGCTCGGCGGCGTCGATCTCCCGGCGGGCACCGCGCTGCTGCTGCTGTTCGGCTCCGGCAACCGCGACGAGCGCACGTTCCCGGAGCCGGACCTGCTCGATCCGGACCGCCCCAACGTCCGCGACCACCTCGCGTTCGGCAACGGCATCCACCAGTGCCCCGGCGCAACGCTGGCGAGGACCGAGGTCAGGGTCGCCGTCGAGGCGCTGACCGCCCGACTGCCCGCCCTCACCCTCGAACCCGGCTGGGAGCCCACCTACATCGCCAGCTACTTCTTCCGGGGCCTGGAGGAGCTGCGTGTCTCCTGGCCCACCGGCTCCTGAGCCCGAGGAGGTGCACATGGGGACATCCGAACGCGACCTCGTCGTCCGGACGATCACGGACGAGGCGGACGGGGTCGTCGCGATCGAGCTGGCGGACCCGGCGGACGGCGCCCTGACCCCCTGGACGCCCGGCGCGCACCTCGACCTGTTGCTGCCCAACGGGCTCACCCGACAGTACTCGCTGTGCGGTGACGTCGACGACACCAGCCACTACCGCATCGGCGTGCTCCGCGAACCGCGGAGCCGCGGCGGCTCTGAATGGCTGCACACCGCACTGGCCGTCGGTGACCGGCTCAGGGCGCGCGGCCCGCGCAACAACTTCGCCCTGGACGACGCCGCGCACCATGTGTTCGTCGCCGGGGGGATCGGTGTCACGCCGATGCTGCCGATGCTGGAGGCGGTCCGCCGGCGCGGCGGATCGTGGCAGATGGTCTACGGCGGGCGGACGCGCGCCGCGATGGCCTTCCTCGGCGAGCTGCCGCCGGAGGTCGAGATCGTCCCGCAGGACGAGGCCGGTCATCCCGACCTGGGACGGCTGCTCGACGATCCGAAGCCCGGCACGCTCGTCTACTGCTGCGGGCCCACCGGCCTGATCGAGGCGGTGCAGCAGCGGTGCGCGGGATGGGCCGATCCGGACGCCGTCCGCTACGAGCTGTTCGCCGCGCCCGCTACCGATGACGACACCGGGGACCAGCAGCCGTTCGAGGTCGAGCTCGCACACACCGGTACCTCGTTCGTGGTCGGACCGGGCGAGTCGATCCTCGCCAGGGCGCTGGAGGCCGGCGCCGACATCGTCTTCGACTGCGAGGACGGGATCTGCGGCAGCTGTGAGACCCCGATCCTCGACGGCCGCGCCGACCACCGCGACCACGTCCTCACCACTGCCGAACAGGACGAGCAGCGCTGCCTGATGATCTGCGTCTCCCGCAGCGCCACACCCCGCCTCGTCCTCGACCTGTGATCACCCGCGACCGCTCACCGAAGGAGCAGACCGTGTACATCCTGACCGTGGCCTACGGCCACCCGACCGACCCGTCGGCGTTCGACAGCCACTACGAGAACGTCCACCTTCCGCTGGCCGGCACGGTGCCGGGGGTACGGGCGACCAGGGTGCTGCGGTGCTCCGCGCTCGACGACACCCACCGCCCTACCACCTCGTCGCCGAGCTGACGTTCGACTCCGCCGAGTCGCTGCGGGCCGGCCTGGCCTCCGCCGAGGGTCAGGCCGCCGCGGCTGACCTGGCGAACTTCGCCGACGGCGGCGCCACCCTGTTCGTCCAGCACGACTGACGTCGCCGCGCTCGCGGCGCATCCCTCGGCCGTCCGGGACTGAGCTGCCGTCCCCGCGGGTGCCCGCTCCGCGGGGGCGCCGGTCCTCCCGCCGGCCGGCCTCACCCCGTGCGCTCGGACACCACGGGCTCGCGGGCCCGCGGGGCGACCTCGCGCCCGAAGCGGTCCAGGTCGGCGGGATCGTCCGAGGCGAGGACGAACCCGGACACGCCGTACTGCAGGGCCAGGTCCGCGACCTGCTCGACCCAGGCGTCGGGCATCCCGCGGAACAGCCCGTCGCCACTGCCGAAGGCGCCGTCGAGGTCGAGGATCCGGCTGATCGCGGCCGGATCGCGCGCAGCCCCATCTCGACGCGCCCGCCGCTGAGCCGGTCCAGCGTCGCGGCGGCGCGGGCCAGCACCGCCGGCGGACGCAGCGGCAGGCAGAGCACGTTGCCGCTGATCCGGATGCGTTCGGTGCGCGCTGCGACCCAGGACATCAGGGTCCAGGTGTCCTGGAACGCGGCCTGGTAGGGATGGTCCTGGAAGCTGACGAGATCGAGCCCGGCGCGCTCGGCGAGCAGCGCCGTCTCGACCGGGCCCTCCGGCGGCCGGGCGAGCCGGCGGGCCGGCAACCGCGCCCGGTCAGGGCCGGGGCATCGACGGGGCGTCCGGATGGTCCACCATCGCCCGCCGCTCCCGGGCGATCCGGTCCCGGCCCCACTCGCCGAGCGGCCCGAGGGCGGTGTTGAGCGCCCGGCCGTGCTCGGTCAGCGAGTACTCGACCCGCAGCGGGACCTCCGCGTGCACCCGGCGGTGCACCAGGTCGTCCTCCTCCAGCTGGCGCAGGTGCTGGGTCGGCATCTTCTCGCTCACCACAAGGTAAGTACCGCAGAAGACAGTGCGGTCCGCGGGCCAGGACGCCGCCGGGTTCGCCGAGCGGGCCGCCCCGTTCCTGGCCGCGATGACCGGGACCTTCGGCTCCTCCGCGGCGGTGCTCGACAGCGGCGACCACTCCGGGCCGGAGCAGAGCCTGGAGTGGACACCCCGCGCCGGACACGATCGCCCGGGCCAGCCGCGAGCAGGGCGTCGATCCGGCGCCGGTCGACCTGCTGCGGGCACTCGTCCGGCAGCAGATCGATGCCGGCCACGGCGCCGACGATCTCGGCCGGATCGTCGAGGGCCTGCGCGCGGAGCGGAGCGCGGCGTGACCCCGGTGACCGTGATCGGCCTCGGCCCGATGGGCCGGGCGATGGCCGGGGCGCTGCTCGCGGCTGGCCATCCGGTGACCGTGTGGAACCGGACCGCCGCCCGGGCCGAGCCGGTCGTCGCCGCCGGTGCCGTGCTCGCGCCCACCCCGTCCGACGCGCTGCGGGCGGGCCCGCTGGTGATCCTCAGCCTCACCGACTACCGGGCGATGTACGACATCCTCGACGACGCCGTCGCGGACCTGCCCGGGCGCACCGTCGTCAATCTCGGGTCGGAGTCCCCCGCCGGGACCCGCGACGCCGCCCGGTGGCTCGCCGGGCACGGCGCGCGGCTCGTCGTCGGCGGGGTGATGGTGCCCGCGCCGATGGTCGGGACGCCGGCCGCGTCGGTGTTCTACAGCGGTGACGTCGACGCGTTCGAGCGCCACCGGCAGGTGCTCGCCACGGTCGGCGAGCCGCGCTGGCCGCGAGCGCGGATGCGGGCATCGATCTCGCACTCCCCCGCGCGGTGCAGGCGCACTACCGGCGCGCCGTCGACGACGGGCCCGGCGCGGACGACTGGACCCGCATCGTCGACGGCATCCGCGACCCGCGCTGAGCGGGGTGCCGGTCAGCCGGCGAGCCGCGCCGGGCGGGCCCGCCGCTCGTGGAACCAGACGACGGCGACCATCGCGACGTTGGCGACGGCGAGGATCAGCAGCGACGGGCCGCCGGTGTCGGTGGCCCGGTCGATGGTGCTGGTCCCGCCGCCGGCCATGACGTTGGTGAGGACGCCGGCGATGACGTTGTTGACGACGTGGAAGGCGATCGGCGCCTCCATCCCGCCGCTGATGATCGCCATCAATCCGGTGCTGAGCGCGACCACGGTGAAGTAGCCGGCCAGCCACGGGTCGGTCGAGCCGTGCACCGCGGTGAAGCCCAGCGACGAGACGACGAGCCCGAGTGCCAGGGCCGGCCGGACCGCGCGCAGCCAGCTCGCCGCCGCCGGCAGCAGGACGCTGCGGAACATCAGCTCCTCGCCGGCCGCCTGGAACGGGGTGGTGAGCAGGGTGACCGCGAGGAGGGCGAGGGTGGTGCCGGTGACCGCGAAGCCGGTCCAGCCGGTGGACTCCGGTGCGACGACCGCGACGACGGCCATCGCCGCGCCCACCAGCAGCGCCGCGCCGACCGAGTAGCGGGCCAGCCGCAGGCCGTCGAACGCCCGCCGGTGGCTGAACAGGGCGCGCCAGGGCACCCCGCTGAGCCACACCAGCATCAGCACGGCCACCAGACCGGTCACGCCGACGGCCAGGTTGGCGGCGAGCGCCTTCTCCGGGGTGAACTCGGTGGACAGCGGATCGTCGCTGCCCACGAGGACGCCGACGAACAGGAAGGCCAGCCACTGGGTGAGCACCAGCACCGCCGGCAGCGTCACGAGCAGGACGAGCGGCTTCCACCAGCTCATCCGCAGGTGCGCGCCGAACGGGCGGGCGGGGTCGACCACGGCGGGCCCGGGCCGGGCCGTGCGGTTCGCCGCATCGGGCTCCGGCGACGGCGTGGCCGGGTAGGGCCGGTGGGGGTCAGGCGCGTGCACGGGCAGTCCCTCCGGGACACGGATCGGTCGACGGGTGCGGGACCGGCTCGTCCGGGACCGGCTGCGGCTCCGGCTGCCGGGCGAGCGGGACCGCGGGCGGCACGGCGGACGCCGGCGGCACCGCCGGCACGGCGGGCACCGGGAGCGGCAGCACCGGGGCGAGGGTCCGGGAGCTGCGCCGGCGCTCGGCGAGCAGGGTGCGGAGCACCCGGGCGCCGTCGGCGAAGGTGCGCAGGTTGGTGTCGCCGAAGATCCGCCGCCGCTCCACCGAGGGGACCTCGGTGATCGCCAGCCCGGCGGCTGCGAACCGGCAGTTGAGCACCGTCTCGATCTCGAAACCGTCACCCCACGGCACACCCGCCGGCGGGGCCGGCGCGTCGGTCGCGGGCAGGTCCAGCACCGGCAGCAGATCGACCCAGAACGCGTTGTAGCCGTAGCAGAGATCGGTGAAGGACGTGCCGAACAACGCATTGGCAACGACGTTGAGACCGAGGTTGCCGGCCCGGCGCAGCGCGGTGATGTCGTCGCTGCCGCCGCCCGCGGTGAACCGGCTGCCCTTGGCGAGATCGGCACCCGCGACGAGCGCGTCGACGAAGGCCGGGATCTCCGCCGGATCGGCCGACCCGTCGGCGTCGAACATGACCACGACGTCGCCGGTCACCTCGGCGAAGCCGCAGGCCAGCGCGTTGCCCTTGCCGCGCCGGGTCTGGGTGACGGTGCGCACCGACGGCAGCACCCGGCGGGCGACGTCGAGCGAGCCGTCCGCCGAGTGCCCGTCCACGACGATGATCTCGTGCACCGCGGGGCGCACCGCGGCGAGCGCGGGCAGGACGATCTCGAGGTTCCGCGCCTCGTTCCGGACCGGGACGACGACGCTCACCGCGGGCGGCCGCCCGGTCCACGCACGTGCCCGCTGTGCGGACCGGGCACCCGGTGCCGGCCCGTTCCGGGCGGCGCCCCGCGCCGACCGGCCGGCTCTGTGCTGCACGTCGAACATCGTCATCCCGTCGTCGTCCGCTGGTGATCGTGGACGCCAGTACAGGTCGTGCCGCAGCGGCACACTCAAGATGGTGTGACGCACGCCATCCCCGGTGCGGCACGCGCCGAACGCGCCGACGTGGTCACCGCGCCAGGCGGGCCAGGACCTGGAGCCACGCGGTGTAGATGCTCCCCCGGACCGGGAGCTTCTCCGCCGCGGCGGTCAGTTCGGTGGACATCGGTGCCCTCAACGCGGGGTTGCCTTCGGCCGTCGCCAGCAGGAGAGCGACCGCACGCAGTTCCCACGGACGCTCCACGATGCGCTCGTCGAGCGGGTAGCCGGGATACCGCTGCGCCCATCGGGGTCCCACCGGTGGATCGGCCTGCCGGGCCACCCCGGAGAGGCCCCGCAGCGCGAGCCGGCCGACCAATCCGGCCAGCTCGAACGGGCCGAGATCGGCCTGCGGCGCGATCGGGACGACGAGGTGGTGGGTCACCGGGTCGTCGGTCCAGATACGGACCCGCCGATTCGTGTCGAGTCGATGCCCGAGGCCCTCCGACAGCTCGAAGCGGACCCGCCGGGGAGCACCCGGGGCCGGCCGGTACCAGCTCGGTGGCATGCCGAGGACACGCCAGCCGCTGCAGGACGCGACCCCCGGGGCCGCGGGAACGATGACGTTGCGCACCGACGCGGTGTCGCGGACGAGCCGCCAGCGCCGTCCGCAGCCGCAGCGGCCGAGGCCGTCGGCTCGGCGCAACCACACCCTGGCAACGGCCTGGGATCCCCACCGCGGACCCAGCTCGTCGGCGTGCGCGTCGCTCCACCGGCCGATGGCACCGGGTCCGGCCACACCTCGCCCCACCAGCTCCTGTTCGAGCCGTTCCACGGTCGCATCGATGACCGGCCCCGTGCCACCGGCCGAGCCGTCCACGATCGCGCCGTCCTCATCCGCCCGCCGACGGCGGAGCCTCGCGATGCGACACCGACGGCGGAGCCTCGCGATGAAACGAGGTGCACTGCTGAAAGGCCGCCGCGACCCGGAACAGGGTCGACTCCGCGAACGGCCGTCCGATCAGCTGCATCCCGATCGGTAGCCCGGCGTCGTCGAACCCGCAGGGAACGCTGATCGCGGGAAGGCCGGTGAGCGACGGCAGCCCGGTGAACTGCATGATCGCCGAGAGCATGTCCTCCGGCACGCCCTCGTCGATCTCCACCGTCACCTCGCCGAGCGGGGTGGCGGTGAACGGCAGGGTCGGACACACCAGGACGTCGGCGGTGGTGAGCGCTGCGAGCGCCTGCCTGCGCAGCAGCGTCCGGTACCGCTGGGCCTGGAGGTAGTGCGTCGCGGGGAGCAGCTCGCCCGCCTCCAGCAGGAGCCGGACATCGGCGCCGTAGTCCTCGGGCCGTTCGCGCAGCCAACGCTGATGGTACGTGCTCGGCTCGGCCGACTCGATGGTGAGCTGGGCGGAGATGTTGCCCTCGATGTCGTCGATCGTCACCTCCACGGTGCGCGCCCCGTGGGCGGTGAGCGACTCCAGTGCCGCCCGCACCGCCTTCTCCACCGCCGGCTGCGTGTGGTGGAACGAGTAGCCGTCGATCACCCCGATCCGGATTCCGTCCGTGCCCGCGACGAGATCGTCGGAACGGTCCGCACCGGCCGGGTCCACCGGTCCCCCGTCGGCGGCGGCGTGGCCTGCCAGCACGGTGAGCATCGCCGCGCAGTCGACCGCGCTGCGTGCCATCGGCCCGACCGTGTCCATGCTCCAGGCCAGCGGGACCACACCGGTGTTCGGCACGCGCCCGATCGTGGGCCGCAGGCCGGTGACGCCGTTGAGCGCCGACGGCAGCCGGATGGAGCCGCCGGTGTCGGTGCCGAGCGCGCCGGCGCAGGAGCGGGTCGCCACCGCGACGCCGGACCCGCCGCTGGAGCCGCCGGGCATCCGGCCGACGTCCCACGGGTTGGTGACGGAGCCGTAGTGCGGGTTCGCCGAGGTCCCGCCCCAGGCGAATTCGTGCATGTTGGTCTTGCCGACGACGATCGCCCCCGCGGAGCGCAGCCGTGCGACCACTGTCGCGTCCGCGGTGGGCCGGTGGTCCGCCAGGATCCTCGCGCCTGCCGTCGTCGGGTGACCGGCGACGGCGATGTTGTCCTTCACCGCGACCGGCACGCCGTGCAGCGGCCCGAGCCGGTGGCCGGCCGCGATCATCACCTCGCTGGCCCTGGCGACGGCCCGTGCGTCGTCGGCGAGCACTGCGATGTAGGCGTACGTCTCGCTGATCGCCTCGATCCGGCACAGTGACGCCTCCACCAGTTCCACCGGAGACACCTGGCGGTCGGCCACCAGGGCGGCGGCCTCGATCAGGCCGAGGTCGAGCACGTCGTCGCTCACGAGCTCGCCCGGGGTGTGTCCTGCGCTGCCTGTGCCGAGGTGAAGGCGATCACCGGCTCCAGCTCCGCCGGCTCCACCGATCGCATGCGGGCGCTCAGCGTCTCCGCGGCCGGGATCCAGGCGCCGAGCAGCTCCGACAACGGGCCGAGCCGGTCCTCGTCCAACGGCAGGGACACGTACCCGGCCAGTGCGCGGACCGTCTCCTCCGGGACCGCGCTCATGCCGGCACCACCGACCGCGCCGGCAGCAGGGGGCCGACGACGGTGACCAGCTCGACGATCAGACCGTTCTCCGCCCGACCGAACACCCCCTCCGACCAGGTCATCTCGAGGCCGGACGGATCGGTGCCCCGGAACGGTCCGAGCTGGGTGCCGCGCAGGTCGATCCGCGCGGCGAGCCGGTTGGTCGACAGTCCCTTGCCGACGACGTGGGAGTCGACCTCGTGCAGCAGCCACCCGCCCGAGACCGCCACGTTCAGGTCCGGGAATGCCGACCGGGTCGCGACGATCACCTCGGCGAACTCCGCCGGTCCGTGGACCGGGGTGCTCGAACCGCCGAACTCCCCGACGAATCCGGGATCGACGAACTCGGTGATCCGCTCCAGGTGACCGGCGTTGACCACCTGATCGTAGAGCGAGCAGAACAGGGCCTTGTCGGTGAACGAACTCATGGACGACCTCCTCAGGCGACGGCGGCGGCGTCGACCTGCGCAAAGAACGGCAGCAGGCCGGTGGTGGGGTGGCAGTTGACGTACTCCGCGGACAGCTCGCGGGCCCCCAGGATGTGCGCCTCGGCCCAGATGAACAGGCCCATCGCGACCCCCGCCTCGGCGAGCTCGGTCGCCGCGCCCATGAACGCGTTGTAGAGGGCCAGGTGGGACGGCTGGGTGCGGGCCGCGTGCTCGAGATGTCCGAGGGTCAGGAAGTAGGCGAACTGGCTGGCCTTGCGCAGATCGGTACCCGACTCCAGATCCTGCTCGGTTGTGTCGATGATCGAGGCACAACCGCTCGTCCGTGGGCTGGTGGCCAGGTAGGAGATCCACTTCTGGCTGGCCGGCCGGAGCAACTCGTCCCAGAGCTTCTGCTCCGTCGGGTCCTCGACGTGGCTGGTGTCGGCTCCCTCGCGGACGAAGCAGAGATTGTCCGGAGCCGTGACGACGATCCGACGGCCCCGGGTGGAGTACTCCCGCGCCGCAGGCAGCTCGTCGAGCGGGCTGGCGAAGTCGTCCTTCGGGGAGTCCTCCATCCGGTCCCGGTAGCCGCCCCAGTAGCCGAACTTGTCGGTGGGCTGCGAGGGCAGGATCGTGGTGATGCCGACCTGGTGCGGTCCCACGCCGAAGTAGTGGAACCGCCCGGCCCGCGGGCTCATCGCCTCGCGCCAGTAGCCGGTGCTGCCGGCGTCGGTGGGCAGCGCGTTCCACCAGGAGCTGACCGGCTCGGAGGCCAGGAACTCCGCCGCCCCTGCGGCCGAGGTCCAGTAGGCCAGCAGGATCGTCTCGTGGCCGACCCGGGGGTCGTACCGGTGGCAGCGCTCGACCTTGCCCGGTCCGGCGGGACCGGCGAACAGGCCACGCAGTTCGGTGACGAACGAGTCGGTCGTGGTGTCGTCGTGGGTCTGGACGCCGAACAGGGCGAACCCCACGTCGGCGGCACCATCGGGGAAACGGACGATGCGGCCGGGACCCTCGGTCATCGGCTCGTCGGACATGGGTTCTACCTCCTGGGGGGCTGTACGGTGACGGGTTCCCGGACCGCGTGCTGATGGTCGGCCCCGGGTGGTTGCGCGAGTATCTGCTCGGTGCGCGCGTCGAGATCCGCGGACTCGATCCATCCGCTGGTCTCGGCGAGCCGCTCGAACGCCACGAGCCAACGCTCGTGGTAGCTCCAGCCGTCGAGGTCCGTGTGCTCGGACTCCCAGTGCCGGACAGCCGCTATCAGCTCCTTCTGGAAGTCCGTCCACTCGAAGCCGAGTTCCACGTGCAGCGCCACCGTCATGCTGAAGGAGCGGATCTCCCACGCCCGATCGAAGGCGAGTTCGCCCGCGCGGCGCGGGATCCGCTCGCCGAGGGGCAAAGCGTCGATCAGGGAGTCGATCTCGACCTTCGGGTCGGGCGTGGGCCGATCGTTCATCGTCCGCATCAGACTGCAGCGGGGCTCAGCGCCGCCGTGACGCCGATCAGCGAGTCCCGAGTGACCAGCGCGGCGAGCTGCTCCTCGGTGAAGTCGTCCGTGCCGGCGGGGCGCCGGGGCAGTACCCAGTACCGGAGCTCGGCGCTGGAGTCCCAGACCCGGATCTCGACGGTGTCCGGCGGCTCGAAGCCGAACTCGGCCATGACGCCGCGCGGGTCCCGGACCGCGCGAGCGCGGTAGGCCGGATACTTGTACCAGTTCGGGGGCAGTCCCAGAACCGGCCACGGATAACACGAGCACAGGGTGCACACGACGATGTTGTGCACGTCCTCGGTGTTCTCCTTGACGAGCATCTCCTCGCCCTGCAGGCCGCCGACGCCCATCTCCCGGCAGGCCCCGGTGGCATCGGCGAGCAGCCGGATCTTGAAGTCGGGGTCGGTCCAGGCGCGGGCGGTGACCTGCGCCCCCAGCTGCGGTCCGACCTGGTTCTCGTAGACCGACGACATGTAGTCGATGGCGTCGGTGCCGATCAGCCCCTTCTCGACCAGGATCGCCTCCATGGCCTTGACCCGGGCAGCAATGCGCTCGTCCGTCGTGGCTGGGTGGGTGTCGTCGTGTGTCAGTGACATCGGAAACCTTCGTTCGCGGGTTCGGGACGGTGTTCAGACGGCGGTGAGATACGGCTCCCACAGATCGATGTGGACCACCGAGTTCGCCGAGCCCGACTCGTCACCCCAGAGTTCCTGCGCGGTGAATCGCACGGTGTACAGGTGGTGCGGGTCCTCTCCGGCGCCCAGCGCGTTCGAGTCCGGGTACACGTACCCGCCGTGCGCACCGACGATCTCCCCCACGCGTCCGCGGACGTAGCCGGCCCGCCGGGTGTGGGTCGTCGACGCCTCGGGCCGGACGCGAACCGGGTCGCCGATCGCGAACATCGGCGCGGCGCCGGTCTGGCGCCGGTAGTCGTCGCCGGTCGCGACGAGCGTCCGCAACGCCTCGACCATGTCCGGTTTCGAAGCCTTGGGCGCCGTGTCCTCGGGGTGTTCCAAGTAGTGCCGGGCGCGCTGCTCCAGGTCGTCGGGATCGAAGATCCCCGCTTTGGTCCCGTGGTGGATCATGGAGTGGAGCCAGTGTTCGTAGTAGGTGGAGCTCAGGTAGGAGACCGGAGGGATCTGCTCCATGCCGGAACGGAACTGGTCGAGGTTGAACGCACCGGCCATCGCCAACGCCGGGAACATCACCAGGACGGAGCGCTCCCAGGCCGAGTGGAACACCGGCTCGTCCCGCTCCGGGTCGATCGCACCCAGGCCGTGCCGGCCACCGAGATCGTGTATCCCGTCCATGTGTCGCACCCTTCTGTCTCCGTGCAGTGCGCGTGACAGTAGCGAGACACCAGGAATATGTCGATATCTATCGACGCATCAATTCCTAGCTCGGGTCACCCGTCCTCGTCGAAGATCCGCAAGCCGCCGCCACGGACCTCGGCGAGGTAGAGCCGCGGGGCCACCAGGTCGCGCGCCCCGATCTCGGTACCGCTGCGACCCGAGCGGTGGGTGAGCAGCGCAAGGCGCTGCCGGGTGGCGTCGGCGTCCGGGTCGTGCCGCACCGCCTGGGCGTACTGCAGGATCGCTTCGTAGACCGTCTCGGACAGGGTCGAGATCGGCGGAGCCCACCTGCCGTACCGCTCCCGGTAACGCGCGACCAGCGCGGAGTTGCCGGCGACCGGCCCGTCCTCGAGGTAGCCCAGCGCCGTCCAGATGCCTTCGGCCGCGTCGGCACCGACGTGGGCGGTCGTCGGCTCGTCCATCACCAGCGACAGCGAGCCGACTGTGGAACGTAGCCCGGATGCGGCGAACTGCCGCTGGAAGTCCACCTCGTCGGCACCGATCAGCGAGGACATCACGATGTCCGCCCCGGATCGCTGGATCCGCTCGATCACGGGCGTGAAATCGGCTGTGCCGAGCGGTGCGTAGGACTCGCCGACCACCCGTCCCGCCGTCCGCGGCAGTGTGGCCCGCGCGGCGTGATGGGCGCCGTAGGACCAGCTGTACCGCTCCCCGACCAGGAACCAGTTCCGCCCACCGGTGGCTCGCATGATCGGGCCGGCCAGCGCCGCGATCTGGTCCGCGGGCTGCTCGCCGAAGCGGACGACGTTCTCTCCGTCGGCGCTGCTCCGTTCGTTCATCACCGAGTGCACGAGCAGTACGCCCGTGCCACGTACAGCCCGGCTGATCGCGGCGAAACTGCTCGAGGTGGTGCACGCGAAGATCGCCCGGCAGCCACTCCGGACCAGCCGAACGGCCTCGTGCGCGGCCGTGGCGGCCTCGGTCGCGTCGTCCGCCACCAGCAGCTCGAGCAGGTGGCCGTCGATCCCCCTGTCGTCGTTGACCTCGTCCACGGCGAGCCCGGCGAGGTACTCCGTCGCCATGGAATAGATGGCGGCGGGGCCGGACTTGCTGGTGACCAGCCCGATCCGGATCACGTCGGAACGGGCGGGCCGTACGGGCAGCGCGCCGCCGACATGGCGCACCAGCCATTCCACACCGTCGGCCGGCACGCTCGCCCGGACACGCACCCGGGTCCGGGCCGGATCGACCCGGTCGAAGCTCAGCCGCAACCGGCCACGCCACGGCTGGACATGCTCGATGCAGATCATCTCGTTCGGCCGGAGCGCCGAGATCCGCCCCAGCATCTCGACGCCGGGCCGGCCGTGACCGCCGGTGGCCACCGGAAGAGTCAGACGCACCGCCGACCCGACCGCCAGCACCCCGCAGCGGGCGTCGAACATCCAGCTTCCCGAATCGGGACGCCCGAACGAGCCGTACACCTCGTACGAGGGCAGTTCGACGACGGACTCGGCTGCCAGGATCGTCGAACCCGTCACGAGTGCACAGCCCTCCTGAGGCGCACGTTCGGCGCGGAAGTCCGGTCAGCCGACGTCGTGCAACTGGCCAGGTGGGTCTGCAGTCTCCTCCGAGTCCGCGTCGAGCCGGACCCCCGCCTGCAGCAAACCCTGCAGGTAACGGAACGCGTCCCGGACCGACCCTTCGGTATCGATCGAGTAGTGGCGCAGCCTGCCATCGCGACGCTCGTTCACCACGCCGGACGTCCGCAGGATCCGCAGGTGGCTTGACACGGTGCTCCGGCCGACGACGTCGACCCGCTCCGCGATCTCGGTCACGGTGAGCTCGCCGCCCTCGCCGAGCACGGACATGATCTGCCGACGAACCCGATCCGACAACGCGTCGAACGCGAGGTTCTCGTTGGCCGTCACGTCGCAAAGATAGCATCCGTCAATAGATGTCGACATGATGGAGTCCGCCGGGAGACCGACATCCCGTGCACGAGCGTCACCCTGCGGTCCGTCGCCCGCCGTGCGAGGCGAGCTGTCGACCGACGACCGAGTGATCACGCCCGCGGGACCGGCGGCCCATGACATCGGTCCGGGCGGCGAGCCGGTGATCGACGCCCGGGGCACGTCGGTCGTGCCGCTGCTGGACGGCAACGCACTGCGCGCCCGGCCGGCCGGCGAGCACGGCGCCTACCACCTCGTCCCGGGGGACCCGGCCACGTTCGCCGTGGTCCGCGGCCGGGTGAACGAGTCGCGGATGCGGAACATGCCCGTCGTCCGGCCGGCCGATCTGCTCGCCGTCGCCGTCGACGGGGAGATCCTCGTCCGGAACGGGGAGCCCTACCCCGCCACCGGGGTACCGGACCCGGACGCGTGGATCGGCGCACGGACCGACCGGGGGCGCGCGCTCGACCAGACCTGCTCCCCGGCGGCCGGTACACCGAGACGCGCAGCGGCCGGGGTGGACGCCTGCACCGGCGCCTGGTGGACCCGCGGGGGCCGGATCGTCTACCGCGACGACTCCGGTTTCTGGGCGTTCGGCGTGCAGTACGACGGCGTGATCCGTCACGCGGGGATCGTCCGGCGCCGGTGACCGGCGCCGGTTCCGGCAGGAGCCTATAATATAGCATTGCTGTGTTATGTTTCGGCGTCCACGACGAGAGGAACCGGAAGAATGAGCGTCACGCTGGTCCATCCCGAGCGGGTCAACCGGGTCGACGTCCACCACCAGGTCGCCGTCACCCAGGGCACCCGCACCGTCTACCTGGCCGGACAGGTCTCCTGGGACACCGAGGGCAACCTGATCGGGAAGGACGATCTGGCCGCCCAGGCCGAGCAGTGCTACCTCAATATCGCCGCCGCGCTCGACGCGGTCGGCGCGACCGCGGCCGACCTGGCCAAGGTCACCGTCTACCTGGTCGACCTCACCGAGGAGCGGGCCGGCCAGTTCCTCGCCGGACGCGAGCGCGCCGCCGCGACGCTGGGCGTCGAGTTCCAGCAGCCGAGCACCTGGATCGGGGTCACCGCACTCGCGGCGCCCGGCTACCTGGTCGAGGTGGACGCGGTGGCCGTGCTGCCCTGAGGCGGACGCAGCGCGATCCAGCCCGCCTCGACCGAGCGCCGGCACAGCGCGGGATCGTCGCCGGCGGCGACGATCACCGCGGTGAGCAGGTGGATGCCCGAGGCGAGCGTCCGGCGCGAGGCCACCCGGCTCACGATCAGCGACAGGATCCCGTGGCAGACCGTCCAGACGTCGGTGCCGAGCCGGGCCGGATCGACGTCCGCTCCGATCCGGCCCGCGTCGCGGCAGCGGTGCGCGGCGCGCACCAGGTAGCCGAGGGTCGCCTCGGCGGCGTCGATGTCCTCGAGCTCGACGGTCGCGTCGAACATGACCCGGTACAGGTCGGGATGCTCCAGGGCGTTGACGGCGTAGGCGGCCACCCCCGCCACCAGGTCCTCGACCGGGTCGGCCGGGACGACGAGCGCCTCCAGGCGGGCCGCCAGCCGGGTGAAGCCCTCCTGGCGCAGCGCCCGCCACACCCCGTCGATCCCGCCGAAGTAGGTGTAGACCGCCATCGTCGAGACGCCGGTCCCCTCGACGAGCGACCGCAACGTGATCGGCTCGCGGTCCCGGAGCATCCGGGCCGCACGCTCCAGCAGCAGCGTGCGCACTGCCGGGTCCTTCCGCCTCGCCACCCGCCGGACTCTATAGCATCGCGACGCTATGGAAAGCGGGCCGGGTCCAGCTGCGGCAGGTGGTGGCCGAGCCGGTCGCGCTTGGCGGTCAGGTAGCGCTCGTTGTGCTCGGTGACCGGCTCCAGCAGCGGCACCAGCTCGGTGACCACGATCCCGTACCCGGTGAGCGCCTCCACCTTCGCCGGGCTGTTGGACAGCAGCCGCACCCGGTCGACGCCGATGTGCCGGAGCACGGCCGCCGCGGCACCGAAGTCCCGGACGTCGACCGGCAGCCCCAGCGCGAGGGCCGAGTCGACCGTGTCGAGGCCGTCCCCGTCCTGCAGCACGTGGGTGCGGATCTTGGCGAGCAGCCCGATCCCGCGCCCCTCGTGACCACGCAGGTAGACGATCACCCCGCAGCCCGCGTCTACGACGGCGTCCAGCGCCGAGGACAGCTGGTCACCGCACTCGCACCGCATCGCACCGAACACGTCGCCGGTCAGGCACTCGGAGTGCACCCGCACCAGCGCCGCGCCGGCCGCCGCCGGGTCGCCGTGCACCAGGGCGAGATGCTCCGGCCCACCGGCGTGCTCCCGGAATGCGATCGCCCGGAACCGTCCGTGCCGGGTCGTCAGCTCCGACTCGGCGACCTCGGCCGGGCCGCCTCGACTCGGATCCTCCACAGTTCCTCCTCCGCACCGGGGCGGGCCCGTGAGAGCCTCGCCCACATGTGTTCCGTTCCGGCCGACACCACGGTCGACCTCCGCGACCGTGCCGTCCCGGCCGCCGTCCTCCCGGTGGGGAGCCTGGAGCAGCACGGCCCGCACCTGCCCCTCACCACCGACACCCTCGTCGCGACATCGCTCGCCGCCCGGATCGCGGACGCGTACCCGGTCCGGCTGCTCCCCCCCGTGACGATCTCCTGCTCGCACGAGCACGCCGCGTGGGCCGGCACCGTGAGCATCTCGGCCACCACCCTCGCCGCGGTCGTCACCGACGTCGCCGACTCGCTGCACGCCTCCGGGGTCCCCGCGCTGGTGCTGGTCAACGGGCACGGCGGCAACCACGTCCTGCGCAACGTCGTGCAGCAGGCGTCGGTCGGGCCGATGCCGATGGCCCTGTTCCCCGGCGGCGACGACTGGGGTGCGGCCCGCGCCGAGGCCGGGCTGGTCACCTCGTCGGCAGCCGACATGCATGCCGGCGAGCTGGAGACCTCGATCCTGCTGCACACCCATCCGGAGCAGGTCCGGCCGGGCTTCGCCACCGCCGACCACGACACCGACGAGCGGCCGTACCTGCTCAGCCGCGGGCTGCAGTGGTACTCCACCTCCGGGGTCGTCGGCCGGCCGTCCCTGGCGACCGCCGACAAGGGTCGCGACGTCCTGGCCGCCCTGGTCGCCCGCTTCGCCGGGCACCTGCACGCCCTCGGCACCGGCTGAACGCGCGCCCGGCGCGGTGACCGGGGCGGCGTCGGCCCGGCGCCGCATCAGCACCACCACCGCTCCCGGTGCGCAGGCGACCAGGCCGAGGATCCCGTAGATCACGGCGGTCGCCATGCCCTCGGCGGCCGGGAGTCCGACCGCCGCGAACCCGGCGACGGCGGCCGCCTCGCGCGGGCCCCAGCCGCCGACGTTCAGCGGCACGGTCATCGCCACCATCGCCAGCACCAGCAGCGGCAGCAGCTCGGCGGTCCCGGCGACCGATCCCGCGGCCCGCGCGGCGAGGACGAACATCACCAGGTAGCAGCCGAGCTGCCCGGCCGAGGCCAGCAGCAGCACCGCGGCCGGCCCGGCCCGCAGCACGGCGCGGACGTCGGCGAGCAGCCGGCGCAATCGTGTCCACAGCAGCCGGCAGACCACGGCCACCAGCACGAGCACTCCGCCGACCACCCAGCCGGCGCCGCCGGGGATCCGGTCGCCGGCCGCACGCAGCAGGTCGGGCTGGGCGATCAGGACGACGACCGCGGCCGCGTAGAGCACCACCTGGCAGGCCACCCGCTCGAGGACGACCGCGTGCACGCCGCCGGTGACGTCACCGGCGCGCCGTCCGTGGCTGACCGCGCGGTGCACGTCACCGAGCACACCCGAGGGCAGCACCGAGTTGACGAAGCTCGCCCGGTAGCAGTCGCCGACCGCCCCGGTCCAGCTCAGGCGCAGGCCCAGCGCCCGGGCCACCGCGCACCAGCGCCACGCCGTGCAGAGGATCCCGAGCGCACCGAGCACGAGCGCGGCCAGCAGGGTGCCGGCCCCGATCCCGCTCAGCCGCTCCAGCACCGGGCCGGCGCCGACCTGCACGACCAGCACCACCAGCAGGGCGATACCACCGGACACGCGGAGCAGCGGTGACAGGCGCATCCGTCCGCGCACCCTCACTCCGCCGGCCTCCGGCGGCCTTGCGCGCGTCGATCCCGGCCGGGACCACGACGTGCACCGGGTCGCGCCCCCGTGACGAGGTCTCGGACGGTGGTGCTGAGCAACGGTTCTCCCGGCGTGCCGACTGCTTGCGGAGACGGCTCCCGCCCGGCCGACAGCGAGATGTCGCGCGCGTGCGGTTGTTCTCCGACTGTGTGTCCTGTTTTCGGCCGGAGACGGCTGTTCGGTTCATTTCCGACATGGAGTCCGGTGTGTCGGTGTGCGACGCGCCTGCCATCAGACCGTGCCGCAACGGTGCGCGTGGGACCGTCGGTCAGCGGGTGACCGGGTCCAGCGTGACGAGCATCGCGGGGTGGTCGGTGGTGCCGCGCATGTCGATCTGCCGGAAGTCCGCGGCGGCCAGATCGGGCGAGGCGACGACGTGCTGCCGACCGTCGTCGCCGACGTCGGTGAAGCCGTCCGGCAGGCAGCCCAGGAAGTCCGGGTCGTCGCCCGGGCCGAGATTGAGGTCCGCGCCGACCACCGTGGGACCGGCGCCGACGCGGGCCCGCAGCTCCCCGACGACGTCGAAGAGGTACCGGCACTGGGCGACGGCGACCGAGCGGTCGGTGTAGGCCAGGTGGGTGGTGCAGGCGGTGAGCGCACTCCCGGCGCCGGTGTCCAGGCACAGCCACGCCCGTTCCTCGGGGTCGAGCGGATCCTGCGCCGGATGGATCCCGGCACTCGCCACCGCCGACGACGTCTGCGACACCACGCCGATACCGAACTGCCCGCCGTCACGGCAGGGGTAGGGCCCACCGGTCCCCCGGTCGCGCGCCGGCTGGAAGTGCGAGGAGGTCGACGCATCCGGAGCGACCTCGGCGAGCGCCCGTTCGAGCACCGCGACGTCGTCCCCGCAGATCTCGTTGAGCGTGATCACGTCCGGCACCTCGGCCCGGATCACCGCGGCGCCCTCCTCCACCGCCCGCCCGGTGAAGCACCCGGCGATCCCGCTGTTGCACAGGTTCATCTGCAGCAACCGAAGCGGCGGCGCCGGATCCGGCCCGGCCGCCACCGCCGGCCGGCCGGCTTCGGCCGCGCACCCGAGGAGGACCGCCATGGCCACGGCCAGCATCCCGACCTGCCGGTACGCACGGCGGGCGCTCGAGGTCATGTGGTGAGCCCTTCGGGACGTGGACGACGTCGGGACGGACTACATCATCCGCGGCGGACACCCGCCCGGTACGGGCGAGCGCATCCGGTGCGGTTCGCCGCCCGGCGGGCCACCGCGCGGCGGTCGCGTACCCTCGCCGGACGTGACGAACACCGTGACGGCCGACCGCTCCGGGCGCCCGTCCGGGCCCTATGTCCTGGTCTCGGTGGCGGTCTCGCTGGACGGCTACATCGACGACGCCGGGCCGGGCACGCTGGTGCTCTCCGACGCCGACGACCTGGACCGGGTCGACGAGGTCCGTGCCGGGGTGGACGCGATCCTGGTCGGGGCCGGGACGGTGCGCGCCGACGATCCCCGGCTGCGGGTCCGCTCCGACCGACGGCGCGACGAGCGGATCGCCGCCGGCCGTCCGCCGTCGCCGCGCCGGGTGATCCTCTCCGCGAGCGGGGACCTCGATCCCACCGCCGCCGTGTTCACCTGCGAGCGGTCGGACCCTCCCCTGGTCTACACCGCCGACCGGGCCGTCGACGGGACACGCGCCCGGCTCGACGGCGTGGCCGAGGTCGTCGGTGCGGGCGAACCGCCGACCCCGCCGTCGGTGCTCGCCGATCTCGCCGCCCGCGGGGTGGAGCGGCTGCTCGTCGAGGGCGGCGGCGCCGTGCACACGGCGTTCCTCACCGCGGGCCGGGTGGACGAGCTGCACGTCGTCGTCGCGCCGTTCTTCGTCGGTGACGCCCGGGCGCCCCGGTTCGTGCACGACGGCAGGTTCCCGCAGAGCCCGGAGCGTCCGATGACGCTGGTCGAGGCCCGCCCGATCGGCGACCTGGTGCTGCTGCGCTACCGGCCCCGCTGAGCCGCACCGTCCGGGGGCGACGTCGCGGCGTCGCCGGGTCGGCACGGAACGCAACGAGGGTCTCGGTGTGACCGGGAACGGCGGCGGGTGGCGGACCTTCGGCGAGCGGACCGTCTACGACAGCCGATGGGTGCACCTCGGGCTGGTCGATGTCCAGGCGCAGAACGACCAGGCTGATCAGCTTCGAGCCGTTGCCGGGCAACGTGACCGCGCCGATGGACGTCTACCTGTGGCGGGAGTTCGAGCGGATCGGCGAGCCGACCGACACCGAGGAGGTCGGCACCGTCGAGTGGGTGCCGCTGGCGCGGGTCACCGAGCTCGTTGCCCGCGGCGAGCTGCTCGGAGCCGGGACACTCGTCGCGCTGCTCTACCTCCTCGCCTCGCGTGCACCCGGTGGGCGGGTGAACTGCGGATTTGTGCGGCGGGCCGGGCTCGAACCGGCAACCTGACGGGTCCTACGTCCGCTGATCGGCCACGATCCACGGACGCCCATCAGACACATCTGCGCTGATCACCGGCTGAGTCGGTAGTCAGTGAGCACCAGCTGTGATCGGCGGTGAACGGGAGTAAGCGTGGGCATATCCGTGGGAGGTGATCGTGTACGGAGCAGCGATATCAACGCCCTGATCAACGCGGGGCGTCCGTACCCGGGGCGACCGCGCGTCGCCCGGCTAGGGCGACGCGCTCGACGAGGTCGGCCGCGCGCGACGCCCGCTCCCCCGCGTCGCCGGTCATCGCGACCGCCCCCAGTCCCCGTCCAGGGCCCGCGAGATCCGGTTCACCGACAGCACCGTCGCCGCGATCATCAGACCCGGCACGGCGCACAGCCACCACGAGGTGGCCAGGTAGTTGCGGCCCTCGGCGACCAGCGAACCCACTCGGGGGCGGGCGGCGGAGCTCCGTAGCCCAGGAACGACAGCGACGACACGGCGAGGATCGCGAGGCCGAACTCCAGCACGGCGAGCACGAGCACGGGACCGGCCGCGTTCGGCAGGACGTGCCGCCCGAGGGTCACCCACCACCGGGTGCCGACCGACCGCGCCGCCTCGACGTACACGGTGCGCCGGATCCGCATCGTCTCGGCGCGCATCACGCGGGCGAAGTTCGCGACGCTGGCGATGCCGACCGCGATCGCCACCTTCACCGTGCCGAACCCGAGCGCGGTGATCAGCGCCAGGGACAGCAGGATCGGCGGGATCGCCAGCAGTACGTCGACGACGCGCATCAGCGTCTCGTCCACCCACCGGCCGGCGAACCCGGCCAGCAGGCCCAGCAGCCCGCCGACGACGAGCGCCACCGCCACGGCGATCACCGTGGCCCGCAGCGACAGCGACAGCGACGCGCCGTGCACGAGGCGCGTCCAGACGTCGCGGCCCAGGTAGTCGGTGCCGAGCCAGTGTCCCGGCCCGGGCGCCCGCAGCTTCTGCGACGGGACGGCGAGCGCCGGGTCGCCGGGTGCGAGCAGCGACGGCACGAACGCCGACAGCAGCACGAACACGACCACGAGCCCGGACACGACCAGCCCCGGCCTGCGGAGCAGGAAGCGGCCGAGTCCGTTCCGGTCGGCGCGTGACGTGGTCGGCCCGGTGGTCGTGCGTTCGGCGCGTTCCAGAAGTTCGGTCATGCCGGCACCCCGTTCGCGATCCTCGGGTCGAGCAACGGATAGACCAGGTCCACGACGAGGTTCACCACCACGTAGACGAGCGCGGCGAACAGCACCACGCCCTGCACGACCGGGATGTCCTGCACCCCGACCGAGGACACGGTCAGCCGCCCCAAGCCTGGCCGGGTGAACACGGTCTCCACCACGACCGACCCGGCCAGCAGGCTGGTGCTGAAGATGACCAGGTCCGAACCGGCCTCGCCGGCGACGACGGCGCCGAGCGGTCCCATGCTGGCCACGTTGAGCGCTCCGGAGAGCAGCTTGTTCTGGACGTCGCCGGGGCCGGTGCCGGCTACGTAGGTCAGGTCGAGGTCGCCGACCAGGCCGTTCTGCTCGCTGATCGGACGGATCACCGCGCCGGCGGTACCTGCCTGGGTGTCCTCGACGCGGGCCTGCAGCCCAGCGCCGGCGGCCGGTTCCGCACCGCCGCAGGCGGCGAGCAGCGAGGTGCCGGCGAGGCCGGCGGCGCCGAACAGGGCGGCGCGCAGCACGGCCCTCCGGTCGAGCTGCAAGGGTTGTGCGGGCATGACGACTCCGGGTGTCGGGGCGGCGCGTCGGGGCACGCCGGATCGGGCCGTCTGCGCACGACGCAGCGGCCCGCGAGGGGTGGGAGAGGGCGAGGCTCAGTGCCCCGGACACACCCCGCCGTTGATCAGGCAGAGGTCGATGTGGCGGCGCCGGGTCAGCAGCCGCACCAGGCCGGCGGGGGCCGTCACCGCAGTGCCTTCAGGGTCTCGTAGCCGGACCGGCCGTCCGTGAGACGCCAGGAACGCATCCAGGCGTAGGTCTCGGTGAAGCGGCGCTCGGTGAACGGCGCGATGTGGGTGTAGCGGTAGTAGTCGGGGCGCAGGTCCGACGGGTCGAGCCGGTCCCCGGCCTCGGCGGCGATCAGGGGCGCCCAGCGCGAGCGGTCGGCGTTGATCAGGTCGACGGCCTTGTCCACCGCACTGCGGTACGCCTCCTGCTGCGCCGCCGTCAGGTGCGGCGCGATGACCTGGGAGCCGCGGTAGGCGTAGGTGCCGAGCACGTGCGCGCCACGGGTGAGCGCGACGCTGAGGAACGGCTCCATCAGCATCGTCGCCCGGGACTCCCCCCCGACAGCATGTCCAGGCGGGCGACGGGCGGGCCGCCGTGCACGAGCTCGATCCGCTACCGGGGGACGGTGCCCTCGAGCAGGTGCAGCGCCGTGTAGTGCGAGCCGGTGAACTCGTTGATCGTCACCGGGACCCCGGCGCGGTCGTGCGGTTCGTTCAGATGGTCGTCCGTGCTGACGAGCGCCTGAGACACGACGGCCGCGCGGAGATGCCCGATCCGTCCGCCGCGCGTGTCCCGCTCCAGCCGGTCGATCCCGCCCCACTCGCAGACGTTGTAGACGTCCGCCCGCGCGGCCGTGAACTGCGACTCCTTGTGCCGGGCAGCCGGATTGCGCTGCTCATCGATCGCGAGTCGGGCCTCGCGGTCTCCTCGGTGACCTACGACGGTGCCGAGGCCATGGCACTCAACCGTGACCGGGCGGACGCGTTGCGGGAGTCCGGCGCACGAGAGGCCGGCGTGGAGCTCGTCGAGACCTGCGAGTTCGCGCTGGCGCTCGCGCACCTACGCGTACCCGAGATGGCCTGACCGGCCGGCTCCACACCCCTTAGCGACCCCGGAGCTCAGCGCGGTGGCAACTCGAGGATCTCGGTGCCGTGGCGGTGGGCGGCGTGCCCGAGGGCCACCGGATCAGCCGCGGCCGGTGGGGGCAACCGTCGCTCGCGGGCCTGCTCGCCCACGTCGGCGAGGAGGTCCTCGAACCCGGAGGCGTGGTGGCTGCAGGGTGCGCAACGGGTCCGGGCCGACGACGAAGGCGTGCGGCCGCCCCATCGGCAGCAGAGCAGTACGACGTCACAAGGCCCGGCGTCGAGCACCTGCTCGCCGCATCGGGACTGCCCGGTGCCCTCGAGGACGTAGAACGCCTCGTCCTCGACGAGGTGCCGGTGCAGCGGCGTCCGTACCGGTCGGGTGCGGGACGGCATCCCGGGGCCACGTGTGCGCTGCTCGACGGGTGCGACGGACCTGACACACCCCGTCACACGAAGTAGCGCAGGGCCACGTAGACCCAAGCCATCACGGTGCTGAGCAGTGTCACGACGATGCCGTACCGGGTGAACTGCCAGAACGAGATCCGGTGTCCGGTGCGCGCCGCCATCCCGATCGCCACCACGTTCGCGCTGGCGGCCACCGCGGTCCCGTTCCCGCCGAAGTCGGCCCCCAGTGCGAACGACCACCAGAGGGCCTCGCCCGTCTCCTGGTCCGGCACGCCGGCCACGAGCTCCTCGACGATCGGGGCCATCGTGGCGGCGTAGGGGATGTTGTCGAAGAACGCGCCCAGCACGGCCGAGCCGAAGATCAGCGCGGTGGCCGCGGCGAAGTAGTCGCCGCCGACGACCTGCACCGACCAGGTGCCGATCGTCTCGATGACCCCGGTGTGGCTCAGCCCGGCGACCATCACGAACAGGCCCACGAAGAACACCAGCGTCGGCCACTCGACCTCGGCCAGCGTCTCCTGCACGTCGGCCCGCGTCACCAGCAGCATCACCCCGGCCCCGAGCAGGGCGACGATCGACGGTTCCAGATGCAGCACGGTGTGCAGCCCGAACCCGGCCACCACCAGCACCAGCACGCACAGGCTGCGCACGAGCAGGCGCGGGTCGGTGATGGCCCGGCGCTCGTTGAGCGTCATCACCTCGGCGGCCTGGTTCGGCTTGTACTCGAACTCCTTGCGGAACAGGATCCGGGTCAGCAGCACGAACACCACGAAGACCAGCGCCACGATCGGTGCCATGTGCACCAGGAAGTCGTTGAACGACAGCCCGGCCCGGCTGCCGATGATGATGTTCGGGGGGTCGCCGATCAAGGTGGCCGCACCACCGATGTTCGACGCCAGCACCTCGGCGATGATGTAGGGCTGGGCCCGGACCCGCAGCCGGTCGCACACCACGACGGTGACCGGGACGATGAGCATGATGATCGTGACGTTGTCCAGGAACGGCGAGGCGACGGCGGTGATCACCATCAGCATCACCATGAGCCGGTACGGGCGCCCCCGGGACCGCTTCGCGGCCCAGATGGCCAGGAAGTCGAACAGGCCGGTCTGCTTGATCACGCCGACGATGACCATCATCCCGAACAGCAGGAAGATGACGTTCCAGTCGATGCCGTCCTGCTCGGAGAAGAACACGGCCGCGCCCGGGGCCAGACCGAGCGCCGTCATCACCCCGGCCGCGATCAGCACGGTCCGGACCTTGTCGGCCTTCTCGGTGGCGATGAAGAAGAACGCGACCGCGAAGATGCCCAGCGCAAGCAGCGCGCTCATGACCGGTGTCCCGACCGTGGCCCGGTGTGGCTTAGTCCGCGGGTGGTGCCGCGTGGTCGAGCGCGGCGAGCAACCGCTCGAGCACGACCCCGCCGACGAGCCGCCCGTCCTCGTCGACCACCGCGAGCAGCGGGCTGCGCACCTGACCCATCAGTGCCACCGCCTCCAGCAGGGTCGCGTCCAGGGTGACCACGGCCATCCGGTCCGGCCGCTCCGGCAGGCACTCCCCGACCGTGCGGTCGCCGAGCTCCTGCCAGAACAGGTCCGCGTGCGCCTCGTCGATCGTCCGCGCGAGCGACGGGTGCACCTGATGGCTGCGGGGCACCGTCATGCGCAGCACATGGGTGCCCGGCAGCACCCGGACCGGTACCGACCGCGGGTCGACGACGATCAGGCCCGGCAGCCGGGAGCGGGCCATCAGCCGTACCGCGGCGGCGACCGGGTCGTCGGCGGTGACCGTCGGTACGTCGTCGACGATGTCGTGGGCTCTCATGACCGCACTCCCTCGCGCATGCCTCGCCCCCCGTGCTCCCGAGGCCACCGGGCAGGCGCGCGCCGGTCGCCATCGCAAGCATCCGCCCCTGGGTTCCCACGGTCACCCCCGAGGTGCGCAGGGTGGCACGGATACGGGTGCGCCCGCACGCCCGTCGATCCTGAGCGCGGCCGGGCCACGACGGCAGGCCGTCGCCGGGTGCGTGGCGGGTCTGCGCGAGACGATCGCGCGGACCTGACCCGTGCTGTCACCGAGACCGACGTGCCGAACCGGTGCGCGACGTGGCACCGGACTCCGCCCGGCGGCCCCGCCGCTCGGGCTGACCGGACGATCTGGCTGTTGACATCCCGAGCTATGATCCGGTTATCTTGTGATCAGACCACCTGGTCACCTGAGATCGCTCCTCGGTCCGGTGCGTAGGGCGCGCTCGGGTCGGGTTGCCGTCCCTGTCCTCTCGACATTCACGTCAATGCAAAGGAGCAACGATGTCCTCGCTCGACTACACCTACACCCACATCGACACGCACATCGACCGCTCGGCCTGGGTAGCGCCGGTGATCGATCCGACGAAGACGATGCTTCTGGTCCTGGACATGCAGAAGGCTTGTGCGCAGCCCGGTGGTGCCATGTACATCCCCAGCACCGGCGGTGCCCCCGAGGGCAAGGACGTCGTACAGCCGGTCGTCAACGTCCTGGAAGCTTGCCGTTCCAAGGGCATTCCCGTGGTGTGGTCGTTGTGGGGGCTGCGCCCTGACGGCAAGGACGCCGGTTTCGCCGACGTGAAGTGGGGCCTGCAGGGCGCGCTGGCGCAGTTCCCGGGAGCCTGGGGTAACGGGGGCGACGAGCTGGTCGACGAGCTCAAGCCGCTCCCGGACGAGCCGGTGTTCCGCAAGCACCGTTTCAGCTCGTTCTACGGGACAGCGCTGACCGAATACATGCGCAAGGCCGGCTGCGACACCCTCGTGGTCGCGGGCCTGTCCACCGGCAACTGTCAGATCGCTACCGCGATCGACGGGGCCAACCAGGATTTCAAGATCGTCGTACTGGCCGACACCACGGCAGCCATTCCGTCCGGCAAGGACGACCCGATGGGCTTCGGTCAGCACTGGGAGGCGCTGCGCCAGATCCAGGCCAACCACGGCGACGTGCGCACCAGCATCGAGTTCCTGAAGATGATCGACGCTTGAGCGGGACACGAGACTTCGTATTCCCCCGACGAACGACGAACGCGAGGACGTGACATGTCGATTTCCGGTAAGAAGGTCGCCCTGCTGATCGAGGACGAGTACCAGATTCTCGAGGGCTGGTATCCCCACCTGCGTCTCCAGGAGGCCGGTGCCGATGTGAAGGTGATCGGTAGCGGCACCAAGGGCAGCTACGAGAGCAAGGAGCACTACCCGATGGAGGCGGACGCTGCTGCCTCCGAGGTCTCGGCCGCCGACTTCGACGCGGTGGTCATCCCCGGCGGATTCGCGCCGGACAACATGCGCCTGCACCCCGAGATGATCGACCTGGTGAAGGACGCCTACGAGTCCGGCAAGCTGGTCGCCGCGATCTGTCACGGCGGTTGGATGCTCGCCTCCGCGGGGGCCACCAAGGGCCGCAAGATCACCGGCTACCTGCCGATCAAGACCGACGTCGAGAACGCCGGAGGCACCTGGGTCGACGCGCCGGTGGTCGAGGACGGCAACGTCATCACCTCCCGCACGCCGGTCGATCTGCCCGACTTCGGCCGGGCGATCGTCAGCTATCTCGAGCGCGCCTGACCCGAGGGGGTCGACGACGTCCCGCAAAGGAGAGGGAACGTGACGGATCTGAGCGTGACCGCGCGCGACGCCAAGCCGCCCCTGGGCGGCTGGCTGCCCGGGGTCCGGCTGACCGAGACGCAGGCCGCGGTGCTGAACGCCGCGGCGGACGAGCTCATCCCGGGTGGCGACGGCTTCCCGCCGCCCAGCGAGGTCGACGTGATCTCGTTCATCGGCCGGTACGTGACGCCGTCGGGGCTGGAACCCAGGTGGTTCCCGTTCCTCGGCGAGGACGACTTCCGGGCCCGGCTCGACGGGCTCGGGCAGGAGTTCGCCGACGCCACCTCGGCGCAGCGCGTGACGGTCCTGGAAGGGCTGGAGCGCGACGAGCAGGAGTTCTTCACGCGTCTGCGGGACGTCGTCTACCACGCGTACTACTCCCGGCCCGAGGTCATCCGGGCCGTCAACCGCCTGCCCGCGGGCCGGGACTACCGCAACAGCCCCCAGCCCTACGGCTACTCCGACGTCATGGACGACTGGGACGACGAGCTGCTGAGCCGGGTGCGCGGCACCTACATCCGGACCGAGGAGGTGCGACGGGTCGCGATCCCCGCCGACCTCCCGATGTGTTCGGCACGGCAGGCCCGGGAAGCAGGAGAGAACTGATGGCGGCGTACACGGAGACCGACGTCCTGGTGATCGGGGCCGGCGCCGGCGGTGGAGCGGTGAGCAAGCGGCTCAGCGACGCCGGCATCAAGGTCGTCTGCCTCGAGCAGGGCGACTGGGTCCACGCGATGGACCACCCGCACATGTACGACGGTTGGGAGCTCGAGCGCAAGCGCAGCTGGTCGTTCGAGCCCAACGTCCGTAAGTTCCCCGAGGACTACCCGGTCACCGGCAACACGACCCCGTACACCTTCACCGGGGTGGGCGGCTCGACGCTGCACTATGCGGCGGCCTGGCCCCGGTTCAAGCCGGTCGACTTCCGCAAGGGCACCGAGCACGGCATCGAGGGCACCATCGACTGGCCGATCTCCTACGAGGAGCTCGAGCCGTTCTACGCGATCAACGACGCCGAGATCGGCGTGGCCCGCCGGACCGGCGACCCCGGCAACCCGGCACGCCCCGAGGGGTGGGGCCCGGCCAGCCGCGGCGGCAAGGTCGGGCACAAGATGGGCTCGGGCTTCGACAAGCTCGGCTGGCACTGGTGGCCCGCCGACAACGCGATCCTCACCCGCACCAAGGACAACCGGCTCGCGTGCAACGACTGCGGCTTCTGCCTCGCGGGCTGCCCCCGGCACTCGATCGCCTCGACCGACGTGTCGTACTGGCCGGCGGCCCTGCGCAACGGCGTCGACCTTCGCGTGAACGCCCGGGTCGAGCAGATCAACGCGAAGAACGGCCGGGCCACCGGCGCCACCTACATCGACCGGGTGACCGGGCAGCGGCACGAGGTGCGGGCCGGGATCGTGGTGGTCGCCGCGAACTCCATCGGCACCCCCCGGCTGCTGCTGATGTCCGCGCAGCAGGGCCACCCGGACGGGCTGGCCAACTCCAACGGCCTGGTCGGCACGCACTTGATGTACCACAGCTGGTCCTTCGTGGACTTCTGGTTCGACGAGCCGCTCGAGGGCTTCAAGGGCCCGGAGCCCGCCGTGCTCTACAGCCAGGAGTTCTACGACAGCGACCCGTCCCGGGGCTTCGTCAACGGCTTCTCGCTCCAGGTCGGCACCTCTCTGGGCGCCGCGACCAGCGCGCTCGGGACGAACACCGGCAACCTCGCGCCCTGGGGCGCCGGGCACCGCAGCTTCTTCGACGAGCACTTCGGCCGGCACGCGCTGATCTACGTGCAGGGCGAGGACCTGCCGGTGCGCACCAACCGGGTCACCCTCGATCCCGACGTGCGGGACTCCAGCGGGCTGCCCGCGCCGCACGTCCACTACGAGCTGCACGAGAACGACCGCAGGCTCGTCGAGTGGGGCCAGCAGCGCGCCCGCGAGGCCGCGGACGCCGCCGGTGGCGTCATCGACACCACCACGAGCGGCATCGGCGGGATCGACGCGCCACCGCCCGGTTGGCACATCATGGGTACCTGCCGGATGGGCAACACTCCCGAGGACTCGGTCACGAACAAGTGGAACCAGACCTGGGACGTGCCCAACCTGTTCATCACCGATGCCAGCTCGCTCACCACGGGTGCCGCGGTCAACCCCACCAGCACGCTGCAGGCCGTCGCGGTCCGCGCCGCGGAGTACATCAAGCGCCGCCACCGGGACATCGCGTCGCAGACGATCACCCCGAGCAACGCGGACGCGCCCGCGCTGTAGCGCCGCTGTCCGCCCCACCCGTTCCCGCGCCCGAGGGCGATCTCCCTCGGGCCGGCGCACGCCATCATGCGCCGGCACCGCTGCCGGCGTGGAGAGGAAGGCACGTGCATCACGCCAAGAAACCCGAGCCGGTCGACGCGATCGTCGTCGGGCTCGGGGCCACCGGTGCCACGGCCGCGAAGGTGCTCAGCGAGGCCGGCCTCAAGGTCGTCGGCTTCGACCGCGGCCCGTGGTTGTCCGCGAAGGACCACTACTCCGGCGACGAGCTCAAGTTCGTCAACCGCAACTACCTGTGGCCGGACCCGAACCTGTTTCCCCGCACCCTGCGCCACGACGAGACCTCGGAGGCCGAGCGCTTCCCGTTCTCGCCCACCCCGCAGCTCGTCGGCGGCGGCACGAACCACTGGGCGGGCTGGGTGCCGCGGCCGCGCGAGTCGGACTTCCTGCAGCGCAGCCTGCACGGGGACCTCGACGGTGCGAGCCTGGCGGACTGGCCGATTCGGTACGAGCACCTCGAGCCCTACCTGACCAAGGTGGAGTGGGAGTTCGGGATCTCCGGCATCGCCGGGGCGGACAAGTACGAGCCCTTCCGGAGCAAGGGCTACCCGAGTGTGCCGCTGCGCCCGACGAAGTTCGGCAAGCGCTTCTACGACGCCTGCAACGAGATGGGCGTCAACGGCTTCCCGATCCCGCACGCGATGGTCACCCACGACCACAAGGGCCGGGACCCGTTCAACACCACCAGCTTCTGGAATCAGTACGGCGACCCGAGTACCGCGCGCTCGAACACGCTGACCACGTTCATCCCGGAGGCCGTGGCCACCGGGAACTTCGAGCTCCGCTCGGAGTCCTTCGTCCGCGAGATCACCGTCGGCAAGGACGGCCGGGCCACCGGTGTCGTCTACGTGGACCCGGACGGCGTCGAGACCGCGCAGGAGGCGAAGGTGGTCGTGCTCGGTCTCGGCGCGATCGAGTCCGCCCGGCTTATGCTGATGTCGACGTCCCCGCGGTTCCCCGACGGCCTGGGCAACTCCAGCGGCATGGTCGGCAAGAACGCGACCTTCCACGAATACGTCTTCGCGGTGGGCCTGTTCGACCAGGAGATCGACGACCCGCTGCACGGTTGGGCCGGCAACTACATCTCGGGAGGCACCTTCGAGTTCTACGAGACCGACGAGAATCGCGGCCACATCGGCGGCTGCCTCATCTCTGCCTCGCAGACCTGTCATCCGATCAACTGGGTCTTTCCCGGCCGGCCGACGTGGGGTCAGTCGCTCAAGGACGCCGACCGCAGCTACTTCAACTTCGCGATGAAGATCGGGGCGATCCTGCACGACATGCCGGTCGAGTCGAATCGTGTCGACCTCGACCCGACGGTCAAGGACGCCTGGGGCCTGCCGGTCGCCAGGATCACGCACAAGCCCCACGCCAACGACGTGGCCATGAGCAAGTGGCAGGTCGACAAGAACGCGGAGATCCTGCAGGTCGCCGGCGCGAGCAAGACGGTGCCGGTCTACCTGGACCGGATGACCGGCAACACCTGCCACCAGCACGGCACGGCCCGGATGGGAACCGACCCGTCCACGACCGTGCTGAACGAGTGGTGCCAGTCCCATGACGTGGACAACCTCTTCGTCGTCGACGGGTCCTGCTTCCCGAGCTCCACCGGGGTCAACCCCACGCTGACGATGATGGCCAACGCCTGGCGCGTGTCGGAATACATCAGCGACGTCTGGTCCAAAGGCCGCGACGAGCACATCACGCTCGACTGAAATCCACCACTCCCGAAGCTCCACCCACGGAAAGGAGGACGTCATGACGCTGAAGGCCGACTGGGAGGTCGTCGGTTCCCCGATCGATCCCGATTCCGACGAGCGACTGTTCTTCACCGACCACGAGTGGGACACGATCGAGGCGGCCACCGCCCGCATCATCCCCACGGACCACGACCCGGGTGCCCGCGAGGCGCGGGTGGTCGTGTTCCTCGACCGTTATCTCTCGGGTATCGACTACATCTTCGCCGCCGCCGACGGCAGCGGGTTCCTCAAGCTGACCGGCAAGTTCGCCGACGCGTGGCGGGCCCGGATGTCGGACATGCAGCGGACCTACCGTGAGGGCATCCGGACACTCGACGCGCTCGCCGAAGAACACTTCGACCGGCGGTTCGTCGCGCTCACGGAGTCCGAGCAGGACACCGTGCTGGAAGCGCTGTCCGGTTCTGCCAAGCCCGGGCCGGTCACGCTGGGCACGAGCGAGGCGGTCCGGACCTTCCTACAGGGCGTGTTCGACCAGGGGCTGCCCTTCTTCGAGGCGCTGTGCCTGCACACCCGGCAGGGCTTCTACTGCGACCCCGTCTACGGCGGCAACCGCAACCGAGTCGGCTGGGACGTCATCGGCTTTCCCGGCCCCACGACTCTGAAGGACACGATGGACGGCACCTACAGCACGACGGAGTTCTTCCATGTCGGTGACTACGACTGGAACGAGCTCGTCCCGCATCTCGGAAAGGTCGGCTGATGCGAATCACCAGTGTCGAGGCGAGGCCACTCGGGACACCGCTGGACGAACCACTTCGGTGGGGCGCCATGGTGGTCACCTCGAAGGGCGGCATCGTCGTACGGGTCACCACCGACGAGGGTCTGGTCGGGATCGGAGAAGCGGGGTTCTCCTCGGAGTACTTCCCGACCGTCGGCCCGATCATCAACCAGCAACTGGCACCGATGCTCGTCGGCCAGGACCCACGCGACATCGGGGCCCTCTGGCAGCAGATGCTCGACGCAACCCACATGTGGGGGCGCCGCGGTATCGAGACCTACGCGCTCAGCGGCATCGACATCGCGCTGTGGGACCTGCTGGGCAAGATCTCCGACCAGCCGGTGCACCGCTTGTTGGGATCCTCCAAGCATACGGTGCGCGCCTATTTCGCACCCTCGGTCAAGCCGGTGGACCAGATCGTCGAGGAGGCTCGACGTGCGGTGGCCGACGGCTACACCGCGATGAAGCTGCGGGTCCTCGGGGACATCGGCGACGCCGTCGAGCTGGTCGGCTCGGTGCGCGACGCCGTCGGCGCCGGCATCGACCTCGGTGTGGACGCCAACATGTCCTACGACCGGCGCGGGGCGCTGCAGCTCGCCCGAGAACTCGAGGGATTGCAGGTGGCGTGGCTCGAGGAGCCGATCCTCGCGCGCAGCCTGACCCAGTACGCCGACGACCACACGTGGCTGGCCGACCGGGTGTCTCTGCAGCTCTCGGGCGGCGAATCGCTGTTGACCCGCTTCGAGTTCATCGATCTGCTCACCCGGCGGACCTTCGACATCCTGCAGCCCGACGCCACGAGCGTCGGCGGGATCTCCGAGGCCAAGCGGGTGGCCGACATGGCCAGCACCTGGAACCTCAGCTGCATCCCGCACATCGCCTGCTCCTCCGGCACCGGGATCGCGCTGGCCGCCGGTCTGCACATGATCCTGGCCTGCGAGAACACCCCGTTGATCGAGGTCGACGCCTACGGCGGGCCGGGCTGGGACGGGATGCTGATCGACCCGTTGGTGGTGAAGGACGGGTACCTGTCCGCGCAGGACGCGCCCGGGCTGGGCGTCGAGCTCGCCCCGGACGCCGACGAGCGGTTCGCCCTCTCGCCGGACACCGCCCGACCGTCGGCCTCCGGGACGCCGGCTGCCGGCGCGCAGTGAGCCCTGGCGTGCCCGCACTCGAGGTCCGGGACCCCCGGCTGCACGAGGTGGTGGCCGACGATCCGTTGCGCCGGGTGGCCACGGGGTTCCGGTTCCTCGAGGGCCCGGTGTGGCATCCGGTCGAGCGGTCGCTCGTGTTTAGCGACATCCCCGCCGCTCGGATGTCGCGGCTGTCCGCAGGCGGCGCGCTGTCGGTCATGCGGGACCCCAGCCGCATGGCGAACGGGAACGCCTACGACCGGCAGGGCCGGCTGCTCACCTGCGAGCACGCCACGAGCAGGCTGGTCCGGCAGGAGGCCGACGGCTCGCTGGTCACCCTGGCCGACCGCTTCCGTGGCAGAGAGCTGAACAGCCCCAACGACGTGGTCGTGGCTGGTGACGGGACGATCTACTTCACCGATCCCGCCTACGGCCGCGCCGCGCCCTACGGCGTGCCGCGGTCGCGGGAGCTGTCTTTCTGCGGGGTCTATCGGCTCGGCGCCCATGGCCTCGAGCTGCTGACCGATGACGTCGAAGGGCCCAACGGGCTGTGCCTGTCACTCGACGAGCGACATCTCTTCGTGGCCGACACCGAGCGGATGCACATCCGCCGGTTCGCGCTGACCGAGAGCGGCGTCGCCGGCAGTGCGGTCTGGGCGCGGCTGACGGGCCCCGGCACCGGTGAACCCGACGGCCTGAAGATCGACAGCGCCGGGAACCTGTTCAGCTGCGGGCCGGGTGGCATCCACGTCTTCGACCCCGCGGGCAGTGCGCTCGGGGTCATCCGCGTTCCCGAGGTGACGGCCAACTTCACCTGGGGCGACGACGACATGCGCACCCTCTATATCTGTGCCAGCACCACGCTCCATCGATTCCGGACCCGGGTTCCCGGAATCCGGGCGTTCTGAAAAGAGGACCCCATGTCCCTCTCCCCGGCGATGGAACGCAGCGCCGAGCGGATACGCAGAGCCCGGATCGTTCCGGTCCTGCGAACCTCCGATGCCGAGACCGGTCACGCCGTCGCCCTACGGCTGGTCGCGGCCGGCCTGGACGTTCTCGAGGTGACCGCGACCATCCCCGGCTGGCACGACCTCCTCGCCGCAGTGAAGGCCGAGGCACCGAACGCACTGGTGGGCCTGGGCACCGTCCGCACGGAGGCCGACGCCGAGCGCGCGCTGGCGCGAGGCGCCGACTTCCTGGTCAGCCCGCATCCGGTCGCTGCAGCCCGAGCACCCGCTCACGCACAGGACGTGCTGTTCATCGAGGGCGGAACCACGCCGGCCGAGATCGGCGAAGCCACCGACCGTGGTGTCGCCAAGGTATTCCCCGCCCACCTCGGCGGACCGCCCTACCTGAAGTCCCTGCTCTCGATCCTGCCCGGGGCCCGGATCATCCCCACCGGCGGCATCGCCGTGAGCGAGGTCCCCACCTGGCTCGACGCTGGCGCGTTCGCCGTAGGAGTCGGTAGCGACCTGTACGCGGCCGACGATCTGGAGGCGAAGGTATCGGAGCTGCGGGAACTCGTCGGCCCGGGACACTCATGACCGACCTCATCAGACCCACCTCCGTGAACACCCCGGCGACCCGAGTGGCCGTCATCGGCGAATGCATGGTCGAGCTCACCCACCACAGCGACCGCACGCTCGCACTCGACTTCGCCGGCGACACCTTCAACACCGCGGTCTATCTGGCACGCGGCACGCCGGCCCGAGATGTGTGCATCGACTACGTCACCGCCGTGGGCGACGACTGGTACAGCGGCGAACTCGTCTCAGCGATCGAGACCGAGGGTATCGGCACCGAACTGATCGAACGCATACCCGGCCATTCCCCGGGCCTCTATCTCGTTCGAACCGACGACCGGGGAGAACGCACCTTCACCTACCACCGGTCCGAGTCCGCGGCACGACACCTGTTCGACAACGGCTGGCCGGAACGGATCGACCGCGCCATCGGCGCGAGTGACCTGATCTACCTGTCCGCGATCACACTCCAGATCCTCTCCGCGTCGGCTCGGGAGCGACTCTGGTCGATCCTCTCGACCGCCCGCGCCCGGGGCGCGAAGATCGCGTTCGACAGCAACTTCAGGCGGCGGGGGTGGCCGACGGTCGGCGATGCGCGTGCGGCCATCGAGCGCACGGTCGAACTGACCGACCTCTACCTTCCCACCCTGGCAGACGAACAGATCGTCTTCGGCGACCGCGACGGCCCCGCGTGCGCACAACGCATCGCGGGCCTCGGACTCCCGGAATGCGTCATCAAGGATGGGGAACGTGGGTGCCTGGTGCTGGCCGACGGCGGCGTCGTGTCCGTACCCGCACGACACGATGTCCCCGTCGTCGACACGACCGCAGCAGGCGATTCCTTCAACGCCGGGTATATTGCCGCACGCCTGCGAGGCGAAGCGCGGCCGCGGGCAGCCGAGTCAGCCCATCTGCTCGCCGCCCAGGTCGTCGGTGGATCCGGAGCGATCCTGCCCGACGGGGTCATCCCACGGCGTGAGCAGGCGAAGGCCCCTCCGGACGCCGTCTAGGGCCGCGCTGGCGGACCAGGAGACCAGACCACTACTCTTCAGACCAATGACCACAAGCGCTATTGTCAAGAAGGGGCCGAACGGTCGGCATGAGCCACGGCAAGATCGAACCCGTCCGCCGCCTGAAGGTCGCCGACTCCGTTGCCGAGCAACTCGAATCGATGATCGGCCGCGGAGATCTAGCACCGGGGGACAAATTGCCGCCGGAGCGTGTACTCGCGGAGCAATTCGGCATCGGCCGCAGTTCCATGAGGGAAGCGATCCGGATCGTCGAGGCGAACGGGATGCTCCGAACGGACCACGGGATCGGCGTCTTCGTGGTCAGCAAGACACGGCGGACGCCCGACCTGTCACAACTGTTGATACTTGGCGAGTACACGGTGCCGGAACTCTTCGAGGCCCGCATCACCCTCGAACGCGACGCAGCGGGCTTCGCCGCTCAACGCGCCACCCCGGACGATGCGACCGTGCTGCATGACATCATCACGGCGATGGCGGATCCCGACCTGAGCGACGACGGCTTCGTTGCGCTCGATGCCGACCTGCATCGGACGATCACAAAGATCACGAGAAACCCGATCCTGTTAACTCTCCACTCGTCGATCGAACCTCTTTTCGTGGACTACTCCCGACAGGTCATCGGATTGCCGGGGCGTCGGGAGACCGCGGACATCGGGCACCGCGCGATCGTCGACGCGGTGGTCGGAAAGCGGGTCCGCGAGGCGCGCACGGCGGCTGTGAAACATATTCGCGATGTCGAGCGGGATATCATCGCGAACCTGACGGATGCGCACTCGCCACGTCACTCACCCGCCTCGAATCTGCGGTCAACAGCTACGTAGCTCCGAGCGCGGCGTTGCCAGCGATGAGGTTTCGTAAAGATATCTGCCTATTCCGGAGCTAGCCCGGATCTTTCGTCCTGAGGTCGGGTCATGATCGACACCGGTGCTGGCCGGGTGTTGAGGGGCATTCTGCCTGTGGGACACGACAGTTCGGCCGAGGTCGCTCGGTGCGCCGGGTCCACCCGCCGGTCGGGTTCCTTGGTCGTCGGGGCTGGTGGGGCGGCGTTCAGCCGGGAGCGGCGAGCGCGCGGAGCTGGTTGAGTCCGTTGAGGACAAGCTCTGACCAGGGTGAGTGGGCAGAGAGGTGCAGCACGGTTCGGCGTGCGTGACGGGCGAGCTGGGCGGGGGTCGGGAACAGGCGCAGCCGCAGCCGTTTCGGTTCCCACCGGCGAGCGGGGTGCTCGGTGAAGGCGAGGAGCTGGGCCCAGGCGGTGATCTCGCAGGCCAGCGCGACGACGGCCTGCCAGATGCGGTTCTGGTCGAGCTCGTGCAGCGGCAGGTTCGTCAGCCCGGTGTCCTTCGCGGCGCGGATGCGGTCCTCGACACGGGCGCGGCGACGGTGGCGCAGCTCGAGGTCGGCGAGCTGACGGTGCGGGCCGCCGGGGCGGGTGTTGGTGGCGAACGCGGTGTAGCGCAACCCGTCCGGGTCGGTGATCCGCAGCTGCGCACCCGGGTGCGGCCGCTCGCGGCGCACGATCACCCGCATTCCGGGCGGCCAGGTGGTCAGGTTCATCAGGCCGGTCGCCTCGATGACCCATGCTCCGGGTCGGGGTTCGCGGTCGGCGTCCAGCGCGGTCTGCCAGTCGCCGGCCGGGAGGGCGGCGAGCTGGTCGACCAGGGCCTGGGTCAGCCCGAACCCGACCGAGTAGGACAACCGCTGCCCGTGCAGCCAGTCCAGCAGCTCGTGGGACGCGCCGGCTCCGTCGACCCGGATCAGGGCCTTGCGGCCGGGCCGGTTGCCGGGCTTGTGTCCGGGGAGCTGGCGCAGCGCGGCGCGGATGACGGTGATGTGGTCGGCGGCGGTGTTCGATCCGGCGTTGCCCGGGCGCAGCAGTGCGGCCAGCGGCTCACCGGTGCCTGCGGCTCCGTGGTCGGCGAAGGCCCACAGCGGGTGGTGGCCGAAGCCCTTCTTGAACGTCGGTGCCGCGCCCTGCTTGTCGGAGTGGGCGGTGACCAGAGTCGCATCCACGTCGATGACCAGCGGCGCGGCTGCGCCGGTGTCGTGATCGGGGGCGGCAGGCCCGGCGAGTGCCCAGGCCTGGGCTCGTGCCGCGGCGCGGGCAGTGTCGATCGCCGCCAGCGCTGCGGTGGCGTCGGCGGCGAGACGGTCGATGGTGCGTGACACCGTCGGATCCGAGGCCACCAGACCGCACAGAGCGGGCTCGGCGCGCAGCAACGCGATGTCGGACAGGCAGTCTCCACCGGCAGCGAGTGTGAGTGCGAGGTCGAGCAGGACCTTCGCCGGGTCGTGCACCGCCAGCCGCGGGCGCCACGGCTCCAACGCCGCCGACAACGCGCGGTCGAGCCCGACCTTGGCGTTGGTCTCGGTCAGCAGTCTCGTCCCGGCATGAGACACCACCGCCGTCGCGGCCGTGTCGATGTCCGGGCACGGGTAGAACCCGCTAGCCTTCTTCACCTGGAGGGTGCTCCTGCTCTTGGGCCGATGGAGACTTCAGCAATCCCCATTCTCCCTGGTCAGCGGCACCCTCCAGCCTCATGACACGCCCTACTCGGCGAACCGCGATGAAAGCCCCGGGCTAACGGCGATGACGCGGTCAACGCGCGTGAGAACTGTGTCCCACGGGAGTTTGCGATCTGGTGGAGCTTGGCGAGGCTCGTGCAGTGCCCAGACCTCCGGTCCGTAGATCAAGTGGACACCACCGGCGCGCAACGTGGTGAGGTGCCCTTCCCACGCCGGATGCCGTGCGTGGGCTGCGTTCACGCGGGGAAAGACCACGACCGGGGTGGCCGGATTGCCGATGGCCTCACCGGCTGTCGTGAGGGCCTGGTTGTCGGCGATCCCGAGGGCGAGCTTGGCGACCGTGTTCGCCGAGGCAGGCGCGACGACGTAGCAGTCGACAGGTGGATGCGGGCTCCGCTCGTCAGGACCTCGCGGTGCGACCCGTACTGGCAACCCGGTCGCCGTCTCCAGCTCGGCGAGCTCTCCAGAGTCAGATAGCCAGCTGCCTGCTGTGGGTGTCAGAGTGACGGCCACGCGCCAGCCACGTTCCAGGGCCGGGCCGATGAACGAGTCACGAATCGTCTCGACCCCGCCGACGGCTGTGGCGACCAGGCCGATGACCGGCCGGTCGTCGGTCACCGGACCGCCCGGCAGCGGTGGGCGAGACCGAGCAGCCGGGATGACCGCGCACCAGTGGACACCGGGGCGCGGCGGTGCATCGTCTTGACCGCTTCGCGCACAACGGCGCTGTGTCGGACGAGGGCAGGTGCCGTGCGCTCGGCCTCGAGCAGGAGATCTACCGCGTCATCGTCGCGGGCCAGGTAGGAGAGCGCACGCGCGAGGTCGATCAGGTGCGTCACCTGGCGTTCGACCGGGAGGTGAGCGACGTCGACGTTCTCGCCTCGACGCACGACCCATGTCATGTCGCCGAGATCGAGGCCGGCCGAGAGCCGGTGCAGCTCGACGTTCGCCGGCCCGAACCCGGTCTGCCAGTAGCTACCGTCCTCGCCTAGTCGGATCGCCGATTGCTCGGCGTAATCAAGCAGCTCGGTCGCCACCGCCCGGTCCTGACGGCGAGCGGCCGCTACCGCGGTGCGCAGATGCAGCATTCCGAGCAGGCTCAGTGCGTTCGGATCTCCTGCGGCGACCTGCGGGCCCAACCAGTGTGCCGCTGTCTCACCGAGGCTCAGGGCGTCGTCGTAGCGACCGACGGCGAGCAGCGCGTGTGTGGCCGCCCGCGCCGCGGACGCGAGCACGAGCGGGTCGTCAGCCTCGTCAGCGGCCTTCATCGCACGCTCCGCGGCCATCCACGACAGGTCGGCCTCCCCGACCTTGCTCAGCGTGGTCGCGGCCAGGTGATGGGTACGGGCCGACATTGCCCAAGCTCGCCGGCGACCTCCGTCGTCGAGATCGGAAGCCGCATCCTCGAGTTGCTGGGCCGCGCGAACGAGTCGTGGGAGCCGCTCGACGACTTCGCCGATCCGTCCGCGCTGTTAGTCGGCACACAAGAACTCAGCGAGTTGCTCGGCGCGAGCAAGATCGGGCTGCGGCCCATCGCTCGGCGGGGCGAACAGGACCCGAGAGAGTCGGCCGGGCGCCATGAGCGCGTCGCGGATAGCAGGGATGTCGTCGCGTTCCTCGTCCTCCTCCATGAGAACGGGCTGTCCCATGAGGTCGCCGAGCGTGACCCGCAGTGCGCGGGCCAGTTCGGTCAGGAGATCGACACGCCGCATCTGCCGCTCGCCACGCTCGATCTTGCTCAGCCAGTCGGTGCTCCGGCCGACGAGGCCGGCGAGCTGGCTCTGCGTGTAGCCGCGACGTTGCCGGTAGAACGCGATCCGCTCCCCGGTCTGCATCTCGTCACCCGCTCCGCGCATCACTTCAGGCTACCGCGCTCCGGCGTCCCGAATCGGACTGTCGCACAGCTGCCCTGATGAACATCAGGAATCCGCCCACGCCGCGTCCATGACCGCGGCTCCGGCCGGGTGCAGCTCTCCGCGGGCCACGTAGATGTCGGTCAACGTGCTGATCTTGGCGTGACCGGTGAGATCCGCTTTCTGCCGATCGGTGAGAATGCCCGAGTCGTGCCAGATCGTCGCTGCCGTCTTACGGAACGTGTGACTGGTGACCGGCCAGTCCATTCCGGCGGCTTTGCGGGCATCCCGAATATAGGTAGCCATGTTGTTGGGGTCCTTCCACCCCAATCCACCGACCACGGACGCCGCAGGGAACACCGGCACCTCCGGACCGTGGTTCTCTCGACAGCTCAACATTGCCACGACGAACCGCGGGAGCGGAACGATACGAAGTGACATTTCCGTCTTGCCATCGTGTCGCTGTAGCCCTTTCCCGCGATGACGGACGATGTTGCCCGTGATCGCGACGATCGGGACGGCGCGCATCGTGTCGCCGTCGACTACGGGCACACCCTCGAGGTCGACGTCGCACCAACGCACCCCGAGCGCCTCGCCGATCCGGACTCCGGTTCCGATCATGAACGTCACGATGTCCGGTAGGTCTCGCCTGCGGGCCTTCTCCTGCCTTCGTGCCTCGTCGGGGTCGTCCGACGTACCGGTCATCCAGTCGAGGAACTGGCGCCGCTCGACCGCGGTGAGAGCCCGTGGCTTCCGAGACCCCTTCTCGATGGGGTCGAGATGGCGAATCGGGTTGTCGGGGATTGCCTCGTGCTGCGCAGCCATGCGCAGGATCAGCGAGACGATGGTCCGCACTGTCTTGCGGGACTCGGCGCTGTGCCGCGGCGAGAGCGATACGAAGAACCCGTCGAATCGAGACACTGTGCACTCGTAGAGTCGCCACTGCCCGATCGCCGGCAGGATCACCGATCGCAACCGCTGCCGGTACAGGTCCGCGGTCGTCACAGCGCGGGCGCCGTCGGCGACCTGCGCATCGAGCTTCCCCAGCCACAACTCGGCGGCACGCTCGAACGTGTGCTCCGGCCGCAGCGGCGCGACAGCGACGCTGCGAGTCCGAGTACGGATCTCATCTTGGATGGCCCGTGACGCCGCCGCCTTCGTCGAGCCGGCACGCTCGATCCAGCGGGTGACGCCGTCGAAGTCCCGAAACCTGCAGCGGGCGACGTAGCTTCCGCCCCGAGAGCCCGCACGCTGCTTGATCCATATCTCGCCGTGGGTTCCCATCGGCAGCGGTGGTCGAGCCATCCGTAAACCGTCCGTCGCGCGTGCCCACGGAAAATTTCCGTGGGGTTTCCGTGTGATTGGATCACTCTACGGCGTCAGTTGCGGCAACAGCAAGGCCGTGAACTGGGATTTTGTGCGGCGGGCCGGGCTCGAACCGGCAACCTGACGGGTTATGAGTCCGCTGCTCTGACCAATTGAGCTACCGCCGCGGTGTGCGCGGGAGGTTACCGGAGGAGGGTCTCCCCTCCCCCGGCAACTCACTCACTCCGCGGGCGGCGCCTTCCCCGGCCCGCGCACGTCGGACGGCGGCTCCGGCGGGTCCGCCAGCGGCCCCACCTGGGCCACCGCCGGCTCGTCCGGGGCGTCCGCGGGGTCACCCGCGCCGTCCGTGGAGTCCCCGCTCACGACCTCGCGGGACGGCGCGTCGACCTCGGTCGGCTGCTCCCGCAGGTGCCCGGAGACGACGGCGGTGCGCGGCGGGACCTCCCGGCGGAACCCGACGAGCAGCGCGACCAGCATCCCGCAGACCAGGATGAAGATCGGCAGCCCGATGACGGTGATGACCTCCTGCAACGCCTCGATCGCGGTGTCCCCGCCGAGCAGCAGCAGGGCCGCGGCGAGACCGCCGAGCGACAGCGCCCAGAACACCCGCTGGCGCAGCGGGCTCATCTCGCCCTTGCCGGTGCAGAGCATGTCGACGACCAGCGACGCCGAGTCGGCCGAGGTGATCAGGAACAGCATCACGATGATGATCGCGATTCCGGACACCACGGTGGACAGCGGGAACTGCTCGAAGAACGCGAACATCGCCAGCGGCACGCTCTCGGCGACCGCGGCCGAGATGGGGCCGCCCTCGCCGCCGATGCCATCGGCCGCCATCGCCGACCAGCCGAAGACGACGAACCAGACGACGGTGAACGCGGCCGGCGCGACGAGCACGCCCACCACGAACTCGCGCACGGTCCGGCCGCGCGAGATGCGGGCCAGGAAGACGCCCATGTAGGGCGCCCAGGTGACCGTCCACGCCCAGTAGAAGACGGTCCAGCCAGCCTGCCAGCCCCAGCCGTCGGCCTCGGTGTAGGTGGAGAGCGCGTCGTTCCAGAACGACAGCGGGATGATCTGCGTCGCGTAGATCCCGACCGACTCGATCATCTGCCGGAGCAGGAACACCGTCTCGCCGACGAAGAGCACGAACAGCATCAGCCCGATCGCGGCCAGGATGTTGATGTTCGACAGGCGCTTGATGCCGCGGTCCAGCCCGGAGGCGACGGACCAGGTCGCGACCAGGGCGATGATCAGGACGACGCCGACGCGCAGCTCCGTCGAGTCCGCCAGGCCGGTCATGGCGCTGATCCCGGCGCTGATCTGGGAGGTGCCCAGGCCGACCGAGACCGCGAGCCCGAACAGGGTGCCGAGCACCGCGAAGATGTCGATCGCCCGGCCGATCGGGCCGTGGATCTTCTGCCCGAGCAGCGGGTAGAACACCGACGACACCCGCATCGGCAGCTTGTAGCGGTAGATGAAGAAGCCGAACGCCAGGCCGGGGAGTGTGAAGATCGCCCAGGTGTGCAGGCTGAGGTGGTACATGGAGAACGCCATCGCGTCCTGCGCGGCCTGGCCGCTGTAGGGCTCGACGCCCTCGAACGGCGGGCTCCTGAAGTGTGAGATCGGCTCGGCGACGCCCCAGAACATCAGGACCGTGCCGATACCGCCCGCGAACAGCATCGCGAACCAGGACAGGTTCGTGAACTCGGGCTTGTCGCCCTCGGCGCCGAGCTTGAGGTTCCCGTAGCGGGAGAACGCCGCCCAGACCAGGAACACCAGCCAGGCCGTCACGCCGATCACGAAGAACCAGCCGAGGTTGAACGTGATCCACTCCCGGCCCGCGGTGAACGCGGCGCCGATCGGCACCGGGAACATCAGCAGCAGCGCCAGGATGAACAGCATCAGGCCCGCCGACCAGAAGAAGATCAGCGGGTTCGTACGCAGGCCGAGCCTGCGCGCCAGGTCGTGCACGTCGAACTCCTCCCCCCGACCGATGCCCGCACCGCCGGGCGTCATCGGGCGAGGTCGTCGGGAGGCGGGTGGCGGGTGGGCATCGATGCAGTCGCGCAAGAATGTCCGATATGAGATCAGGTGTCCACCTTTGAGTGAGCCGCGGGACGGCCCTGACCACCCCGGACGGGACAGCTGACCAGCGCCCATCTCAGCTCCGCAACGGTCCGCTCCGGGGGATCACCCGTCCGGTGCCGCGCCCCGCCTCCTACCCTCTGCGGATGCGGCTCGGCTACCTCACCCACGTCACCGGGGACGACCCGGCGCGGGCGTACCGCGAGACCGTCGAACTGGCCGTGTGCGCCGAGGAGCTGGGCTACGACTCGTTCTGGGTCGCCCAGCACCACGACGGCCATTTGGGCGGGCGGCTGCCGTCCCCGCTGGTGCTGCTCGCCGCGGTCGCCGAGCGGACCCGGCTGATCCGGCTCGGCACCGCCACCGTCGTGCTGCCGCTGGAGGAGCCGCGCCGACTGGCCGAGGACGCGACCGTCCTCGACGCGCTGGCCGGCGGTCGGCTGGAGTTCGGCATCGGCGCCGGGGCCGACGCCGACGCGGCGCGGCGGTTCGGCCGGCGGCACGACGACCGGCACGCCGACACCGTCGCCGCCCTGGACATCCTGCTGGAACTGCTGCCCGCCGGGCTCGCCGAACAGCGGATGTGGTGGGCCACGTCGTCCTCGGTGGACGCCGCCGCGGACCGCGGTCTCGGGGTGCTCTCCGGGAAGCCAGCCGGGCCCGGGTCGGACGTCGTCCCCGATCTCGCCCGGTACTGGACCTACGCCCGCGGCCTCGCCCGGGTGGCGCTGTCCCGGCCGCTCCCCGCCGGGCACTCGCCGGGCCGGATCATCGACGACCTGCTCGCCGACCCGGCCCTGCCGTGGGCCGGGGAGCTGATCGTGCAGGCACAGCCGTCGACGGTGTCCGCCGATGTGCACCGGGAGACCATGCAGCGCTTCGCGCGGTACGTGCGGCCCTTCCTCGGGGTGGCCGGGCCGGCCCATCCGGCGCCGGTGCCGCAGGCCCCCGAGCCGGACGAGGAGATCGCACCGCTGCTGCGGCCGCGGCCGGTGGTGCGGTCGCACCGGTAGCGGCCCGGTCGCCACCGGCCGCACGGGAACCGTGTCCGGTCCGGACTCGTTCACCCCGCATGTACGAGTACACGGTGGTCGAACTCCGCGAGGGCCTCATCGGCGGCAAGATGTCCGGCGACAAGCTGGAGCGGATCCTCAACGACCACGCGGCCAAGGGCTGGCAGCTCAAGGCGATCACCTCGGTCGAGGTGAAGGGCCGGATCGGCCCCGGCGGCGTCGACGGCATCCTGGTCACCTTCGAGCGGCAGCGCTGAGGCCCCTCACCACGCCCAGGACCCGGTCACCAATCCGACCCCGGTCACCGCGAGCAGCGCGACGACGACGTGCTCGCCGCGCCCGCCGGTGCGGAACCGCAGCACGTCCGGCCAGCGGATCCGGGCCAGCGGCCAGAACGCGAAGCGGTTCCCGGCCGAGGTCAGCTCGTCGCCGATCGCGCCGATCCAGCATCCGGCGCCTGCGGCGACACCGGTCCACACGGCGGTGTCGCCGGGCACCACGAAGGCGGTCGCCCACCAGGCGAGCAGCCCGATCCCGGCGGCGAACACCGGCGAGTGCGAGAACCCGCGGTGCGAGACGCCGGTGAGCAGCCGCGACAGCCACCGGATCAGTCGGCACAGCAGCCAGGTGACCGGGGGCAGCGCCCGGGTCGCGGTGCTGCTCGGGTGGTCGAGATCGGGTGCGAACGCGGCCAGCGCGCACACCAGCACGACGACCGGGACCAGCGCGGGCGGCGGCGGCACCGCCGCGCAGACGGCAAGCCCCAGCACGGCCCCGGACAGCGCGTGCGTCCGGCCCATCACCTGGTCATCACGGTGTCGCGCTCCCCGGCGGTGTCGTCGAACGGCGGTCCCGGGGACGACCGGGCCGGTGCCGATCCTATCGGCGGGCCGGGCCCGGACCCGGCCGTCGACACGCGTCGCGGACAGGATGATTCGACCGCCGCCGGCGAGGTACCCGGGGGCCGTGGCCGACGGGCCTCCGATACCGGGCCACGGCCGCGGCCCGGGGAGCGGGCCGGCCCGCCGGATCCGCTGAACGACACCCGGCCGAACCGGACAGGAGGGTTCCGATGACCTACCGCGACGATCTCCGCGTCGACAAGGCCCTGCAGGGCGCCGACTTCCCGCGCACCCGGCAGCAGGTGCTCGACTACGCCCGGGAGCGCGACACCGACGACACGACGCTGGAGGCGCTGCGCGCCCTCCCCGAGGGCACCTACGACAACGGTGCGCAGGTCGCGCGCGCCGTGCCGCAGGAGCCCGAGGGCGACCGGCCGGGCGGCACCGACCGCTGAGTCGGGCTCAGAGCTCCGCGCGGACCCGGGCGGTGCCCCGGACGAGGGCCCGCAGCTTGCCCTCCGCCGTCGCCCGCGGGAGGTACTTCATCCCGCAGTCGGTGGAGGGCACGATGCGGTCCGGGGTGGTGTGCGGAAATGCCCGCCGCACCCGCCCGGCGACGACCTCGGCCGTCTCCACCTCCGGATCCGACAGGTCGATCACCCCCAGGATGATCGTCTTCCCGGACAGATCCTTCAGCACACCCAGGTCCAGCCCCGACTGCGCCGTCTCGATCGACACCTGATCCACCGCACAGTCCGCCAGCTCCGGCAGGAACGAGTACCCCTCCGGACGCTCGTGGATGATCGCCGCATACCCGAAACAGATGTGCACCGCCGTCGTCCCCGACACACCGTCGAGCGCCGCGTTCAACGCCGCCAGCCCGTACGCCCGCGCCGCATCCGGCCGCGCCTGCATGTACGGCTCGTCGATCTGCACCACGTCCGCACCCGCCGCGTGCAGGTCCCGGATCTCCGCGTTCACCGCCGCCGCGTAGTCCATCGCGGCCGCCCCGGCGTCCGGGTAGTGGTCGTTCTGCGCCTGCTGGCTCATCGTGAACGGCCCCGGCACGGTGATCTTGACCGTCCGATCGGTGTGCGCGCGCAGGAACTGCGCGTCCGCCACCTGCACCGGCGCCGGGCGCCGGATCGGGCCGGTGATCCGCGGCACCGGGTTCGGGTGCCCGCTGCGGTCCAGCGCGGTCCCCGGGTTGTCCACGTCCACCCCTTCCAGCGCGGTGGCGAAGTGGTTGGAGTAGCTCTCCCGGCGGATCTCGCCGTCGGTGACGATGTCCAGCCCGGCCTCCTCCTGGGCCCGGATCGCGAGCCGGGTCGCGTCGTCCTGCGCCTCCGTGAGGTGCTCCGGCGCGGGCCGCCACAGCTCCTTGGCGCGGACCCGCGGCGGGAACCGGTCGGCCAGCCGGGCACGGTCGATCAGCCACTCCGGCTGGGCGTAGCTCCCGACCAGCGACGTGGGCAGTACGGGAAGCGGCACGGGTTCTCCTTCGCGACGGCCGCGGCGAGGCATGCACCCCGCCGCATATCGGACACCTGTCCGATCCTCGGGCACCGTCCGGGACGGGTCAACCCGCCGGCAGGCCCAGCTCCACCTGCGCGAGCCGGCGGTACATCGGCTCCCGGAACCCGGTGTTGCGGTGACCGGCGATCGTCGACAGGTCCCGCCACGCCCGTTCGAAACGCTCGCCGGCCCGCAGCGCGCTGGAACCGACGACCGGGACCAGGCCGCCGACCGCCTCCCACGCGGCGACGATCGCCTCCCGGGCGACGACGGTGAGCCGCAGCTCGTCGTGCTCGCCGTACGGCTTCCCGCCTGCGGCGCCCCGCGCGCTCAGCTCGGTGTGCTCCTCGGCGCAGCGCAGTACGACGGCGTCCGCGACCGCCAGCCGGCTCAGCGCGGTGCCGTACCAGCGCTGGAAGTCCGGGTCGTCGATCCGCGGCCGGACCGGTGGCACCGCGGTTCCCCGGCTGCGCATCAGGCGTCCGAACTCGTCGAGCGCGCCGAGTCCCGCGCCGACGGCGAGCGCCGCCAGCGACACGGTGAAGGGGGCGAGTGCCCGTCCGGCGTAGAGCGGGTTGCCGTGCAGCTCCAGGCCGGGCGTGCCACCCGCGACGTCGACCGAGACCAGCCCGGCACCCTCGACGACCTGGTCGGCGGGGATCACCGCGCCCGCCAGCACGATCCCGTTCGAGCCGCTGCCGCGCAGGCCGAGCGCGTCGCCCCAGTCGTCGAGCACTGTCCACGCCGACCGCGGCGCGACGAACACCAGCGGCCGCTCCGGGTCCCCGTCGGCGAACGCCTGGCCCATGAAGTGAGTCGAGTACCCGATCCCGGAGCAGTACCGGACCGTCCCGTCGAGCCGCCACCCACCGTCCGTCCGGACGGCCCGCACCTCCCCCGACGCCGACGAGGCGCACCGGACGTCGCCGCCGGCGAAGATCCGCTGCTGCGCGGACTCCGGGAGGTACGAGCCGAGCTGCATCGCGTGGCTGGTGGCGAGCGCCCACGACCACGCCGTCGACGGGCAGCCGCGGGCCATCTCCCGCTGCAGCCGGACGAACGTCGGCAGGTCCAGCTCCAGCCCGCCGAACCGGCGCGGCTGCAGCACCCGGTACAGGCCCGCGGCACGGAACCGCTCGTGCAGCTCGGGCGCGTAGCGGGTGCGCCGCTCGGTGGCGGCCTGCTCGGCGAGCAGCGTCGGCCGGAGGTCGACGACGGTGCGCAGCAGGTCGTCGGCGGTGCAGGTGGTCCCGGTCATCGGCGTCCCCGTTTCGCGTCGACGCGGACGCTAGGAGCCGGGACCGGTCCGGCGCGAGACCCGTCCCACCGGGCGGAAGCCGCCGGACGGACAGATGTCCGCGGTACCGGGGTGGTGTCGGACGATCTCCTCCGGCCAGGATGGGAGCGTGAACGGCACCTGGCGGAACTGGGCGGGCAACCAACGGACCCGGCCGGTCCGCACGGTGCACGCCCGGGACACCGGCGAGGTCGCCGACGCCGTCCGCGCCGCCGCCGAGGACGGCCTGCGGGTCAAGGCGATCGGCAGCGGCCACTCGTTCACCGGCGTCGGGGTCGCCGACGGGGTCGCGATCGCGGCGCCGTCGGATCCGGCCGGCATCCGGCTGGACGGCGAGATCGCGCACGTCCCCGCCGGGGTCACCCTGCGCGCGCTGAACCGGCGGCTCTGGGAGCTGGGCCGGGCCCTGCCGAACCTGGGTGACATCGACGCGCAGACCGTCGCCGGGGCGATCTCCACCGGCACGCACGGCACCGGCGCCGGGTACCGCGGCATCGCCACGCAGGTCGAGGGCGTGCAGCTGGTGCTCGCCGACGGCACCGTCCGGCATCCGGGCGGCGACGAGCTCGCCGCCGCCCGGATCGGGCTGGGTGCGCTCGGCGTGCTGACCGGGGTGAGCCTGCGGACCGTGCCCGCGTTCCGGCTGCACGCCGTCGAGTCGGTGCGGCCGCTGCCGGAGGTGCTCGACGGGCTCGACGGGCTCGCCGCCGCGCACGACCACGTCGAGTTCTACTGGTTCCCGCACACCGACCTCGCCGTGCTCAAGACCAACGACCGCACCGACGCCGAGGGTCCCCGGCGCGGCCGCGCGGCCGGATGGATCGGCGACGAGCTGCTCGGCAACAGCGGGTTCGGCCTCGCCTGCCGGGCCGGTGAGCTGGCCCCGCCGCTGGTCCCCCGGCTGAACGATTTCGTCGCCCGCCGGATGCCGGCGGGCGGCTACGTCGGCCGGTCCTACGAGGTGTTCTGCAGCCCGCGCCGGGTCCGGTTCCTGGAGATGGAGTACGCCGTGCCGCGCGCCGCGCTGCCGGAGGCGTTCGACGGGCTGCGCACCGCCGCCGACCGGCACGGTCACGGCGTCACCTTCCCGGTCGAGGTCCGGGTGCTCGGCGCCGACGACGTCCCGCTGTCCACCGCGTACGGCCGCGACACCGCGTACCTGGCCGTGCACGTGCGGGCCGGACGGCCGCACGAGACGTACTTCGGCGCCGTCGAACCGGTGCTGTCCGCGCTGGACGGACGCCCGCACTGGGGCAAGCTGCACACCATGACCGCGGCGACCCTGCGGTCCCGCTACCCGGCGTACGACGACGTCGTCGCCGTCCGCGACCGGCTCGACCCGGAGGGCCGGTTCCGCAACCCCTACCTGGACCGGGTCCTGGGAGTGCCGTGCGCGTCGCCGACCTGACCACCCCCGCGCTGCTCGTCGATGCGGGTGCGCTGGAGGCGAACCTGACCGACATGGCCGCCGTCCTGCCCGGACCGCGGTTGCGGCCGCACGTCAAGGCGCACAAGACGACCGCGCTCGCCGCCCGGCAGGCCGCACACGGTCACCACGGATTCACCTGCGCCACCGTGCGCGAGGTGGAGGGCATGGCGGCGGCCGGCCTGGGTGCGGACCTGCTGCTCGCCAACGAGGTGCTCGACGCCCGCAGGCTGGGCGCCGTCGTCGACACCGGTGCCCGCGTGACCCTGGCGATCGACTCGGCGGAGACGCTGCGGGCGGCCGTCGACGGCGGGGTGCGCGAGGTGCTCGTCGACGTCAACATCGGGCTCCCGCGCTGCGGGATCGCACCGGACCGGGCCGGGGAGTTCGCCGACGCCGCCCGCTCCGCCGGGCTGACCGTGCGCGGCGTGATGGGCTACGAGGGACACCTGCAGATGCTTGCCGACCCGGCCGAACGCGCCCGGCTCACCACCGAGTGCACCGACCGGCTGCTGGCCGCGCACGCCGACGTCGGCGGCGAGGTGATCTCCGGCGGCGGGACCGGCACGCACACGATGAACACCGCCTGCACCGAGATCCAGGCCGGCTCGTACGCGCTGATGGACACCGCCTACACCGCCGCCGGGCTGACCTTCCGGCAGGCGCTGACCGTGCTGTCCACCGTGCTCTCGACGACCGCGCCGGCCGGGGGCATGCCCGGCTGGGCCGTCGCCGACGCCGGGCTGAAGGCGTTCGGAATGGACCACGGCAACCCGACCGTGCCCGGCGGCGACGTCTGGTTCTGCTCCGACGAGCACCTGACCTTCGCCGCGACCCCGCTGCCCCGGCCCGGGGACCGGATCAGGATCGTGCCCGCCCACGTCGACCCGACCGTCGCGTTGCACGAGCGGATGCACGTGGTGGACGGCGACGGCCCGGACGCCGAGGTCCTCGACACCTGGGCGGTCGATCTCCGAGGCTGGTGAGCTGCGCCCGGCCGACGTCCGCCGCCGGGCTGCACCGCACTGGGCCGCGCCGCACCGGGCCGGACCGGGCCGCGCCGCACCCGCGCGGCCACACCTCCGGCCCGGGTCAGCCGTACCGCTGGGCCAGCGCGGTCAACCCGGTGGCGAACACCCCGTTCGCGAACAGCTCGACGAGGTCCCCCTCGGCGGCGGCGTCGGCGTCGAACTCGGTCCACCACTCGCCGAAGGTGTGCCCGGCCGTGGTGACCGGGGCCAGCCGCAGGGTGGAGATGTAGCGGCGCACCGGGAACGGCGACTCCAGGATCTCGTAGGTGACGGCGTGCCCGCGTTCGTCGAGGGCGAGCAGCTCCTCGACGACGACGCCGCCGTCCCCCAGCACGAGCCGGCGCTGCGCCCCGATCTCGGTGCCGGACGCGCCGCGGATCAGCTCGCAGCCCTCGATCGCCGGGTGCCAGCGGTGGATGCTGCCGAAGTCGCGCACGTGCGGCCAGACCTCGGCCAGCGGCGCACCGATCACGGCGCTGGAATAGGGACGGGGCATGGCGTCTCCTCCTCGGGAGTCGTCAGTTCTCGGTGCGCAGGTGGGGTGCCTGGGCGGCGAGCGTGTCGAGCTGGGCGCGCACCTCGGCGAACCCGGTGTCGGAGCGCAGGTCGAGCGCGATCGACGCGGCCTGTTCGGTGGTCTGGCCGAACGCGGTGCGGGCCTCGTCGAGCCGTTCGGCGATCGTGACGGCGGTGGGCCCGCCCGGGGCATGCCCGGAGTCGAGACTCTCCCCCAGTACGGCCAGCCGCAGCGCCTCGTCGAGCTGCCAGTCCAGCCGGCGTCCGACGTCGACCAACCAGCTGCGGGCCGGGCCGTCCGGGGTGGTCCGGACGACGGCGTGGTACGCGGTCACCGCGCGCACGCAGTCCTCGTAGGCGCCGGCCCACCAGCTGCCGGCGCGCAGGCCCGGCGGCAGCACCGGGCGGGCCTCGCCCTGCGCGAGGCGCATCGCGGCGAGCTCGTCCGGGCTGGGCGAGCGCAGCCAGGCGCGGGTGGCGAACTGCACCGGCAGCCCGACCAGCAGCCCGACCGGGATCCCGACGAACAGCACCGTCACCACGAGGATCGCCAGCATGCCCGGCACCCCGTCCAGGCCGCTGGGCTCCTCCGACACCGCCACCCCGATCATGCCGAGGACCCCGAACCCGAGGGCCGCGAACCCGCCGATGATCAGGGCACCGAACCTGGCCAGCGCGTGCTGCGGCCAGCGCCCGCGGACCCGCATCCGGCGCCGCCAGTCACCGCCCGGCGGCGGCGCGGGCCGCCTGGGGGCCATCACCGTTCGAGCGCGTTCTTGAAGGCGCGGGTCTGCGCGGTCAGCGCCTGCTCGGTCGGCAGCCGCTCCATCGACGACGCCCCGTAGAAGCCGTGGCAGGACTTCGTCCGGGACAGCACGTATGCGGCGTCCCCGGGCATCGCGATCGGGCCGCCGTGGCAGAGCACGAGCACGTCGTCGCGGACCTCGCGGGCCGCCGTGGCCCAGTCGTCGACCAGCTCGACGCAGTCGTCGAGGGTCTTCGAGGTCTCCGCGCCGATCGCGCCGCCGGTGGTCAGTCCCATGTGGCAGACGACGATGTCGGCACCCGCCCGGGCCATCTCGCGGGCCTGCTCGGCGGAGAACACGTAGGGCGTGGTCAGCAGCTCCTTCACCCGCGCCGCGGCGATCAGGTCGACCTCCAGGCCGAAGCCCATCCCGGTCTCCTCCAGGTTCGCCCGGAAGACGCCGTCGATCAGCCCGACGGTCGGGAAGTTCTGGATGCCGGCGAACCCGAGCGAGGCCAGCTCGTCGAGGAACCGGTCGGTGAGCAGGAACGGGTCGGTGCCGTTGACCCCGGCGAGCACCGGTGTCCGGCGGACCACCGGCAGCACCTCGGCGGCCATCTCGACGACGATCGCGTTGGCGTTGCCGTATGCCAGCAGTCCGGCCAGCGAGCCGCGTCCGGCCATCCGGTAGCGGCCCGAGTTGTAGATGACGATCAGGTCGATCCCGCCGGCCTCCTCGCACTTGGCGGACAGCCCGGTGCCGGCGCCGCCGCCGACGATCGGCTCGCCGCGCGCCGCCATCCCCGCGAAGCGTTCCATCAGCTCGGAGCGGGTGAACCGCCTCATGCGTGCACCTCCCGCCACGCGGTGAGCACCGCGTCGGCGAACTCGGGGTCGTTGACGTGGTGCGGGATCCGCCGCACCCGGCCGGTGTCGGCCACACCGGATTCGATCGCGGCGAACAGCGCCGCGTCTGCCGCCGGATCGTGGAACGCCCGGCCCGGCGTGTCCAGCGCGGACACCCCGCCCAGCGGCAGCAGGAACAGCCAGCGGCCGGTGAAGGTGTTCAGCTTGCGCGCCAGCCACTCCCCGATCGCGCGGTTCTCCTCCACGGTGGTCCGCACGAGGGTGACGTTGGCGTTGTGCTCGTAGCGCAGCCGTCCGGCGAACCGCTCCGGCACGGTCGCGACCGCCCCGAAGTTGACCATGTCGAGGGCCCCGCAGGACCCGACCCAGGGAATCCCGGTCCGGGCGACCGCGTCGAGCCGGTCCTCGCCGGCCGCCATCACGCCGCCGACGAGGAGATCCGCGATCTCGGTGGTGGTCAGGTCCAGCACCGAGTCGACCAGGCCGTCGTCGACCAGTTTCTCCAGCGACGCACCGCCGGCGCCGGTGGCGTGGAAGACCAGCGCGTCGATCTCCTCGCCGAGCAGCTCGCGGACCCGGCTGACGCACGGCGTCGTCACCCCGAACATGGTCAGGCCGACCGCGGGCAGGTCCGTCCCGGCCGGCGCGGCGGGGGCGGCGACCGCACCGGCCAGCATGTGCGCGGCGTTGCCCAGCACCGCCCGGGAGATCCGGTTCAGCCCGGCGATGTCGGTGACGGCGTGCAGCATCGCGATGTCGCTCGCGCCGACGTAGGGCGCGGTGTCGCCGGACGCCACGGTGGACACCATCACCTTCGGCACGCCGACCGGCAGCGCCCGCATCGCCGGGGTGACCAGCGCCGTCCCGCCGGACCCGCCGAGCCCGAGCACCCCTGCGACGTCGCCGGCGCGGGCGAGCAGGAACGCGCGCAGCGCGACCGCCATCGCCCCCACCGCGGTCCCCCGGTCCCCGGTGAACACCGCGGCCGCGCCGTCCGGGTGGTGCGCGGCCACCTCGGCGGCGGACACCTCGGCGCCGGGCGCCGGGGCGGGCCCGGTGGACACGTCGACCCGGCACACCGGCACCCCTGCGGCGGCCACCGCGTCCGCCACGAAGTCGATCTCGGCGTGCTTGGTGTCGCGAGTCCCGACCACATACGCGCTCCGCACACCGGAGTTCTACCGGTACCCACCGCCCCGGGGCGAGGGCCGACGCCGGAACGACACAGGGCAGTATGGGTGGGCTCTCCCGGAAGCCGGGCTCGTGACCTCGCGGCCCCCGACGTCGTTGGAGTGACATGCACGGTCAACCGGACGACCACCACGGCATCGTGCTCCCGCTCGAGGGGCGGCCCGGCGGCGCCGTTCCCGGCCCGCCGGAACGCAACGGCGGCCCCCGCCCCGGCCCGGCCGCGCCGCCGCCCGGGCCGGCCCTGCTGCTGAGCTGGGTACCGGCCGACGGCGCCGACGAGGCCCGGAGCTGGGGCGGGCGGATCACCGCGTCCAGCGAGCTGGCCCGCCATCTGGTGCGCCCGCGCGCGCCCCAGACCGATCTGGCGGTGCGGCTCGCGCTGCCCGAGGCGTTCGGCGCGGAACCGCTGCTGCGGATGGTCGGCGCCGAGCCCCGGCCGGTCCGGCCCGGCCCGTCGACACTGCTGCCGGTCGGTGCGCCCGGCTCCGGGCCCGCCCCGGGCGCCCCGCTCGGGGCGCTGGTCCTCTCGATCGCCGTGGAGATCGCCGCCACCGGCACCCAGCACCGGGTGCTGGACGCGATCACCTCGGCGGCCGCCGCGCTCACCCGGTCCGGCGTGACCGGGCCGGACTCCCGGCTGCGGGCCGCCGAGGAGGCGCTGCGGGCCGCCCAGACCGACCTGCTGGAGCACGGTGGGGTGGGGGCGGACTCCGGCCTGAACACCGCCGTCGCGAACCTGTCGGTGCTGCGGCACCAGACGCACGCCCGGCTCTCGGGCTGGGAGCGGGTGGTCGCCGCCGCCGATCCGGCCGGGACCCCGGGGATCGCGCTGCGCGAGCAGCTCGGCGAGGTCGGCAGGCTCGGCTGGGACGGCTTCCCGGCCGCCGTGCACGGCGCCTATCAGGCGCTCGTCCTCGACGCGCGGCGGATCCTGCTCTCCGCAGCCGATCAGCTGCTGCGCTCGCCGAGCCGGCCGCTGGCCGCGCTGCGCCCGCTGATCGAGCCGGACCTGACCGGGCGCGCGTGCGACATCGCCCGGCTGCACCGGCTGCTGACCACGCTGTCGGTGCTGCCGCTGACCGTGCGCAAGCGCTCCGGCGGGATGCTGCCGAACCTGATCGCCGAGCAGGCGACCACGAACGCGCGCACCCAGGCGCTGTTCACCAGGATGGCGAACGCGCTGCACCCGCCGTCGTGGTGCGGCCAGGTGGCGGTGGAGGTCCGGGCGCTGCCGACCGGCGAGCTGCAGATCCTGCGCCCGGCCTGAGCACCCGCACGAACGGCCCTCCGTGGCGGTGCGGCCCACGGATGGCCCGTTCGTGCCGGTGCGGGTGGCTCAGCGCGCGGCGGCCGTGGCCCGCTTGCGGGCGTCCTTCGCGGCACCCTTGGCCTGCTTCGCGGCGTCGGCACCGGCGCTCGACGCGCGATCGGCGAGGTCCGAGCCGAGGCGGGCGGCCTGCGCCTGCGCCTGGCTCGCCAGCGTGCTCAGCCGGTCGGCGTACTCGGGGGCGCGCTTCTCGGCGCGGGCGACGGCCTTCTGGGCCTGCTTCTCCCAGCGGGCGCGCCGCTTCTCGGCCTCCTTGAGCCACCGGTCGCCGGTCTTGCCGGCCGCCTTGCGGTACTGCGCGCCGCGCTTGTCGACGGCCTTCTCCAGCTTGTCGCCCTGCTTCGCGGCGGCCTTGGCGAGCTTGACGCCCTTCTTCTCGGCCGCCTGGGCCTTCTTCTCCGCCTTCTTCGCGGCCCGCTGGGCAGCCGCCGACAGCTGCTCGGACCAGGTGGAGGCGCGCTCGGAGGCGACCTCACCGAGGTGCGCGGCCTGCTCGGACGCCTTGCCGCTCCACTCGCTCGCCCGCTCCCGGACGACCGGGCCGTACTCCTCGGCGGCGTCGTGCAGCTTCTCCCGGGTGCCCGCGGCGGCTGCGGCGATCGAGGTCCCGGCACCGGCCAGGCCGGCGGCGAGCTGCGCCCCGGTGTCCGAGTCGGACGCGGACGACAGGCGGGCCTGGGCCTTCGCCGCGGCCTGGCGGGCGCGGTAGGCGTTCGACGGTTTGCCGTGCGTGTCGGACGCGGCGATCAGCAGCCCGCCCAGCAGCCCGACGTTCTTCAGGAAGTGGATCTGCTGCTCGGTGCGCTTCTGCTGGTCGGTCTCCTCCCAGAAGCGGTGCCCGGCGAGCGTGGTGGGGATCACGGTGGCGGCGAGCGCGGTCGACGCGAGCCGAGGGAACCTGCCCAGCGCGAGCAGCGATCCGGCGGCGATCTTCACGCCGGCGTCGACCTTCACCAGGGTCTCGTAGTCGGGTCGGCGGTCCAGCGGCGCGTTCTCGACGACCTTGTCGATCGCCGGTGCGGCCTGGTCCAGCACGGGCTTGGCGGCTTGCGCGTGGCCCTCGGACTGGCGGAGCGCGGTCACGCCGCCGTAGATGAAAACGGCCGCGAGCATCGGCCGGGCAACTCGTCGCAAGACTGGCATGGGTCACCTTTCCCCGGTTCACCGCGTCCGCAAACCCCGGGGTGCGCTGGCATCACAGCGGCTGTGCCGCAATCATGCCCGGGTGACGAACGGACGGCGGGCTATCGGGCTCGACATCGGAGGAACGAAGGTCGCCGGAGCGATCGTGGGCGAGGATGGCACGGTCCACGCGGAACTGCGGCGCAACACCCCGGACACGTCCGACGCGGGCACGATGAACGTCCTCCTCCAGGGGATGGTCGAGGAGCTGCGCTCCGGCGAGGCGGGCGACGGCGTCTCCGCCATCGGCGTCGGCGCGGCCGGGACGGTCGAGTGGCCGGTCGGGCGGATCCGCTGGGCGCCGAACAACAACTACGAGAACTGGGACGTCCGCGGCGACCTGGAGCGGACGACCGGGCTGCCGACCGTCGTCGACAACGACGGGAACGTCGCCGGGCTCGCCGAGGCCCGCCTCGGCGAGCGCCGCTACGACGACATGCTGCTGCTCACCGTCGGCACCGGGGTGGGCGCCGGGATCGTGCTCGGCGGCCGGATCTACCGGGGCGCGCACGGCCTGGGCGCCGAGGTCGGGCACATGAACGTCAATCCGGACGGCCCGCAGTGCGGCTGCGGCAACTTCGGCTGCCTGGAGTCGGTCGCGTCCGGCACCGCACTGACCCGGATGGGCCGCACCGCCGCCGCGCACGACCCGGACGGGATGCTCGCCGGCCTCGCCGCCGAGGACGGCGGCGAGGTCACCGGCCGGCACGTGACCACCGCGGCCACCGCGGGCGACCCGACCGCACAGTCGCTGTTCCAGCGGCTCGGCCGGGCGCTGGGCACCGGGATCGCCGGCCTCAACGCGATCTTCGAGTTCGAGGTGGTGCTGATCGGCGGCGGCCTGGTCGACGCGGGCGAGCTGCTTCTCGGCCCGGCCCGGCGCGCCGCGCGCGAGTTCCACTACGGCCCGCCGCAGGTCCGGCCGATCCCGCAGGTGCTGCCCGCCACCTACAAGGGCGACGCCGGGAAGATCGGCGCCGGGCTGCTCGCGCTGGAGGAGACCGCCGGCCCGGAGCAGGCAGGTCTACCCTCGATCGGGTGACCCTCCTGCTCGGGCCGGTTCTGCGGCACGTCGACGAGACCTCCGCCCTGGTCTGGGTGCAGACCGACCGGCCGTGCACGGTCGAGGTGCTGGGGTGCACCGCGCGCACCTTCGAGGTCGCGGGCCTGCACTACGCCGTCGTCGTCGTGACCGGTCTGGAGCCGGACACCCGGTACCCGTACGAGGTGCACCTGGACGGGACCGTCGTGTGGCCGCAGCCGCACTCTCCGTTCCCGGCGAGCGTGATCCCGACCCGCGGGCCGTCCACCGAGCGGCGGCAGCGGATCGTGTTCGGCTCCTGCCGCTACGTCAAGCTGTCCGACCCGAGGACCGCCCGCAGCTATGGGCTGGACGCGCTCGACGTCTACGCCGCCCGGATGGCCGGGCTGCCGCCCCAGGAGTGGCCGAGCGTGCTGCTGATGCTGGGCGACCAGGTGTACGCCGACGAGCTGACCCCGCAGACCCGGCGCCGGATCGCCGGGCGCGGGGACCGCCGTCCCGAGTGGCCGGACGACGAGATCGTGTCCTTCGAGGAGTACTCCGGGCTCTACCGCGACACCTGGTCCGATCCGGAGGTGCGGTGGCTGCTGTCCACCGTCCCCACCGCGATGATCTTCGACGACCACGACGTCCGGGACGACTGGAACACCTCCGGCGTCTGGCGGGCCCGGATGGCGGAGCTGCCCTGGTGGCGCGAGCGGGTGCGGGCCGGTCTGGCGTCGTACTGGGTGCACCAGCACCTGGGCAACCTCACCCCGGGCGAGCTCGCCGCCGATCCGGACTGGCAGGCGGTGCAGGCGTCCGGCGGCGACGTGTGGCCGCTGCTCGCGGAGCGGGCCGACCGCTGGGACCGCGAGGTCGGCGACGGCGGGGACCGGCACAAGGACGAGCGGTTCTCCTTCTGCTGGGAGCTCGGCGGCACCCGGCTGATCGTGATCGACTCCCGGAACGGCCGGATCGTCGAGTCGCTGCCCCGCAAGATGGTCTCCGACGCCGAGTTCGGCTGGGTGCGCGAGCGCGTGCTGGCGCCGGGCCGGATCGACCACCTGGTGCTGGGGTCGTCCATCCCGTGGCTGCTGCCCCAGGTCATCTCCGACCTGCAGGCCGGCGTGGAGACGAGCGCGAACCGGCCCGGCCGGATCGGGCGGGCCGCCGAGTTCCTCCGCCAGGAGGCCGACCTGGAGCACTGGCCCGCGTTCGGGCACTCCTTCGCGCGGCTGGCCGATCTGGTCCGCGACGCCTGCCTGCCGCGCGCCGGGGACCCGCCGCCGGCGACCGTGTCGGTGCTGTCCGGCGACGTGCACCACTCCTACGCGGCCGTCGCCGACGTGCACGCCGACGCGCCGGGCGACCGGCCGGGGCGCGGCGTCGACGGCACCCGGGTGCACCAGCTGACCTGCTCACCGGTGCACAACGTGGTGCCCGGCTTCATGCGGGTGCTGTTCCGCGTCACCTGGTCGCGGCTGATCGCCCGGGCCAGCAACCGGTGGGCCCGCGACCACGACACCGACCGGGCCGGGGTCTCCTGGGAGCGCACGGCGGGCCCGCTGTTCGGGAACCTGATCGCCACCCTGACCCTGGACGGGCGGCGGGCTGCGGTCCGCTTCGAACGCCCGCGGTCGGCGTCCACACTGGACCTGGCCGCCGAGGTGGCGCTGACGCCGCAGGCGCCGCCGGAGCGCCCGCCCGCGGAGGTCGCGCTGGGCGCGCGCCGCTAGCCCCGGGCCGCCGCGCTCAGAAGTCCGTGCGGGACAGCCAGGTCGTCCAGACCGCCGGGTCGCCGAACACCTGCAGCCGGTCGTCGTCGGCAGGGATCCGGCGCAGCACCCCCTGGAGCAGATCGGCGGCGGTCCCGCGGACGGCGGCCGCGCCCTTGCCGTGCCCGTTCTCCCAGACCACCCGGCCGCCGGCGGTCCGGATCATCCACTCCCCCGCGGCGCCCAGCTCGTCGTCCACCGCGTGCAGGTGCAGCGTCACGCCGTCGGGCAGCGGCGGCTCGGCGGCCGGCGGGCGGGCGGTCAGCAGGTCCAGCCACTCAGCGACGCCGTCCGCCGCGACCTCCGGCGCGATCTCGAACGGCGCGCCGAGCGCGATCGCCGCGTCGGCCCGGTGCACGGTCGCCTCGTGCAGCCGGCGCCGGATCCACCAGGCGGCGGGCCTCGGCCCGGTGAAGGTCCACACCGGAGCGTCCCGGCCGGCGGCCGTCACCGCGTCGAGCAGCTCGGTGACGCCGTCGCGCAGCCACTGCGCCCCGGCCTCCGGGCCGTCCTCGGCGGGCTTGCCACCGGTGACGGCGCGCGGGTCGAGGATCTCGGTGGCCCCCGCGGCGATCATCTGCGCCGCCCAGCGGTGCCCGCGGCCGACGTGCCGCTCCAGCTGGAGCAGGCTCCATCCCGGGCAGGTCGGCACCGGGACGGTCAGGTCGGCCGTCTCCAGCAGGTCGGCGAGCCGGTCGTTCTCCGAGATCAGGAGCCCGGCATAGGGGTCGATGGTGCTGCCCTGGGATGTCCCCGGCATGAACTCGGGCCTCCACTCGAAGAACTGACGAGGTCGTACCGGCGAGTCGCGCATGACGATCTTGCCGGTCGGGTAGGTATAGATCATGCCTCCGCACCGCGACTGGACGCGACGGGGAGTCGGGCGCGCGCTGCTGTACTGGCCGCTGGTGGCCTTCCTGCTGGTGGCGGCCTTCCCTGCCGTCGCGGTGCCGCTCGTCATCGTATCCGGGTTCGCCCTGCTGTTCCTCGGCCTCGTCGGCGGTTTCGCCGCGAAGCGCCGGCGCGCAAGGCGACTCGCGAAGGCGCGGCGCGCGCTGGCCGAGCTGGCCGACCAGGTGACGCCCGGGACCGACGAGCCGGCCGATGCCGCGGCCGACGGCGCCGACCGGACCGGGGCCCGCCCGGATCCCTGCCCCGCGGCCTGGCCCACCGGCCGGCACGCCCGGCGCACCCGGCAGCCGCACACCCCGGCGCCCGCCCGTCCGGCCGCCGTCACCGAGGAGCCGGCCCGACGAAGCGCCGCCTGACCGACGCCACACCCCCTGGCCCCGCCACACACCTGTCCCAACGGGTGTGCGGCGGGGCCGTGGGGTGTGCGGCCGGCACGGGGGGTGATCGCAATGTGACCCGTGACCCGTGACCCGTTTCTTGTACGTCCAATACTAGGATGTCAAACTAAATGGGCCGGGGACGTCGTCCGCACACCCGGCGGGAGGAGCGGGTCATGGCCGACAGCCGCGGAGCGAGCACCGACACCGAGCTGCACGTCCCCACCCATCCCGTCCGGTTCGTCACCGCGGCGAGCCTGTTCGACGGCCACGACGCCGCGATCAACATCATGCGGCGGATCCTGCAGAAGCAGGGCGCCGAGGTGATCCACCTGGGGCACAACCGGTCCGTCGACGAGGTCGTCACCGCGGCGATCCAGGAGGACGTCCAGGGCATCGCCATCTCGTCCTACCAGGGCGGGCACGTGGAGTACTTCTCCTACCTGGTCGAGCTGCTGCGCGAGCGCGGCGCCGGCCACGTCCGGGTCTACGGCGGGGGCGGCGGTGTGATCGTCCCCGAGGAAATCGAGCTGCTGCACTCCCGCGGCGTCTCCCGGATCTTCTCCCCGGAGGACGGCCAGCGCCTCGGCCTCCCCGGGATGATCAACATCATGATCCGGGAGTGCGACACGGACCCGGGCGAGCAGCCGCCCGCGTCGTACGACGGGCTGTTCTCCGGGGAGACGGCGACGCTCGCCCGCGCGCTCACCCTCGCCGAGACCGGGCGGCTCCCGGCCGAGGTCCACCGGCGCATCGCCGCCCCCGAGCGGACGGTGCCGGTGCTCGGCATCACCGGCACCGGCGGATCCGGCAAGTCGTCGCTGACCGACGAGCTGGTCCGCCGCTTCCGCCTCGACCAGGAGGACAAGCTGCGGATCGCGGTCCTCGCGGTCGACCCGACCCGGCGCCGGGGCGGCGGCGCGCTGCTCGGCGACCGGATCCGGATGAACGCGCTCTCCGGTCGCGGGCCGGCCGGCGGCGGGGGCCAGGACAGCGTCTACTTCCGGTCGCTCGCCACCCGCGGCGGCGACGGCGGCTCGCTGCCCGAGCGGCTCGGCGACGCGATCGCGGTGCTGCGCAGCGCCGGGTTCGACCTGGTGATCGTCGAGACGCCGGGCATCGGCCAGGGCGACGCGGGCATCGTCGGGTTCGTCGACCACTCGCTCTACGTCATGACGCCCGAGTTCGGCGCCGCGTCCCAGCTCGAGAAGATCGACATGCTGGACTTCGCCGACGTCGTCGCGATCAACAAGTTCGAGCGCCGCGGCGCCGAGGACGCCCGGCGCGACGTCGGCCGCCAGCTCGTCCGCAACCGCGAGGAGTTCGGCGCGAGCTGGGAGGACATGCCGGTCTTCGGCACCTCGGCCGCCACCTTCAACGACGACGGCGTCACCGCCCTCTACCAGCACCTGCGCGATCTGCTCGCGGCCGGCGGGCTGCCCGTCGGGGAGGGCAGGCTGCCCCGGGTCGACACGAAGACCTCGTCGCACCACGCCGCGGTGATCCCGCCGGAGCGCAGCCGCTACCTGGCCGACATCGCCGACACGGTGCGCGGGTACCACGCCGACACCGAACGGCAGGCGCTCGCCGCGCGCACCCGCCAGCACCTGCGCACCGCCCGCGAGCTCGTCGGCGAGCAGGTCGCTCCTGCGCTGGAGAAGGCCGAGCGGGAGCTGCCCGCCGAGGGCGCCGCGCTGCTGGACGGCTGGCCGTCGGTGGTCGCGGACTACTCCGGCGACGAGTACGTCTACACCGTGCGGGACAAGGAGTTCCGCACCAGGCTGACCCGCGAGACACTGTCCGGCAACAAGGTCCGCCGGGTCTCACTGCCCCGCTACGACGACGACGCACAGCTGCTGCGCTTCCTGCGCCGGGAGAACCTGCCGGGCCGGTTCCCCTTCACCGCCGGGGTGTTCCCGTTCAAGCGGGAGGGCGAGGACCCGGCCCGGATGTTCGCCGGCGAGGGCGACCCGTTCCGCACCAACCGCCGGTTCAAGTACCTGTCGCAGGACTCCGAGGCCAAGCGGCTCTCGACCGCGTTCGACTCGGTGACCCTCTACGGCCACGACCCGGACACCCGCCCCGACATCTACGGCAAGGTCGGCACCTCGGGCGTCTCGATCGCCACGCTGGAGGACCTGAAGGCGCTCTACGACGGCTTCGACCTCTGCTCGCCGACGACCTCGGTCTCGATGACCATCAACGGCCCGGCGCCGACGATCCTGGCCTACTTCCTGAACACCGCGATCGACCAGCAGACCGACCGCTTCCGCGAGGAGCACGACCGCGAGCCGGACGCCGCCGAGCGCGAGCAGATCACCGCCTACGCGCTGGCGAACGTGCGCGGCACGGTGCAGGCCGACATCCTCAAGGAGGACCAGGGGCAGAACACCTGCATCTTCTCCACCGAGTTCTCGCTGCGGATGATGGCCGACATCCAGGAGTGGTTCATCGCACACCAGGTGCGCAACTTCTACTCGGTCTCGATCTCCGGCTACCACATCGCCGAGGCCGGGGCGAACCCCATCTCGCAGCTCGCGTTCACCCTCGCCAACGGCTTCACCTTCGTCGAGAGCTACCTGGCCCGCGGGATGAGCATCGACGACTTCGCGCCGAACCTGTCGTTCTTCTTCTCCAACGGGATGGACGCCGAGTACACCGTGATCGGCCGGGTCGCCCGCCGGATCTGGGCGGTCGCGATGAAGGAGCGCTACGGCGCGAACGAGCGCTCGCAGAAGCTGAAGTACCACGTCCAGACCTCCGGCCGCTCGCTGCACGCGCAGGAGATGAACTTCAACGACATCCGGACCACGCTGCAGGCGCTGTGCGCGCTCTACGACAACGCGAACTCGCTGCACACCAACGCCTACGACGAGGCGATCACCACGCCGAGCCAGGAGTCGGTGCGCCGCGCGATGGCCATCCAGATGATCATCACCAAGGAGTGGGGCCTGTCGATGAACGAGAACCCGCTGCAGGGTTCGTTCGTCGTCGACGAGCTGACCGACCTGGTGGAGGAGGCCGTGCTGCGCGAGTTCGAGTCGATCGCCGAGCGCGGCGGCGTGCTCGGCGCGATGGAGACCGGCTATCAGCGCGGCAAGATCCAGGACGAGTCGATGCTCTACGAGCACCGCAAGCACTCGGGCGAGCTGCCGATCGTCGGCGTGAACACCTTCCTCAAGCCCGACGGCGACGACGAGCCGCAGGAGATCGAGCTCGCCCGCGCCACCGAGGAGGAGAAGCGCTCGCAGCTGGAGCGCCTGGCCGACTTCCAGTCCCGGCACCGCACCGAGGCCGAGCAGGCGCTGCGCCGGCTGCAGGACGTGGCGACCGGCGACGGCAACGTCTTCGAGGAGCTGATGAAGGCCGCGCGGGTGTGCTCGCTGGGCCAGCTCACGACGGCGTTCTTCGAGGTCGGCGGGCAGTACCGGCGCAACATGTGACGGACCGGCCGGGCGGCGCGGCACCGGGTCCGGTGCCGCGCCGGTCCGCCGCGCCGGGGCGCCCCGGAGCCCCAGTCGTTTTGCTTGCTTCAAGATAACTACCATGGTGGGCGACCCCGACGAAGGGCACGCCGATCGTGACCGAGAGCGTCCGCGACACGCCGCACACCGCCGCCGAGCCGCTCCCCCGCCGGCACGCCGTGTTCGCCGTCGTCGCGCTGGCGCTGCTGATGGCCGCCCAGGACCAGACCGCCGTCGCCACCGCGCTGACCACGGTCAGCGCCGACCTGCGGACCGACCTGGCCTGGACCGGCTGGATCATCACCGGGTACGCGGTCGGCCAGATCCTGGCGCTGCCGCTGGGCGGGCGGCTCTCCGCCCGGTTCGGCGCCCGCCGGGTGTTCCTGCTGGCGATCGCCGCGTTCACCGTCCTGACCTGCCTGTGCGCGCTCAGCCCCGGGATCGGCCCGCTGATCGCCTGCCGGTTCCTGCAGGGCGTCGCGGGCGGGGTGATGCTCCCGGCCGCGAACGCGATCGTCGCCCACCACTACGGCCGCGACCGCGACCGCGCGCTCGCGCTGTTCACCAGCGTGCTCCCGATCGGCGCGATCCTCGGCCCGCTGCTCGGCGGCCTGGTCCTGACCATCTGGTCCTGGCACGCGATCTTCCTGATGAACGCCCCGCTCGGGATCGTCGTCGTGGTCGCCGGCGCGTTCCTGGTCCTCGACCCGCCGCGGTCCGCACCCGGGCGGCTCGACGTGCGCGGCATCGCCCTGCTGCTCGGCACGCTGGTCACCGGGATGGTCGCGATCACCGTGCTCGGCGCGGCCGGGCTCGAACCGGCCGGCATCGCGGTCGTGGTGCCCGCCGCGCTGCTCGCCGTCGCCGCCGGGTACCTGTTCGTCCGGCACGCCCGGCGGCGGACCGACGCGGTGGTGCCGTGGCGGCTGATCGCCGGTCGCGGGCTGGGCATCATGAACTCGACGAACCTGCTGCTGGGTGCCGCGATGATCGGTTTCGGCGCGCTGCTGCCGCTCTACGCCCAGACCCGGTACGGGATGGCGCCGCTGGCCGCCGGTGCGCTGCTGGCCGGGCGCGCGGCCGGCTCGGTCGTCTCGTCCGGCGTGTCGGTCGCGCTGCTGCGCCGCACCGGGCACCGGCCGCTGCTGCTCTGCGGGATGGGGATCGTGGTGACCGGGCTGCTTCTGGCCGCCGCACCGCCGGTGGGGACGACGCCGGAGATCTGGCTGCTCGTCGCGGCCACGCTGCTCGGGATCGGCACCGGGCTGACCGCTCCGGCTGCGAACAACGCCGGCATGCACCTGGTGCCCGGCGACGTCGCGGCCATGTCCGGGCTGCGGATCATGTTCCGGCAGGTGGGCGGCATCGCCGCGGTGTCGGCGACCACGGCGGCGGTCGCCGCGGCGAGCTCGCCCGGGATCGCGGGCGCGGTCGCGCTGGTCGTGCTCGCGGCGCTGCTCGCCGGGATCACGCTGGTCGCGGCCCGCCTGCCCAACCGGCGCGGCCGCTGGTGAGGGTGCCCGCCCGCCCCGACCCGGGCAGGCACCGGCGGATCAGCGGCGGGACCGGGACCTGCTGCCGCGGCGGCCGCGGTTCCAGCCGCCCAGGATGCCGATGGCCTCGACGAACGACTCGGCAGCCTTGGAGATCTTTCGACCGGCCTTCTTCATCGGGTGTCCTCCACGGGGGTTCGGTACTGCTCGGGGTGGTGCTCGGGAGCGGGGTCCACCGTCTCAGAGCGCCGGTCCGGACTTGGCGAGGGGGCATTGCTCCATCTCGGTGACACCGGCCGGACCGATTCGTTCCGGATCGGAAGCACCTCACCCGCCTGCCGCACCGGGCCCCGGCGTGTCCGCGCGACGACCGCCGTCCGGAGCAGCCGCTGCGGCCGCGCCGGGGCCGATCACCCTCGCCCGGGTGGCACCGCCGCCGTGTGTGACACGTGCCGTGCGGTGGTACTCCGGCCGGGTCACCCGGTGGAGTGACGCAGGAATCCGCCGGGCACGACGGGACGAGGGGGCTCAAGGTGACACCGGACGTACTGATGTGGGTCGTGATCGCGGCGGTCGTGCTGCTCGTGCTGGGCGCGGTGCTGGTGATCGGCGCACGGTTGCGGGGGCGGCGCCGCACCGCGGCACTGCGCAGGCACTTCGGCCCGGAGTACGACCACGTGGTCGAGGTCTCCGGCAGCCGCACCCAGGGCGAGGCCGAACTGCGGCGCAGGCTGTCCCGGCGCAACGAGCTCGACGTGCGCGAACTCGACGCCGACGAGCGGGAGCAGTTCGCGGCCCGGTTCCAGCAGGCCCAGAACTCCTTCGTGGAGACGCCGCGGACCGGCCTGCGCGACACCGACCTGCTGGTGCAGCAGGTGATGCGCAGCCGCGGGTTCCCGGTCGAGCACTTCTCCGAGCGCGAGGCGATGGTGTCGGTCGACCATCCCGATCTGGTCGCGCACTACCGGGCCGCGCACGCGGTCGCCGTCGCCGACACCCAGGAGGAGGCCGACACCGAGCAGCTGCGGCAGGCGATGGTCGACTACCGGTACCTGTTCGACGAGCTCATCGGGGCCGGGCACCCGGAGAGCACGCACCGCGATCTCCGGGCGTCGTGACCGGACCGGGCGAGCCGACCACCCGGTTCCCGGCCGTCGAGGGCGACCTGCTCGGCGGCCGCTACGAGCTGCGCGGGGTGCTCGGCGAGGGCGGCATGTCCCGGGTGCACCTCGGGCACGACCGTGAGCTGGACCGGCCGGTCGCGGTCAAGCTGCTGCACTCGACCGATCCCGACGACATCGCCCGGATCGGCGACGAGGCCCGCGCCGCCGCGGCGGTCGACCATCCGGGCGTGGTGACCGTGCACGACGTCGGTGGCACCGCCGACGGCGTCTACCTGGTCATGTCGCTGATCGAGGGCGAGACGCTCGGGCAGCGGATCGAGCGCGACGGCCCACTCGACCCGGCCGAGGTGGTGCGGATCGGCGTCGCGGTGTGCGACGCGCTCGGTGCCGCGCACCGGGCCGGGGTGGTGCACCGCGACGTGACGCCCGGCAACATCGTCCTCGGCCCGGACGACCGGGTGACCGTCACCGACTTCGGCATCGCGCGGCTCGGCGAGGGCGCCGGGCGCACCCGCACCGGGTACGTGATCGGCACCCCGCTGCACATGGCCCCCGAGCAGGGCCGCGCGACCGGCCGGGTGGACGGCCGCGCCGACCTCTACGCGCTGGCCTGCTGCCTGTTCACCGCGCTCACCGGACGCCCGCCGTTCACCGACCCGGACGCGTTCAGCGTGGTGCTGGCACACCTGCGCGACGCCCCGCCGCGCCCCTCCACGCTGCGCGCGGGGATCCCGCCCGCGCTGGAGGAGACACTGCTGTGGACCCTGGCCAAGGACCCGGACCGGCGCCCGCCCGACGCGGCCGCGCTGGCCGCCGCGCTGACCACCGGGACCGGGGCGACCGTCCCGGTCCCGCAGCCGCGCCGCGGGTCCGGCTCGACGGTGGCGCTGCCCGGCGACGGCGGGCCGGTCACATCGCACGCGCTGCACAGCACGCTCGACGACGTCGAGCACGACGACGTGGCCGCCGCCGACCGGCGGCGCCGGGTCGGCCTGGCGCTGATCGTGCTGGCCGCGCTGCTGGTCCTCGGGGTGCTCGCCGCGGCCCTGCCGCTCTGACCCCGCCGCTCCGACCCCGCCGCCCGGACCCCGCCGCCCGGGCCCGGCCACCCGGCTCGGTCCCGCCCGGGCGGCACGGTCACGGGGTGGGTGGGGCGCCGGGCAGCCGGGTGTCGAGGGCGATGCCGGCCCGCAGGACCGGGCCGAGCAGGGCGGACGCCCCGCGCCTGGGCAGCGCGGCGAGCCGCCCCGCCAGCCCGGGCAGGGCCCGGTGCGCGCCGGCCTCCAGCACGTGCGCGACGTTCAGCGCGGCCAGCCGGTGGGTGTCCAGCGCGCTGTGGCCGTGCGCCGCGAGCGGGACCAGCACGGCGTCGGGCAGCAGCTCGGCGACCCGCTCGGCCACCGGTGGTGGCGTGCGCAGGTCCCGGTCGCCGGACACCACCGCCACCGGCCAGGTGAAGCGGCCCAGCTCGACCGGGATGTCGTAGGGCGGGGTGCGCGACTCCGCGGCCGGGGCGAGCGCGAACAGCTGCTGCGGGTCGAGCGGGTGCCCGTCCGGCGGGGCGTCGAAGCCGAGCTCGCCCTGCCCGATCGGCCGGACCAGGTCGGGCTCGAACACCAGCGGCTGCCCGGTCGGCGACTCGACCTCGGCCCGGCCGAGCCCGGCGATCCGCGCCCAGCTGCGCCGGCCCCGGCCACGCAGCCGCGCCGCCAGCAGCCGCTCCAGCGGCGCGCTGCCCGCGAACTCGTACACGTGCTGGACCACGCCGGACAGCTCCAGCGGGTCCTCCCCCGCGGCGGCGAGCTCGCGGACCAGCGCCGCGCACCGGGCCGTCGCCGGATGGTGCCCGTCCCAGAACAGCGCGCGCAGGTGTGCCCGGACGTCGGCGACGTCGCCGGCGTCCAGGCCCGGCGAGTCGAGCACCATCGCCGCGATCCGGTCCGGGTGCCGGACCGCGAACACCTGGGCCAGGTAGCTGCCGTACGAGGTGCCGTAGACGATCGCCCGCGGCACGCCCGCCGCGTCCAGCACCGCGGCCAGGTCGTCGGCGGCGGAGGTGCTGGTGACGTCGTCGACGGTGAGGTCCGCGCCGGTCGAGTCGTGGCGGGACAGCCCGACACCGCGGTGCTCCACCATGATCACGTCGAGGCCGCGGCGGGCCGCCGCCCGGCGCAGGCCGCGGTAGGGCAGCACCGAGGCCAGGCCGGGCCCGCCGGGGACGGCGAGCACCGGCGTCCGCTCGCCGGGCCCGTCCCGCACCCAGGCCAGCGGCAGCTCGCGGCCGCCGGACAGCGGGCGCGGCACCCACCCACCGGACCGCTGCACCTCGGCGCGGCCGATCGCGGTCCACGCCGCAGCCGGGTCCCCCATCGTCGTCACCTCCCGGCCCGGTCCACGAACGGGGGACCCTGCGGGTTCCCCGCCCGGCCGTGACCCGGCGCGCCGATCCGGCGCAGCACCAGTGCCAGCGCGAGTGCGGCGAGCAGCAGGCCGCTGACGTAGCCGGCCAGCGCGGGCCAGCCGCCGTGGTCGAAGGCGATCCCGCCGATCGCGCCGCCGACGCTGGAGCCCGCGTAGTAGCCGACCAGGTAGAGCGACGACGCGTGCGCAGGCACCGCGCCGGGGAGCAGCCGGGAGCGGCGGCCGACCCAGCTGCTGGCCACCGAATGCGCGCCGAAGAAGCCGACCGTGATCATCAGCAGCCCGGCGAGAACGGAGCCGAGGACGTCCGGCAGGGTCACCCAGACCCCGGCCAGCGCGAGCAGGGTGGCCGACCACAGCACCGGACGGCGGCCGAACCGGTCGCCCAGCCGGCCGGCCCGGGTGGACGCCCAGCTGCCCGCCAGGTAGCCGAGGAACACCAGGCCGACCAGCGTGCCGGGCAGCGAGAACGGCGCGGCGAGCAGCCGGAACCCGAGGTAGTTGTAGACCGTCACGAAGGCGCCCATCAGCAGGAACGCCATCCCGAACAGGCACAGCAGGCCGGGATCGGTGAGATGGCGGCGCAGCGGGCCGCCGAGATCGCGCAGCCGGGTCCGCGGCGGGGCGGGCGCGGTCGGTGCGGGCAGCAGCAGCCGGAACGCGACGGTCGCCAGCACCGACAGCCCGCCGACGGCGGCGAGCCCGGCCCGCCAGCCGCCGAGCTCGGCCACCCAGGACGCGACCAGCCGCCCGGACAGCCCGCCGAGCGTGTTGCCGGCGATCAGCAGCCCGACCGCGCCGCCGAGGTGCCGCCCGGCGACCTCGTGGGTCAGGTGCGCCATGGACAGCGCGGGCAGCGCGGCGAGCGCGATCCCCTGCAGCGCCCGGACCGCGACGAGGGTCTCGAAGGTCGGTGCCAGCGGAGCCAGCAGCGCGAGCACGGCCGACGCCGCGAGCGCCCAGGTCATCACCCGGGCGCGGCCCCACGCCTCGGTGACGGCGGACAGCGGGAGCACGGCGAGCGCCAGCGCCCCGGTCGTCGCGGACAGCACCAGGCTGGCCGTGGACGATCCGACTCCGAACTCGGCGGACAGCGCGGGCAGCAGCCCCTGCACGCTGTAGACCAGCACGAACGTCGCCATCCCGGACAGCCACAGGGCGGCGCCGAGCCGCCGGTAGCCGGGCGAGCCGCGCTCGTGCGGCGGGGCGGCGAGCGCCGCGGGACGTTCGGTCGTTGTCATCGCACACGACCGTAGGCGCGACCGTTGCCATGCGTCCAATGCATGTGACGACCGATTAGAATGCAGATGTGCATGAATCTCTGGCGCCCGCGCTGCACCGCTTCGTCGCCGTCGCGCAGGACGGGCACCTCACCCGGGCCGCCGAGCGGATCGGCGTGCCGCAGCCGACGCTGTCCCGCTCGATCGCCCGACTGGAGGACGAGCTGGGCGTCGCGCTGTTCCGCCGCGTCGGCCGCGGCCTGCGGCTCACCCCGGCCGGCCGGACGCTGCAGACCCGGGCGGAGGCGGCGCTGGCCGAACTGGCGGCGGCCGCCGCCCAGCTGGCCGGCGACGCGGACCCGGTCACCGGGCTGGTCACCTTCGGCTTCCTCGGCACGCTCGGCCCCGAGGTGGTGCCCCGGATCCTGCGCGGCTTCCGCGACGCGCACCCGGCGATCCGGATCGATCTCGTCCAGACCCTGCACACCGCGCTGCTCGACCGGGTCCGCGACGGCACCGTCGACCTGGCCCTGACCTCGCCGATGCCGGACGAGCCGGGCCTGGTCGCGACCGCGCTGGCCGAGGAGGAGCTGCGGCTCGCGGTGCCGTCCGGGCACCGCCTGGCGAACGGGCCGGGCGCCGATCTCGCCGAGGTGGCGGGCGAGCCGTTCCTGCAGTTCGCCCGCGGCTACGGGCTGCACGGCATCGTCCGCGCCTGGTGCGGGCAGGCCGGGTTCCGGCCCCGGGTGGCGTTCGAGGGCGGCGAGACGGCGACCCTGCGCGGGCTGGTCGGGGCCGGGCTCGGGGTGGCGCTGCTGCCGCTCGGGCCGGACGTCCCCGGCGTCGTCCAGCTGCCGGTGCGCGCCCCCCGCACCGTCCGCACGCTCGGGATGGTGCACGCCGCGGGCGGCCGCCGGACCGCACCGGTCCGCGACCTGTGCGACTTCGTCGCCGAGCACGGTCCCCGACTGTTGCAGCACGTGCGCTAGAATGAACTAAACGTTCAGTTCAGTTGGAGGTCCCGATGGGCAGCACCTTCCTCGTCACCGGCGTCAGCAGTGGCCTGGGCCGCGCGATCGCACTGGCCGGCCTGGACGCGGGTCACACGGTTGTCGGAACCGTGCGCCGTGAGTCCGACGCCGAGGCGTTCTCCGCCACGGCCCCCGGGCGTGCGCACGCCCGGCTCCTCGACGTCACCGACGCCGACGCGGTCCTGAGCACCGTCACCGAGGTCGAGCGGACCGTCGGCCCGGTCGACGTCCTGGTCGCGAACGCCGGGTACGGCCACGAGGGCCTGCTCGAGGAGACCTCGATGGCCGAGCTGCGACGCCAGTTCGAGGTGAACGTCTTCGGCGCGGTCGCGGTGATCAAGGCAGTGCTCCCGGGCATGCGCGCCCGCCGCTCCGGGCACATACTCGGGGTCACCTCGATGGGCGGCCTGCGCACCTTCCCCGGGCTCGCCGCCTACCACGGGAGCAAGTACGCCCTGGAGGGCATCCTCGACGCCCTCGCCCGCGAGGTGGCCGGATTCGGCGTGCGGGTCACCGCGATCGAGCCCGGCTCGTTCCGGACCGACTGGGCGGGCCGGTCGATGGTCCGGTCCGAGCGGACGGTGCCCGACTACGACACGTTGATCGAGCCGCGACGGGAGGCCCGCCGCTCGGGCAGCGGCCGCCAGCTCGGCGATCCGGCGAAGGCGGCGGCCGCGGTCCTGCAGGTGGTCGGCTCCGCGAACCCGCCGGTGCACCTGCTCCTCGGGTCGGACGCGGTGGAGCTGGTCGGGCAGGCGCGCGCCGAGATGTCGGCGGAGTTCGCGGAGTGGGAGGCGCTGGCCCGCTCCACCGACTTCCCCGACGGGCACCGGATCCGGTGATCCGCTCGTTCTGCGATGATCGGCCCGATGCCGACCCCACCCGACGACGGGCCGACGGCGACCCGGTCGCAGCGGCCGCGGAGTGTGCGCGCCCGCCGGGCCGTCCTGGACGCGACGGACGAGCTGCTGCGCGCCGGCGGGCTCCCCGCGGCGACCGTCGACGGGATCAGTGCACGCTCCGGGGTGAGCAAGGCGACGATCTACAAGCACTGGCCGAGCCGGACGGCGGTCGCGGCCGAGGCGTTCGGCGAGCGGATGGCCGGCGCACTGCCGCTGCCCGACACCGGCAGCGCGGTCGGTGACCTCACCGCGCAGGTCCGCCGGGTCAGCGAGTTCTACGCCAGCCAGGCGGGCGAGGTGTTCGCGCAGCTGCTCGCCGCCTCGGTGACCGACCCTCAGGGCGCGGAGTACTTCCGCACCTACTTCCTGGCCGGGCGCCGGGCGGCGATCGGCGAGCTCTGGCAGCGCGCGGTGGAGCGCGGCGAGGTGGACGGCTCGATCGACGTCGAGGTCGCCCAGGACGTCCTGTTCGGACCGCTGATCTTCCGGCTGCTCACCGGACACGCCCGGCTCGGGCCCGCCGAGGCCGACGCCATCGCGTCCGCAGCACTCCACGGGCTGCTCCGACGGGGGTCGGAGGCTACCGTCGGAGGATGACCCCGGTGATCGACGACGAGGGCCGCACGGTGCCCGTCCCCGGCGAGGTGCGGCGAGTGGTCTCGCTGGTCCCGTCGCTGACCGAGGCGGTCGAGGTGACCGCCCCCGGGCTCGTGGTCGGCGCGACCGACTGGTGCACCCATCCGGAGGGGCTGGCCGCCGAGCGGGTGCGCGGGACGAAGAACCCGGACGTCGAGCGGGTCCTCGCGCTCGACCCCGATCTGGTGCTCGCCAACCAGGAGGAGAACCGGCTGCCCGACCTGGACGCGCTGCGCGCGGCCGGCGCGGCCGTGTACGTGACCGATATCCGCGACGTCGACGGCGGGCTGACCTCGCTGGGTCGGATGCTCACCGCCTGCGGTCTGGACGAGCCGGGGTGGCTGGGCGAGGCCCGCGAGCTGTGGGCCTCGCTGCAGCCCGCCGAGCCACGCCGGCGCGCGGTCGTGCCGATCTGGCGGAAGCCGTGGATGGCGGCCGGTTCGGACACCTTCACCGGCGCCGTGCTGCACCGGCTCGGTGTCGACAACGTGCTCGCGGGCTCCCCGGAGCGCTACCCGCGCATCGACCCGGACGACCTTCCGCCGCACGATCTCGTCGTGCTGCCCGACGAGCCGTACCTGTTCACCGCCGACGACGGGCCGGAAGCGTTCGACGCGCCATCCGCGCTGGTCAGCGGTCGGCTCCTGACCTGGTACGGCCCGAGTCTGGTCGAGGCGGCCCGGGAGCTCCCCGGCGCGCTCGGGCTGCCGGCCCGCGCCTGACACCCGGCCCGCGCCGGGCACGGCGTGTGCAACGCGGTCGCCGGTCGCCCCGCGGGACGGTCAGCGGTGCTCGGCCCGCAGCAGGTCCGAGCACTTCTCGCCGATCATCATCGTGGTGATGTTCGGGTTGATCGCCGGCAGGAACGGCATCGCCGAGGCGTCCGCGACCCGCAGGTTCCGCACCCCGCGCACCCGCAGCTGCGGGTCGAGCACGGCGTCCGGGTCGCCGTCGACACCCATCCGCGCCGTGCACGCCGGGTGGTAGACGGTGTTGTGGGTCTTGGAGATGTAGTCGGCCAGCTCGTCGTCGGTGACGGCGTCCGGGCCGGGTGCCAGCTCCGCGGCGATCCACTCCTTGAGCACGGGCTGCTCGGCGATCCGCCGGGCCAGCCGGATGCCCTCGGTCATGATCCGCATGTCGTGGCCGTCCGGGTCGGTGAAGTACCGCGGATCGACGCGCGCCCGGTCCCGGAAGTCCCGGGTGCGCAGCCGCACCGTGCCGCGGGACCGGCCGCGGGTGACGTTCGGGGTCAGGCAGAACCCGTTGTCGGTGGTCGGGTAGCCCCAGCGCAGCGTGTTCATGTCGAACGGCACCGAGCCGTAGTGCATCATCAGGTCCGGCCGGTCCAGCCCCGGGCCGGTGCGGTGGAACAGGCCGATCTCCCACCACTGGGTGGACTCGGTGACCATCGGCCGGGCCGCGTCCCAGAAGACCAGGCCCTCCACGTGGTCGTCCAGGTTGGACCCGACGCCCGGCGCGTCCACCCGCACGTCGATGCCGAACTCGCGCAGGTGCCCGGCCGGCCCGATGCCGGAGAGCATGAGCAGCTTCGGGGTGTCGATCGCGCCCGCCGAGAGGACCACCTCGCGATCGGCGTGCACCGCCTCCCGGCCGGGCCCGATCCCGCGCTGGTACTCGACGCCGGTCGCCCGGTCGCCGTCGAACAGCACCTGGGACGCCCAGCAGTCGGTCCGGACCTCCAGGTTCGGCCGCGAGTCCAGGATCGGGTGCAGGTAGGACGCCGACGACGAGGCCCGCGTCCCGTCCGGGAAGGAGTTGATCTGGAAGTAGCCGGCGCCGTCGGTGACCGTGCTGCCCTCGTTGAACCGCACCGTCGGCATCCCGACCGCGGCGGCGGCTTCCAGCACGGCGTTGCCGCAGGGATCGCGCGGTGGGATCTGCATGAGGTTGACCGGGCCGGAGCGGCCGTGGCCCGACCACTCGCCGTCGTTGGTCTCCAGGCGGGCGATCAGCGGCCAGCACTCGTCGGCCGACCAGCCGGTGAGCCCGGACGCGGCCCACTCATCGAGGTCCTCGCGCGGCGTCCAGAACGCGATGCACGAGTTGTGCGACGAGCAGCCGCCGAGCACCTTCGCGCGGGCGTGCCGCATGTGCGAGTTGCCGCGCTCCTGCGGCTCGACCGGGTAGTCCCAGTCGTAGCCGGAGTCGAGCAGGTTCATCCAGTCGGCGAGCCGCAGGATGGCCTGGTCGCCGACGTCGGACGGGCCCGCCTCCAGCAGCAGCACCCGGGTCGACGGGTCCTCGGACAGTCGCGCGGCGACCGCGCAGCCCGCCGAGCCGCCGCCGACGACGACGTAGTCGAAGCGGTCGCTCACTTCTGCTCCCCCTCGGTGCTCCCGGCGAACCAGCGCTGCGGCTCCGGCGCGGTGTTGTGCCAGACGTGCTTGATCTCCTGGTACTCGGCCAGCCCGGTCGGGCCCAGCTCGCGGCCGTTGCCGGAGCGGCCCATGCCGCCCCACTCCGCACCCGGGAAGTACGGGTGGAAGTCGTTGATCCAGACGGTGCCGTGGCGCAGCGCGTTCGCGACCCGGTTGGCCCGCCCCATGTCCTGGGTGAACACGGCACCGGCCAGGCCGTACTCGGTGTCGTTGCCGAGCCGGATCGCCTCGTCCTCGGTGCTGAAACGCTCCACGGTCAGCAGCGGCCCGAAGGTCTCCTCCTTGATCAGCCGGGAGCCCGGGGCCAGGTCGGTGATCACGGTCGGCAGGTAGAAATAGCCGTCCTTGAGCTCCGGGGCGTCCGGCCGGGCGCCGCCGCAGCGGATCGTGGCGCCCTCGGCGCGGGCGGCCGCGACGAAGTCCTCGATCTTGGCCAGGTGCGCGGCGGAGACCAGCGGGCCGACCTCGACACCGTCGGCGAGCCCGTTGCCCAGCCGGATCCGCTGCGCCCGGCGGACGATCTCGTCGACCAGCGCGTCCGCGATCGCGTCCTCGATGATCAGCCGGGCACCGGCCGAGCAGACCTGCCCGGAGTGCAGGAACACCGCGAGCATCGCGTAGTCCACGGCCAGCTCGAAGTCGGTGTCGGCGAAGACGATGTTCGGGTTCTTCCCGCCGAGCTCGACGGCGGTGCGCTTCACCGTCTCCGCCGACGCCCGGATGATCGCCCGGCCCGTGTTCAGCCCGCCGGTGAACGACACCATGTCGACGTCGTCGTGCTCGGTCAGCGGGGCGCCCACCGACGGGCCGTCGCCGAGCACGATGTTGACGACGCCGGGCGGGATGCCGGCCTCGGCGCACAGCTCGACCAGCTTCACCGACGTCAGCGGGGTCACCTCGCTGGGCTTGATCACCATCGTGTTCCCCGCGGCGATCGCCGGGGCGACCTTCCAGGACAGCTGCAGCAGCGGGTAGTTCCACGGCGTGATCAGCGCGCAGACACCGACCGGCTCGTGCACGATCCGGGACACCACGGTGGCGCTGCCGGTGTCCACGATCCGCCCGGCGTCCTTGTCGGCCAGCCCGGCGTAGTAGCGGAAGACCGCGGTGACGTCGTCGACGTCCTGCCTGCCCTCGGCGATCGTCTTCCCGGTGTCCAGGGTCTCGGTGCGGGCGATCTCCTCCCGGTCGCGGACCAGCAGGTCCGCGATCGTGGCGAGGATCGCGCCGCGCTCGGCGGTGGACGTGGCGCGCCACGGCCCGGTGTCGAACGCGCGGCGGGCGGCGGCGACCGCGCGGTCGACGTCGTCCGGCCCGGCCTGGTCGACCTCGGTCACGGTGGACGCGTCGTACGGGTTGATCACCGGAGCGGTCCCGGCGGAGCCGCCGGTCCAGGTTCCGTCAATGTAGAGGCTCGGCACGGGGGGCAGCGTTCACCTGCGGCTGAGCGAACGCAAGCCGGGGTCGGAACCGGATGACCATCCTCACCGGGCGGGTGGGGGTCACGCTTTCCCGGACCGTCCGGGCGGGCGTACCGGCGGCGGCGCGGTTAGGGTTGCGCCATGGGCAACCCGGTGCGGAGTCGCGAGTCCGGGGTGCAGTCCGTCGACCGCGCGATCACCGTCCTGGAGCTCATCGCCGGGCTCGGCGAGGCCGGGGTCAGCGAGCTCGCCGCTGCGCTCGAGGTGCACAAGTCAACGGCGTTCCGGCTGCTCGGGGCGCTGGAGGAGCACGGCCTGGTCGAGCAGATCGGGGACCGCGGCAAGTACCGCCTGGGCTTCGGCCTGATCCCGCTGGCCGGCCGGGTCGCCGAACGGCTGGAGGTCACCACCCAGGGCCGCCCGGTGTGCGACGAGCTGGCGGCCCGGCTCGGCGAGACGGTGAACATCGCGATCCCGGACCGCGGCTTCGCGGTCAACGTCGACCAGGCGCGCGGCCCGGCGATGGTCACGACCTACAACTGGCTCGGCCGGATCACCCCGATGCACAACACCTCCAGCGGCAAGGTGCTGCTCGCGGCGGCCGTCGCCGACGACCCGACGGCGCTGCCCGAGGAGGTCCGGCCGGCCGACCGGAACGCGCTGTCCCGGGAGCTCGCCGAGGTCGCCGCGGCCGGCTACGCGTGGTCGCTGGAGGAGCTGGAGACCGGGCTGAACGCGGTCGCCGCGCCGGTGCGCGACCACAGCGGGACCGTCGTGGCGGCGCTGTCGGTGTCCGGGCCGGCGTACCGGCTCCCGGTCGAGCGGATCGAGGAGATCACCCCGGAGGTGGTCGCCGCCGGGCGCGAGATCAGCCGCCGGATGGGGTTCTGGGAACCGGTCTAGAGCCGCTCGAGCACCGTCGGGAGGTTGCGCTCGATCTCGTCGCCGAGCCGCTCGAACTCTCGGCGCAGGAACGGTACGGCCAGCTTGAGCAGGCCCTTGAAGCGCAGGTCCGCCGTGTAGGTGACGACGCTGCCGCCGTCCGGTGCCGGATCGGTGGGCTCCGCGACGATCTCCACGGTCGCGGTGACCGTGCTGTTCTCCCCGACGAACTCCAGCCGGGAGTCGCTGCGGCCGGCCAGCGTGTAGGTCAGCTCGGTCTCCCGACCGTTGTACACCGCGACCGCCTGCCAGGTGGACCCGACGTCGATCGGGCCGCCGTCGTCGGACCGGGTGCACGTCTTGGTACCGGGGTTCCAGGTCTCGCTGTGTCCGAGATCGGCCAGGTAACCGAGCACGGCACCGGCTGGGGTGGACACCGTCATCACCCGCTGGAAGCCGACCACGTCGCTCCTCTCACCCCGACTCGGACGGCGAAGATGGTCTCACGTCGCGGAACCTTGATCGAGAGTGCCGCCCGGTGCCTGCTCGGCGATCGCGGGCGCGACCCGGTTCCGGCGTTCCGCCGCGCCGACGGGGCCGTCCGGCGCACACTGCGGAACCTCAGCGGGTCGTACCGGACGCCCGCGCCGCGCCCGGGAGGCCGACCGGTGGTACCGATGGACCCGACCGTCACGACCGGGACGGTGTGCGTCGAGCCCGTCCTGCTGATCGCCTCCGCGGAGCGGCTGACCGCGCTCGCCGACGCGCTGGCCGATGCCGCCGCCACGGTGCCCGCGCTGCCGGCGGATCCCGGTTTCGGCTCCGGCACCGCGGCCGCCGAGCTGGAGGCCGACCTGCTCGACGCCGTCCGCGGGCACGCCGAGCGGGCCCGGCACACCGCCGGGGCGGTGCGCGCCGCCGCCGCGGGCTGGCGCGAGGCCGACGAGTCCGCCGCCGCGTCGTTCACCGGCTGATCCGGTGCCGACGCTCACCGAACTGCTGGCCGCCGATCCCGGGGCCTGGCTGCGCCGCAGCCGCTCCTGGGAGGCACTCGCCGACCGGCTCGCGGCCCGCGCCGACGATCTCGGCCGGGCCGGGACCGCCGCGCTGCCCTGCCGCTGGGCCGGCGCGGACGCCGATCGCGCCCGCGAGCAGCAGGACGCGCTGCGCAGCAGGCTGGTCGCCGGCTCCGCGGTCGCCACCCGGGCGGGCGATGTGCTGGGCAGGCACGCCGGCGAGGTGCTCGCCGCGCAGCGCCGGATCGTGGTGGCCGCGCTGGCGGTGCATCCGCTGCTCGACGTCGATCTCGGCGCCGGCACGGTCTCGGTGCCGTCGGTGGTGCGCGGTGCCGCGACCGCGCTGCCGGTCGGTGTGGCCGCGACGGCCGGGCTGCTCATGGTGGAGAGCCTGCGGTTCGGCGCCGCGGTGCGGGCGGCGCTGGCCGACGCGGCCCGCTCGGACGCCGTCGCCACCGCCGCGCTGCACGCGCTGCGCCCGGCGCCCGGCGGCGCACCGGCCGTCGCACCCGTCGGGGTGGGGGCCGCCCGCGCCTGGTGGACCGGCCTGCCCGACGGCGAGCGCGACCGGCTCACCCGGACCCGGCCGGAGCTGGTCGGCGGCACCGATGGGATCCCCCCGGCGGCCCGGGACCGGGCCAACCGGATCCGGCTGGACGCCGAGCGCAGCAGGCTCCGGGCGCACGCCGACCGGCTGCGGCTGCTCGGTGACGACCGCGGGGCGGCCCGCGCCGAGGCCGACCTGGCCGGGCTGGCGGCGGTGCACCACAGGCTGGCCGCGGGCGACGCGCTGCTCCTCGATCTCGCCGGCGGCACCGGGAACGGGCAGGTGGTGCTGGCCGTCGGCGACCCGGAGCGGGCCGCGCACGTCGTCACGCACGTGCCGGGCACCGGGGCGGGCTGGGCCTCGGCCGGGGAGGACCTGCGCCGGATCGACGCCACCCGGGACGCGGCCCGCGCCGCCGGACCGGACGGCGAGGTGGCCGCGGTGCTGTGGACCGGCTACCGCACCCCGGCCGACCTGATGGCCGCCACCGACCCGCGGGAGGCCGCCCGGGCCGCCGCGGACCTGCGCCGGTTCCAGGAGGGGCTGCGCTCCGGGCACGACGGGCCGGTGCACCTGACCGCCGTCGGGCACTCGTACGGCTCGCTGGTGCTGGGCCGGGCCGCCGGGCCCGGGATCGCGGTGGACGACGTGGTGTTCGTCGGCAGCCCCGGGGTCGGGGCCGGGAAGGCCGGCGAGCTCGGGGTGCCGGACGGCCGGGTCTGGGCGACGACCGCGGCAAACGACCCGATCCGGCTGGCTCCCGGCCCCGAGCTGTTCGGCACCTCGAGCGGGTTCGGACCGACCGGGCCGGTGCACGGCGCGGACCCGGCCGGCCCCGGATTCGGCGCGACGGTCTTCGAGTCGGCACCGGGGCCGCTGGGCCGGAGCCTGCACGACGACCCCGCGACACCGACCGACGAGTCGGAATGGGCGTCCGCGCACAGCGCCTACTGGGATCCGGGGACGCCGGCTCTGCACACCATCGGGCGGATCGTCGCGGGCACTGCGAGGGGATGACGCTGAGTGATCGACACGGCGCTCTCAGGGACGCCGATCCGTCCGTCCGGCCGAATGAGCGACCGCTCAAGGAACCAGAAATGGCGCAGGTCACAGATAGTCGTCAGATAGACGGCGACTACCCTCCCACCGGACCGGGCACGGGCAGTAGCATGCGGACGTGACCGAGACCGAGAGCAGACCGGCGCGGCGCACCGGACGCCCCCCGTTGACCGACCGGGCCACGCTGCTCGCAGCCGCCCGTGAGCTCGGCTTCTCCGACCTGACGGTCGGCGCGGTGACCGCCCGGGTCGGCGTCAAGTACTCCACGTTCTACCGGCACTTCCCCAGCCTGGAGTCGCTGGTGGCCGCGCTGGTCGACGATGTCGTGACCGAGGACGTCTTCCCCGACGCGGAGGGCCGCTGGCAGGAGCAGCTGCTCGCGTTCGCCGCCGCGACCTTCGACGTCATGGCCGCGCATCCCGGCCTCGCACCGGCGATGGTCCGGCTGCCCGAGGCGCCCGAGGCGCTGATGGCGGTGATGCAGCGGCTCACCGACCGGCTGCTCGCCGCCGGGCTCAGCGCGGAGGACGCGGTGCTGGCCGCCGGCACCGTGTTCCAGATGGGCATGCACCCCTGGCTCAGCGCGAACGGCCAGGGCGTGGGCGACGTGCGGCGCCGCGACCAGGTGATCGAGTCGGCGCAGCCGTTCGACCCGCAGATCCGCGCGGTCTTCCGCGATCAGATCGACGACCCGCCCCGCAGCTGGACGCTGCGCCGGACCGAGCTGTTCATCGCCGGGCTCGAGACTCGGCTCGCCGACTGACCGACCCTCCGACACGAGAACGCCCGGGGTGTGCGATGCACCCCGGGCGTTTCCGTCTGTGGGAGGTTCTCCCGCTCAGGTGGGCACGACCTGGTCCGCCTGCGGACCCTTCTGCCCCTGCGTGACCTCGAAGGTCACGGCCTGCCCCTCGTCGAGGGTGCGGTATCCGGAGGACTGGATCGCGCTGAAGTGGACGAACAGGTCCTGCCCGCCTCCGTCCGGCGTGATGAACCCGTACCCCTTCTCCGCGTTGAACCACTTGACGGTTCCCTGTGGCATCCGGATGTCTCCTCGCGTCTTGCCGGTACCTACGAGGTGGACCCTAGCCGCCAACACGCCCGAGGGGCACCGGGCGAGAGCATCAAACTCGGGCGCGTCGCGGAGCGATGTCCGCTTCGTCCTGATCTTGACGGGGATGTCAGCCGATCTCCACGTGCGCGCGCACCATCGCACCGTCGTCGGTCAGCCAGCCCTTCCGGTCGGCGTAGGCCAGCATCCCGGCGAAGCCCTCCGCCCAGTCCGCACCGACCCGGCCCTCGGCCATCCTGCGGACCGCGTCGACCCGGACCAGGACGTCGTCGCCGTCGGGCCGGCCCACCTCGTGCCCGGCCAGCGCCGCGGCCAGCGCGTCCGGGCTCATGCCGGCCGGCCGGACCACGTGGAAGGCGGTGAACACCTCCGGCTCGGCCAGCCGGACGTCGGACTCGGTGACTTCTACGAACACGGGACTCCTCAGAGGCGGTAGCTGCGGATCTTGGCGTAGAGGGCGGTCCGGGAAATCCCCAGCTCGCGGGCGGCGGTCGACTTGTTGCCCCCGTGCGCGCCGAGCACGGTGCGGATGACCTGCGCCTCGGCCCGTTCGAGCGGGGTCAGCGCGCGGCGGGCGGCAGCGGCGCGGATCCCGTCCGGCAGCGCGGCGGCGGGCAGCACCGGCCCGGGATCCTCGGCGACGGCGTCCCGGACCGCCCTGGCGAGCTCGGCGAGGTTGCCGGGCCAGTCGTGCCGGCGCAGCGCGGCGAGCGCGTCCGGCGCGAACGACAGTCCCTCGCCGTGCCGGCGCAGCAGCGTGCGGGCCAGTACGGCGATGTCGTCGGGCCTGCTGCGCAGCGACGGCAGCGTGACGGTGCCCGCGCCGATCGCGTCGAGCAGCAGGGCCGCGGCCGGGCCGGGCGGCTCGCCGTCGGCGACGGTGGCGGTCAGCCCGACCGGTGACCGGCCGGCGAGCACCGCGGCGACCACGCGTGCCGCGGCCTCGTCGAGCAGCTCGACGTGCCGCAGCAGCACCGCGCCGTCGGCGAGCGCGGCCCGCAGCCGCCCGATCCAGGCCGTCGTCCCGTCGACGGCGTGCGTGGCGGCGTCCAGCACGGTGTGCGGGCCGAGCGCGCCGGCCAGCACGGTCGCCTTCCCGGTCCCGCTCCCGCCGCGGACCACGACCGGGCCGGTGCCGATCAGCCGGGCGGCGCGGGTGGCCGCGGCCGACCACGGATCGGCCTCCGGTGCGGGGCGGCGGCGCGGCCCGGGGACTGCGGCGTCGGGCTCCCGGCCGGCCACGGTCAGCAGGGCGCCCGCTGTGGTGCCGCCGGAGCGCACCAGACGTACCCGGGCGGTGAGGTCGGCGGGCAGCTCGATCGAGGTCCCGTCCACCACGTCGCTGTGCGGTGAGCGGAGCTCGTCCCAGACGTCGAGCCGGTCCAGGCCGATGTCGGCCGCCTCGGAGTTGGTGATCAGGACGCCGTCACCGACCACCGCGACCGGGCCGCTCCCCCGGCGCTGCTCGGCCAGGAAGGCGTCGAGCAGCAGCCGCTCGCGGACGCTCGCCTGGTCGAGCAGGGCGGCCCGGATCTCCTCGACCAGCTTGCGCACCACCACGGCGAGCAGGTGGTTCGCGTCGCCCGCCCGGCAGGTCACGTTGACCGCGCCGACGGTGCGCCGGGTGACCGGGTGCCGGACCGGGGCGGCGACGCAGGTGACGTCGTGGAAGCGCTGCACGTAGTGCTCGGTGCCGTGCACGACGGCGAGCGTGCCGGTCTCCAGCGCGGTGCCGAGGCCGTTGGTGCCGACGTACTCCTCGCCGAAGCAGAAGCCCTCGATCACCGACAGCTCGTCGAGCGTGCCGCGCAGCATCGGCTCGGACACCCAGCGCCAGATCACGCTGCCGTGCTCGTCGGACAGCGCCAGGCAGGACCGGTCACCGACCAGCAGCCCGGCCATCCCGGTCATGATCGGGACGGCGACCCGGGCGAACGGCGAGTCCGCGTCGGTCTCGACGTAGGGGACGTCGACGTACTCCGGATCGACGCCGCTGAACCGGGAGCGGCGCCAGGACGTGAGGAGGTCGCCGCGCAGCTCCCGCGGTTCCTCGCCGGACTGGAACAGCTCCCAGACGCTCCTGGTCGTCATCGACCCTCCCTTCACCGCTGATCCTCACCCGTACGCCGCCGGGACGCCAGGGCCGGGCCCCTCGGCGGAGGGCCCGGCCCCGGCGCGGGGAGGCCGGTCAGCTCCCGGCCTTCTCCTGCTCGTAGCGCTTGGTCATGATGTCGACGGCGTCGAGCTGGGTCTTCGCGTGCTGCTCACGCGTCGAGGTGGCCCGGTCCTTCGCGGCGAGGGTGCCGGCGGCCTGGCCCTGGAACTCCGGCATCACGTGCTGGGCGATCAGCTCGTAGGACCGCTTGGTGGCCTCCGGGTTCGCCCACTCGTGTCCCAGCAGCAGGAAGGCCCCGAAGCCGCCGGACTGGTCGACGAGCTTCTGCACCTGCGCCTTCGCGTCCTCGACCGTGCCGATCGCACCGATCCCGGCCTCGTTGATGAAGTCGATCATCTCCTTGATGTCGCCGCCCTCGACCGCCATCTGCGGGAACGCGGCGACCTTCTGGAAGTACCGGAACCAGTGCTCGATCCCGTACTCGACCTCCCGGTAGGCCTGCTCGCGGGTCTCGGCGATGTGCATCAGCCCGACCAGGCGCCACTTCGACCGGTCCGGGGCCGGCTGCCCGAAGTGCGCGGCCCGCTCCTCCACCACGCTCCAGTGGTGGGCGAGCGCGTCGAAGCCGTCCTGGGTGAGGGTCGCGCCGATCGAGAGCAGCCCGACGCCGTGCTGCCCGGCCATCCGCGGGCCGGTCGGCGAGGCGACCGCCGCGACCGCGACGTCGAAGCACGGCTGAGTGTAGGGGGCGAGCTGCAGCTGGGCGTCGATCAGCTTGTGCGTGCGGGTCTCGGCGTTGACGACCTCGCCGCGCAGCAGCCGCATGATGATGTCGAGGTTCACCTCGAGCAGCTCGCGGGTGTCGGTCGGGTTCAGCCCGATCATCGCCGAGTCGGTGGGCAGCGAGCCGGGCCCGCAGCCGAGCATCGCGCGGCCGCGGGTGAGGTGGTCGAGCATCACCATGCGGTCGGCCACCCAGAGCGGGTTGTGGTACGAGATCGAGGTGACGCCGGTGCCCAGCTTGATGTTGCGGGTCCGCTCGGCGGCGGCCGCGATGAAGATCTCCGGCGACGCGATGATCTCCGAACCGGCCGAGTGGTGCTCGCCGAACCAGGCCTCGTCGTAGCCGAGCCGGTCCAGGTGCTCGACCAGCTCGAGATCGCGCTGCAGGGCGAGCGTCGGGTTCTGGCCGGGCTGGTGGAACGGGGCCAGGAACGAGCCGAATCGGATTCGGGTCACGGGGGTCCTCCTGAGGAGCTCTCGGGTGCGGCCGTGATCCCGACCGCGCTGTCCGGAGCCTCAGGATGACCCCGGTCACTCCCGCCGAGGTGTACGAAAAGTTGACACCGGGGCGACGGCGCGCGATGCCGCCGTCACCTGCCACGCTCGCGGATCTCGATCCCGGCCGGCGTCGTCGCCCCGGCGAGCCCGCACACCAGGTCCAGCTCGGCGACCACGTTCGCGATCACCTGCGCGACGCCGCGGGCGCCGTCGAGTGCCAGGCCGTGCACGAACGGCCGCCCGAGCAGCACCGCGCGGGCGCCGAGCCGCACCGCGGTCGCGACGTCCGCGCCGGTCCGCACCCCGCTGTCGAGCAGCACCGGCGCGCGGTCCGCGACCGCGCCGACGACGCCGGGCAGCGCGTCCAGCGAGGCGATCGCGTGGTCGACCTGCCGGCCGCCGTGGTTGGACACGATCACCCCGTCGGCGCCGGAGTCGAGTGCGCGGCGGGCGTCGTCGGGGTGCAGGACGCCCTTGACCAGGATCGGCAGCCGGGTGCGTGCGCGCAGCCCGGCCAGGTCGTCCCAGGACAGCCGGGGCCGCGAGTAGACCTGCAGGAACGTCTCGACCGCCGCCCGCGGGACCGGTGAGCGCAGGTTCTCCCAGAACCGGCCGGGCGCGTTGCGGGTGATCTCGAGGAGCGTCCGCACGGCCTGCGGGGTGACCTTCGGCGCCGGCCCGGACCGGGGCCGGGACAGCCGCTCCTGCACCAGCCCGCGGAACACCGGATCGGAGGTGTACTGGGCGATGCCGATCCCGCGGGCGAACGGCAGGTGCCCCAGATCGAGATCGCGCGGCCGCCAGCCGAGCATCGTGGTGTCCAGGGTGACGACGACGGCCTCGCAGCCGGCCGCCTCGGCCCGGCCCAGGAAGCTGTCGACGAGCTCGTCGGAGGTCGACCAGTACAGCTGGAACCAGGTGGGGGCGCCGCCGGCCCGGACGATCTCCTCGGTCGGCGTCCCGGCCTGGTTGCTGATCACCATCGGGACGCCGGCGGCTGCCGCGCCCGCGGCGACCGCCCGGTCGGCGCCGCGCCGGACCAGGTCGAGCGCGCCGATCGGGGCGAGCAGCAGCGGGGCGGGCAGCGTGCGGCCGAACAGCTCGGCCGACAGGTCCCGGTCGCCGACGTCGCGCAGCACCCGCGGCACGATCTCCCGACGGGTGAACGCCTCCCGGTTCGCGCGCACCGTCGTCCCGCCACCCGCGCCGCCGGTGACGTAGGCGTCGGCGCGCCGGCTCATCGCGCGCCTACCGCGGCGTTCCAGCTCGTCCGGGCCGGTCGGGACGCGGGACCGGATGCCGACGACGCCGTCGGAGTAGATCCGTTCCTGCCGCGCCCGTCCCGGTGCCTGCTCCGCCATGTGGCCCCTCCCGCTGATCCGGACGCCCACGTTACGGTCCGGCGGCGGCCGGGGCGCCGAGCCGGACCGGGAGCCGGGTGCGGCCGTGGATGAGCGTGCTGATCCGGTGCGGGCCGGGTGCGCCGGCCGGCGCGAGATCCGGGAAGCGGGACAGCAGGGTGCGGAACGCGATCTCGCCCTCCAGCCGGGCCAGCGGGGCGCCGAGGCAGTGGTGGATGCCGAAGCCGAACGCCAGGTGGCCGGACGGGTCGCGGCCGACGTCGAGCCGGTCGGCGGCCGGCCAGCGGTCCGGGTCGCGGTTCGCCCCGATCAGTGAGACGAGCACGAACGCGTCCGCCGGGATCGTCGTGCCGGAGTACTCGACCGGCTCGGTGGTGAACCGAAAGGTCGCCAGGTTGACCGGCCCGTCGTAGCGCAGCAGCTCCTCGACGGCGGCGGGCACCCGGTCCGGCTCGGCGCGCAGCAGGGCCAGCTGGTCCGGGGCGCGCAGCAGCGCGAGCACCCCGTTGCCGATCAGGTTGACGGTCGTCTCGTGCCCGGCGACGAGCAGCAGGAACGCCATCGCCGTGGTCTCGCCGGGGCTCAGCGAGTCGCCGTCCTCGGCGGCGCGGACGATCTCCGACAGCATGTCGTCGGCGGGGTGCGCCGCCTTGTCGGCGACCAGCTCGGCGAGGTAGGCGGCGGTCGCCGTGCCTGCGGCGGCGCGCTCGTCGTCCCCGGCGTCGGAGAGCAGGGTGTTCGACCAGCCGCGGAACTCGTCCCGGCGGTCCTCGGGGACGCCGAGGATCTCGCAGATGACGGTCATCGGCAGCGGATAGGCGAACTCGTCGAGCAGGTCGACCTCGGGTCCGGCGGCCGCCATCGAGTCGGCGAGCCCGGCGGCGATCTGCTCGATCCGTGGCCGCAGCCGGGCGATCGCGCGCCCGGTGAACGCCCGGCCGACCAGCCGGCGCAGCCGGGTGTGGTCCGGCGGGTCGGCGTTGAGCATGTGCCCGACCAGCGACTCGGCGATCGCCCGGGCGGGCGGGCCGGACTCCTGGCGGCTCAGCAGCTCGGGGATCCGGCGGGCGTCCTTGGCCAGCCGCGGGTCGTTGAGCGCGGCCCGGGCGTCGGCGTAGCGGGTGATCATCCAGAACGGCAGGCCGTTCGGGCCGACCGCCCGGGCGACCGGCCGCTCGGCGCGCAGCTCGCGGTAGAGCCGGTCCGGGTCCTCGAAGAAGGTCTCGTCGAGCACCAGCGGCTCGCCGGCGTCGGTCTCGGTGGCGTGTGTCATCTCGGTCCCCCCGGCTGTCGCGGCGGACCGCCGGCGCGGGCCGCACCCCCGAGCGTGGCACAGGGCGCGGCGCGCGTCCTCCGGGTTCGGCGCGCGGGTCCGGCGCGGGCCGTGCGGGGGGGGTTCAGCGACCGACGGCGGCCGGGCGCACCCGGACCAGCTGGGCGATCAGCGCCAGCACCGGCAGCTCCAGCAGCGGCCCGACGACAAGCGCGACCGCGATCAGCGGCCGGTCCGGGAACGCGGCGACCGCGACCGCCAGCGCGATCGGCGAGTTCCGCGCGGTGGTCACCATCGTGAGGGTGACCCGCTGGTCGGCGGGCAGCCGCAGCAGCCGGGCGGCGCCGGTCGCGAGCAGCGGCAGCAGCACGAAGAAGACCGCCAGCGGCGCGAGCAGGGCGAGCAGGTCGCCGGCGTGCGCGACGACGGTGCGCGCCTGCCAGGCGAACATCGCCAGCACCGCCAGGTACAGCATCGGCAGCACCAGCCGGGACGCCGGCGCGACCACCGTCCGGTCCCGCCAGGCGGCGCCCCGGCGGCGGGTGGCGAGCACCCGCAGTCCGGTCGCCACCAGCAGCGGGACGACGAGCACCAGCAGCACCGACTCGGCCAGCGTGCCGGCCTCGACCATCGCCGCCTGCCCGCCGAGCAGCAGCACGTACACCGGCAGCAGCGCGAGCTGCAGCACCAGGTTCACCGGGAGCAGCGCCGCGGCGATCCCGGTGTGCCCGCGGGCCATCGCGGTGAAGATCAGGTACCAGTCGGTGCACGGGGTCACCAGGAGCAGCAGCAGGCCGATCCGCAGGTCCGGCTGGTCCCCGAGCAGCCCGGCGCCGAGCGCCCAGGCCAGCAGCGGGGTGACCACGAAGTTGAGCAGCAGGCTGACCGCGACCACCGATCCGGCCCGGCGCACCTCCCCGACGTGGCCGGCGTCCATCTGCACGAAGACGGCGGTGACCATGACCAGCAGCGCGGGCAGCACGACGTGCCCGGCGACGTCGCCGACCGGGAGCAGCAGGCCCAGCCCGAGCCCGGCCAGCGCGGCGAGCGTGACCAGCACGCTCTGCAGCCGCTCGGCGAGTGACACCGGTTGCTACTCCTCTGGTCAGCGGGGCGGGTGGCGCTGCGGGACGGTCCCGAGGGCCAGTCCGGCGGCGAGCAGGGCGGCGGCGCCGAGCAGCACGAAGACCTGAGGGTAACCGCCGAGCGGTCCGGCGAGCGCCGAGCCGGCCCACGGCGAGACCGCGACGGCGACCATCACCGGCGCCGACGCGATCCCGTTGAGCCGCCCGTAGACCCGCGGGTGCCAGCGGTCGGCCAGCGCGGTGGCCTGCAGCAGGGTGAACATCCCGCGGGCGGCGCCGGCGAGCACCGCCGCGGCGACGAGCGCCCAGGCCGGGCCGGGCAGGGCGGCGAGCAGGACGGTGGTCGCGGCCAGCACGGCCATCAGCCAGGACGTCCGGCCGCGGACGCCACTGTGCCGCGCCAGCAGCGGGTAGCCGAGGCGGCCCAGCACCTGCCCCAGGCCGCCGAGGCCCAGCGCCCAGGCCGCGAGCCCGGTGGACAGGTCGCGGTCGAGCAGCAGCGGGACCTGGTTGACCGCGACCGCGAACGAGGTGAAGGCACCGAGCGTCACCGTGACCGTGGTCAGTACGAACGCCCTGCTGCGCAGGATCCGGGACGGGTCGTCGTCGGGCGGGGCGACGGCGGCGCCGGCCGGCGCGGGATCGGCGACCGGATCGGGCCACCGCCCGCGCAGCCCGAACAGGTGCGCCGGGACGCACACCGCGGCCAGGATCGCGGCCAGCACCAGGTAGCTGCCGCGCCAGCCGAACGGCTCCAGCAGCGCCGCGGACAGCGGAGCGAACACGGTGCTGGCCAGCCCGGCGACCAGGGTGAGCCCGGTCAGCGCGCGCACCCGGTCCGGGCCCCACCAGCGGGTCAGCGCCGCGAACGCGGGCGGGTACAGCGTCGCGGCCTGGGCGACCCCGGCGAGCAGCCAGGCGGCGACGAAGGCCGGGTACGACCCGGCGGTGGCGATCAGCGCCACCGCGGGGACGGCGACGGCCGAGCCGGCGGTCATCACCCAGCGGGGGCCGTGCCGGTCCAGCAGCCGCCCGACCGGGATCCCGACCGCCGCCGACACGAGCAGGCCGGCGGAGAACGCCGCGGTGACCGCCGGGACCGACCAGCCGGTGTCCGCGGCGATCGACGGTGCGAGCACCGGGAAGGCGTAGTACAGCACCCCCCAGCTGGTGATCTCGGTGATGCACAGGACCAGCAGCACGCGTCGTCGCCCGCGCCGGGACAGCCCGTCCATCCGGGTCACGATGCCCGGGTGGCGCACGGGCCGCACGACCGGCACCGATCCCGCGCCGAGATGCGGCTCAGCGCGCCGTTCCGCGCCTCGACGCCCCGTGTGCTGCATCTCGGCGGTCGCGGAGTGGCGGCCGATAGGCTCCGCCGGTGCTCGGGTACGACGCGCCGCTGCCGCACCGGCCGCGCCGGGTCGCCGTCGCCGGGGTGTCGGGATCGGGCAAGACCACCCTCGCGGCCCGGATCGCGGCACTCACCGGTGGACCGCACACCGACATCGACGGGCTCTTCCACGGCCCGGGTTGGACGCCGCGGGAGTCGTTCCTCGACGACGTCCGCGACCTGCTGGCCGGTGACGCCTGGACCACGGAGTGGCAGTACCGGACCGCGCGGCCGCTGATCGCATAGCGCGCGGACCTGATGGTGTGGCTCGACCTGCCGTTCTGGACGACGACGTTCCCGCGGGTCGTGCGCCGGACCCTGCGCCGCCGACGGCATCGCACCGTGTTGTGGAACGGGAATGTCGAGCCGCCGTTGCGGACGCTGTTCACCGATTCCGAGCACATTCTCCGGTGGGCCGTCTCCACCCGGGGCAAATACACCGATCAGGTCCCGGGGGTGGCCCGGGAGCTGCCGTCGCTCACCGTCGTCCGCCTGCGTTCGGCGGGCCAGGTGGAACGGTGGGTCGACGGCCCGCTCCGGAATGCGGTGAATGGGCACCGGGAATGAACCCGTGAATGCGCGGACGCCCCACCTCGGGTGAGGTGGGGCGTCCACCGATCCGGAGGCAACTTCCCGGGACGAATGGATCCGGGCCGCCCGTCCCGGTGCGGCGGAGCTTGACCGTGCCGTAGCGGCATCCTGTCTGCTGTCGCCGGGCAACGAGCTCGACAGAGGAGCGACAGATGTACGACATCATCGTCGTCGGTGCGGGATCCGCCGGAGCGGCGGTCGCAGCACGACTCACCGAGGACCCCGACCGGCGGGTGCTGCTGCTGGAGGCGGGCCCGGACTACCGCTCGGCCGAGGCGTCGGAGGAGCTGCGCAGCGTCGAACCGGGCAGGATCGGGCTGACCGTCCAGCTGGCGGCCACCCACACCTTCCCGGACCTGACGGCCACCCGGTCGTCGGCGCAGGAGCCGCGGCCCTACATCCGGGGGCGCGGGGTGGGCGGGAGCTCCGCGGTCAACGGCCTGTTCGCGATCCGCGGCACGGTCGAGGACTTCGACGGTTGGGCCGCGCACGGCGCCACCGGCTGGGGCTACGACGACGTCCTGCCGCTGCTCAACCGGCTGGAGAACGACCAGGACTTCGCCGGCGAGCGCTATCACGGCGGCGACGGGCCGATCCCGGTCGTCCGGCCGAAGCGGGAGAACCTCGCCACCGTGGAGGCCGCCGTCGACCGGATCACCGAGCGGCTCGGCCACCCGTGGGCGCCGGACCACAACGCCCCCGGCTCGACCGGCGTGTCCCCGTACGCCTACAACAGCTTCGGCACCGAACGCGTCTCGACCAACGACGGGTACCTCGAACCGGCCCGCGACCGGCCCGGCCTGCACGTCCTGGGCGACGCGCTGGTCGACCGGGTGCTGTTCGACGGCGGTCGCACCGTCGGCGTGCGCGCGATCGTCGACGGCGAGCCGACCGAGTTCCGGGCCGCCGAGGTCGTGCTGTCCGCCGGGGCGCTCCACTCCCCCGCGATCCTGCAGCGCTCCGGCATCGGCCCCGCATCGGAGCTGCGGGAGCTGGGCATCGAGGTCGTCGCGGACCTCCCGGTCGGACACGGCCTGCAGGACCATCCCGGCATCATGCTGGCACTCGGACTGAACGAGGAGGCCGACTACCGGGGGCTGCCCGAGCGCGGCCAGCTCTGCGTGCGGTTCACCACCGGGATCGGCGACGAGCCCAACGACGCGATGCTGGCCACGCCGGGCGCGCTCGGCATCGGGCTCCCGATGGCCGGGATCCTCGGCTGGGCGAACCGGGTCACCTCCACCGGCCACGTGCGGATCACCGGCACCGACCCGGCGCTCGACCCCGCGGTCGATCTCGACATGCTGTCCACTCCGGACGACCTGCGCCGGTTCCGGGCCGTCGTCGACGAGCTGCGCACCATCGCCGCCCAGCCGGAGCTGCAGAAGATCGCCGGCTTCATCGCGCTCGGGACCGAGCTCGTCGCACCCGACACCGTCATGTCGGACAGCGAGTTCGCCCGGTTCGCGCTCGCCAACGTGACCGACACCGTGCACGCGTCCGGCTCCTGCCGGATGGGCTCCCCGGACGACCCGGCCGTCGTGGTCGACCCGGCCGGCCGGGTGCTCGGCGTCGACGGCCTGCGGGTCGCCGACGCGTCGGTGTTCCCGTGGGTGACCCGGGCCAACACGCACCTGACCGCCGTCCTCGTCGGCGAGAAGATCGCCGACTCGATCCGCCACGGGAGCACCACATGACCGACACCGTCCGCGAGCTCGTCGGCGGCACGATCGCGGTGCCGGGCGTGGAGCTGGCGACCGTCCTCACCGATCCGGACACCGGCGCGCCGCTGTACCCGCAGCGCGCCAGCACGCCGGAGCGCGTCGAGGAGGCGATCGCGACGGCGTGGGCCGTGCACACCGACGGCGCCTGGTCCGAGCTGCCCCGCAAGGAGCGCGCCGACGCGGTACGCGCCCTGCAGGCCGAGCTCGCCGCGCGGGCCCCCGAACTGGGACTCGCCGACAGCCTGGACACCGGGGTGCCGCAGGCGATCACGCCGCTGTTCATCGGTGCGGTGACCGGCCTGCTGGAGTCCGCCGCGAGCCGGATCGAGGACGGCTTCGGGCACGTCGAGCTGACGTCCTCGGCCGGTGGCTGGGACCGCTGGCAGCTCCCGTGGGGCCCGGCGGCGATCTTCCTGCCGTGGAACGCGCCGACCGCCACCGCGATCGTGAAGATCGCCGAGGCGCTGGTCGCCGGGTGCCCGGTCGTGCTCAAGCCCTCGGAGTGGGCGCCGCACCTCTCCGGCCCGTTCGCCGAGGCGGTGCTCGCCGCGCTGCCGCCGGGCGTCGTGCAGATCGTGCACGGCGATCGCGTGATCGGTGCCTCGATCGTCGAGGACGCGCGGATCGCCGCCGTCTCCTACACCGGCGGCGTCGAGGGCGGGCGGGCCGTCGGGCAGGCGTGCGCCCGGAACTTCACCCCGGCCGATCTGGAGTTGTCGGGCAACAACCCGGTCGTCGTGCTGCCCGACGCGCAGCCGGGCACCGTCGTCGAGCACGTCGTGCCGGGCATGCTGCTGCTGAACGGGCAGTGGTGCGCCGGGCCGCGCCGGCTCGTCGTCCCGCAGTCCCGGCTCGACGACTACCTCGCCGCGCTCGCGGCCGCCCTCGACGCGCTGCCGATCGGCCCGACCACCGACCCGGGCACCGTGCTGGGCCCGCTCGGCCACGGGCCGCACCGCCGCCGGGTGGAGGAGCAGCTCGACGCGTTCGCCGCCCGCGGCTGCGAGGTGCGGCGCTACGGCACGCTCCCGGAGGCGGGCGGGCACTTCGCGGCGGCCGCCGTGGTGCTCGCCGACGAGGCGCCGGAGCTGACCGAGGAGGTGTTCGGGCCGGTGCTCGTGGTGCGGACCTACCGCGACGTCGACGAGGCGGTCCGGATCGCGAACGACCACCCGTACGGCCTGAGCGGCTACGTCTTCGGCGACGACCGGGACGCCGCCCGCGCGGTCGGGCGCCGCGTGCGCGCCGGGCTGGTGACGCTGAACGCGGTGCTCGCCGGGCCGCCCGACATCTCCCGGGTGGGGGGCATGTGGGGGTCGAGCGGCATCGGGATCGCCGGGCTCGGGCAGGGCGCCTCGTTCTTCAGCGGTCACCGATCCGTCGGCTGAGCGCCCGGCGCGGGCGCCGTGCCGCATCAGCGCGGGCGCCGTGCCTGCGCACCGCGGATCCGCGCGCGTACGCGACGGATCTGCGCCCTCGAACGGGATCGGCGCGTTCGCACGGGTTCGGCATGGGGGAACGTGTGCCTGCTGATGAACTCCTGGTCCGGCGCGCCCGAGCGGCGCACCCCCCGGCCTGCAGGAAGCCGGCGTGCCAGCCAGCCGTTCGTGCGAGTACCGGTGCTCGACCTGCTCGATCATCTCGTGGTCGATGCAGGCCATCGTCCCGGTGCGGCGGGCCGCCTGGATCACCTCCGCGCAGAACCTGGATGGCCTCCCGCGGGCGGTGGAACGTCGGGCGAGGACGTAGTCGAACGTCGTGGTCCCTCGGGCAGGCGGTACTCGAAGAAGCCGGGCCCACACCTGCTCGTCGGACAGGTCCCGGAGCTTGGGCACCGACCGGCGGATCCGGGCCGCGATCATGGCGAGCAGCTCGCGCTCGCCCCAGGCGATCTTCTCGGCGAATGTCCCGGTACTTCGGGGCGGGATTCACCCGATGCCGGCGAGGAAGGCCCGGACGCGCCGGTTCAGCTGGGCGGCGGCGTCGCGGTCGTAGGCGGCCAGGCTGCTGTCGGTGAACAGGTGCCGGTCGCCCGGATACAGGAACAGCTCGGCGTCGTCGTTCGACGCGACGATGTCACGCGCCGCGTCGAGGTCGCCGTCGGAGCGGAACAGCTCGTCGCCGTCCATCGCGTGGATCTGGACCGGGACACCCTGCGGCCACGGGACGTCGAACTCGGCGGTCGGGATGCAGGAATGGCACAACAGGGCCCCCTGCGCTCCGGGCCGGGTCTGGGCCAGCATCTGCGCCGGCAGCACCCCGAGGGAGAACCCGAGGTAGACGACCTCGGCCGGACCGACGTCGACGGCGTCGCGACCGCGTCCGACGAGGGTGCCGAAGCCGATCTGCTCGGCGTGCGCCACCCCGGCGTCGAGGCTGTCGAACGTCGCCCCGTCGTAGAGGTCGGGCACCGTGACGTCGTGTCCGTCGGCGCGCAGCTCGTCGGCGAACGACCGGATGCCGTCGGTGAGCCCCTGGGCGTGGTGGAACACGACGACACGAGCCATCGGGGCACGGTAGCGAACCAGGTGCGGCCCGTCCCCGACGACGGGATGGTGTGTTCCGGGTTCGCCGGCGGCGGGACCCCGGTCCTACTTCACGAACCGGGAGACGAAATCCAGGCAGGACTGTGCGACGGTCTGCCAGCCCGAGTCGATGGTGAGCGAGTGGCCACGGCCCGGGATCTCGACGAACTCGGTGACGAAGTGTTCGTTCTTCTTCTGCGCGTTGTAGGTCGCCCAGGCGATGGCGTGTGGGGCCTGGTGGTCGAGCTCGCCGGAGACGACGAGCATCGGGCCGCGATCGGCGCCGGTCTTCTCGGCCTTGACTTCGGTGGCCGGGTTGAGGTTCGCGAACGCGGCCTGGAACAGCGGGATGCCCGAGCCGGCGACGTGGAACTGCTCGTACAGCTCGTGCGCCTCCTCCTCGCTGACGGCGTTGGCGAAGCCGTACCGGAACTGGTCGAAGGTGAGTGTGACGGCGCGGTGCCGGTTGGCCGGGTTGACCAGCACGGGAGAGGCGGCCTTCAGCGCGGCCACCGGCAGCGGCAGGACCCCGCGCGACGGCGCCGGATCGATGGCGCAGGTGGCGGCGGACAATCCCCGCCCGGCGAGGATCTGCGCGAGCACCCCGCCGAACGAATGGCCGATGATCGCGGGCGTGCGATCCAGCCGGTCGATGATCATCTGCTGGTACCCGGCGACGTCGCCGACGCTCTTGCCCGCGAACACCTCCGGATGCGCGTGCGCCTCCTCGACCGACGCCGGGTCGTCCGGCCAGCCGGGCGTGACAGCCACGTAGCCGGCGTCCTCGAAGAAGGCCGCCCACCGGTCCCAGCTGGAGTCCAGCAGCCACAGCCCGTGCACGAACACCACCGGTTGTTTCCCCGAGGTGTTCGCCCGGTCGATCTCCTCCTGCTCGGCAGGCGTGGGCGTCGGGTGAGTGTCGGTCATCGATCCTCCACGGGTCGGGCGGCACAGAGGATGCTGGACATCCGCACCGTTGCGCGGTGGACTGGAACTGCACAGCGCTGTGCTGAACGTGCACGTCCGGCCCCAGTACCGCTCCGAGGGTGGAACACGTGGCACTGACCTTGCGCATCGCCGACATCCCCGCCGGGGACCGCGTCGAGTTCCTCCACGACGCCGTCCGGAACCACGTCCTGCCGGTGGAGATGACCTTCACCCCGGACCCGGCCGACATCCGGGTCGACCTCCGGGTCAGCCAGGCGGGCCCGGTGAACTTCTCCTCCGCCCGTTCCAGCGCCAACGCGCTGCACCGCACCCCCGCGCTCGTCCGCCGCGACCACGTCCCGCAGGTGTTCCTCGCGGTCCAGGTCGCCGGTACGACGGTCGTCGAACAGGCCGGTAGCCAGGCGGTGCTGCGTCCCGGGGACATGACGATCTACGACAGCACCCGCCCCTACACCGTGCGGAACCGGGGCGAGACCGAGCTGCACTACTTCCGGGTCCCCCGCGACGCGCTCGCCCTGCCGCAGCGCCGGCTCGACCCGCTGCTCGGGGTGCGGATCGGCGCCGACACGAACCCGCTCGCCGCCGCCGTCAGCTCGTTCTTCACGACCCTCGCCCGCACCTCGGCCCTCGACCGGCCGGACGCCGCGGACACGGTCGCCGTGCCGAGCGTCCAGCTCGTGCGGGCGCTGCTCGCCGTGCACGCCGGTGCGGAGGGGCCGGCGGCCGAGCCGCTGGACGCCTCGCTCACCCTCCGCGTGCAGCAGTACGTGCGCGACCACCTGCACGAACGGGATCTCACCGCGGCCCGGATCGCCGCCGCGCAGCACGTCTCGGTGCGGCACCTCTACGCGACGCTGGCGCGGGAAGGTGTCAGCCTGCACGCCAGCATCCAGCAGCAACGCCTCGAGGAATGCCGGCGAGACCTGCGCGACCCGCGGCTCGCCCATCTCGCCGTCGCGACGATCGGCAGCCGGTGGGGAATCGTCGCCCCGTCGCACTTCGGCCGGTTGTTCAAGGCGGCCTACGGCACGACGCCCAACGAGTGGCGGCGGGGCGGGGCGCGGGCGGCCGACGCCCCGGACGCGTAACCGACGACTGCTCGCACGCCCTCGGCGCCGAACGACACCGCAGTCAGCCAGCGTTGACTTATATAAGTTTCATTTGGCATTCTCCTGCGCGTGCACGCGTTCGACGTTCTCGGCGACCCGGTGCGCCGACGCATCCTGGAGCTGCTCGCCGACGGCGAGCGGACCTCCGGCGCGATCACCGAGGCGATCCGGGCCGAGTTCGGGATCTCCCAGCCGGCCGTCTCCCAGCATCTGCGCGTGCTGCGTGACGCCGGGTTCACGTCCGTGCGGGCCGCCGGCACCCGCCGGTTCTACGCCGTCGAGTCCGCGCCGCTGAGCGAGATCGACGCGTGGCTGGACCGGTTCCGCCGGTTGTGGGACCAACGCCTGGACGCCCTGGGAACCGAGCTGGCCCGGGGCCGGCGTGCAGCCGGACGCCCGGCGGGCGACGGGCCCGCCGCACCGGCCGGGCCCGGTGATGCGGCCACCGATCCATCAGCGAAGGGGACATGACGATGAAGGACGTACTCGACGAACTGGCCGCCACACGCCGCACGATGGGGACCGCGGAGCTACCCGCCGGCGACGCCTACACCATCGAGCTGAGGCGTCACTACGGCGCGCATCCCGACGACGTGTGGGACGCCCTGACCAGCCCCGAGCGACTCAGCCGCTGGCTGGGACCGGTCTCCGGCGATCTCCGCCCCGGCGGGACGTTCGCGCTGGACGGCGGCGAGCACGGCGACATCCTCCGCTGCGAGCCGCCGCACCTGCTGCGGGTGTCCTGGATGTTCGGCCCCGAGGCCGACGAGTGGCCGGGAACCAGCGAGGTCGAGGTGCGTCTGTCCCCCGGCCCGTCCGGCGGCACCGCGTTCGAGCTGGTCCATGCCGCGGCCGTCGGGGAGCCGATGTTCCCCACCTACGGCCCGGGCGCCGGCGGCGTCGGCTGGGACCTGCACCTGCTCGCCCTCGCGACGCTCCTGGGCGGCGGCGGGACCCTCGACCACGAGGAGTTCCAGGCATCGCCCGACGGACGCGAGTTCAGCCGGCGCAGCGCCGCGGCCTGGGGCGAGGCCCATCTGGCCGGTGGCGGCGATCCGGACCAGGTCGCGGCCGCGGTCGAGGCGACCACGGCCTTCTACCTGCCCGACCCGAACGCGCCGACCGGCACGGGCCCACGCTGAACGGTGTGTGTCGCGTGAAGGCGCGGGAGCCGCCGCCCTCACCGAGATCCGAACCCGCGACGGCCGCGTTCGATGGCCGCACCCAGCGGCCGGTGTGGCTATCCCGCACTAGCCGAATCCGCTCTCTACCTGTCTAGTGCGGGGTTGACCACACTCATGACGAAGCCGCGGGACAACGTGAAGCGCATCAGCCGCGAGGCGAAGCGCCAGGGCGTGACCTTCGGCCTCGACCGCGAGGGTGCCAACCACACCGTCTACCGGATCGGGACGACCATCATCCCCGTCCCCCGGCACCGCGAGGTCAACGAGATGACCACCCAGGCCATCTACAAGCAGTGCGAGACCGAACTGGGGAAGGGCTGGTGGCGGCAGTGAGCTACACGGTGAACGCCACCCTCGTCGACGACGAGGGCTGGCGCGGCTGGCACGTGGAGGTCCCCGAGATCGACCGCGCGACCCAGGCCCGTACGGTCGCCGAGATCGAGGTGATGGCCCGCGACCTCATCGAGATCATGACCGGCGAGGACGTCGCCGGGCTCGAACTCGACGTGCACCTCGCGCTCCCGGCGATCGTGTCCGAGCGCCTGGCCGAGGTGAACCGGCAGCGCGCAGCGGAAGCCGCCGCCCGCAGCGCCGCGGCTCGCGCGGCGCGAGAGGCCGCCCTCGGCCTGAAAGACCACGGGCTGTCGGTCCGGGAGATCGGGAAGGTACTGGGCGTATCGCACCAGCGGGCCAGCCAGCTGACCAGCAAGTAGGGCCTGCAGGCTCAGGCCTACGCGTCGCCGGCCGGCGCCCGCCACCGTGCGGCGTCGCGCTCCGCCGCAACCTCGGCCGCGCGGCGCTGCTCGGGCGTCCACGGCAGCGCGACCTCGTGCTCGAGCTCGGCGAGGCGATCGGCGGCGGTGACGAGCGTGCCGCGTGATCTGAGCGCCTGGGTGGGCCTCGGTGGTGCCGTCCGCGCGGTGCCCGATCGCCTGGGCCCGGGCCGGGCCGGAACCGCGCAGGTAGGCCGAGAAACAGACCGGCCGGTCCAGCGCCGGCGTCGTGCGGCGCGTCCCGGCCCGCAGGGTGGCGTCGCTCGGCGACTCCGGGAACTGCCAGACGCAGGCACCGGTGACGCCGTCCATGTCGGCCGGCATGCCCACCGTCGGCGAGAACGACGCCGAGCCGCTCGACGACCCGACGTGAACTCCCGCGTCGAGCGGGACTCACCTCCCCCGGTCGACAGGTCCAGCGTTGCCAGGTTCGGCCCGTGCATCGGATCGAGCAGCCGGCGGGGCCGCCGGTCGAGCCCGTGCCAGGCACGGAGGATGCGCTCGACCTGGGCGGGTAGCGGTCCGGCCAGGCGAAATCCCACTCCCGCCGGACACGCCACAGGTCGACGACGGTCGACCCGCCGAGCGACTCCCATATCCCGCCGATCCGGACCGGCGTGACTGCGACGTCCCCGGCCGGGCGCTCGAAAGCTCCCGCATCGCACCGATCGGACCGAGCAGGAACAGGTCATCCCACGCCACGGCTCACCGTCCTCTTCCCCGGCCTGTGCCGGGTTCCGTGTTCACACCGGCAGCGAGTGCCGCGGCCGCTTCTCGCTGGGCTCGCGATCGGCTGGGCTGCCCTACGCGACGTAGGCTGCGTCGGGTGCCAACGTCGATGATCGTTCTGGCCCACCCTCGACAGGGCAGCTTCTCCCACGCCCTGGCTGAGATCGCCAGAGACGCCCTTCGCGGCTCTGGGCACCAAGTCACCTGGCACGATCTCCACGGCGAGGAGTTCGACCCGGTTCAGGTTCCTGACGGCCTCGACACCACTCGGCCAGAAGGACGCTCAGCGTTCACCTCAGGAGCTGACGCGCTGACCACGCAGCATCGCCGCGAGTTGGCCGCAGCCCACACGCTGGTCGTTGTCCATCCGAACTGGTGGGGAAAGCCGCCGGCAATCATGGCGGGCTGGATGGACCGGGTCCTGGTGTGAGGTTCCCCCGCCGGCTCGGAGTGCTGGTTAGCTGACCGGGGCCGGGTCGGCCCCGTTGGCGGGTGTTGCGGGTTGATCGTCCAGGACGTCCTCCTGGGCGCGCCACGTGGCCTCGTACTCATCCGGTGAAAGCCAGCCGAGGCGGGCCTGGATGCGTTCGGTGTTATACCAGCCGTCGATGTAGGCGAACAGCTCGTTCTCGGCCTCCTCACGGGTCCGCCACGATCTCCGGTAGACGAGCTCGGTCTTGAGTGTGGAGAAGGAGTTCTCCATGAGCGCGTTATCGTAGGAATCGCCGACCGATCCCATGGATGCGAGAATCCCGTGGCCCTCCAGGCGCTGCCCGAATCGCAGCGACGTATAATTCGAGCCGCGGTCCGAGTGATGAACTATTTGTCCGCTGGCGATGTTGCGGGTCCAGACCGCGTACTCGAGCGCGCCGAGGATGAGGTCGGTGTCGCAGCGGTCCGAGCAGCGCCACCCGACGATGCGGTTGGAGAACGCGTCCCGGACCGCGGCCAGCCAGAACGCGCCCTCCCCGCAGGGGATGCGGGTGGCGTCGGCGACCCACAGCCGGTCGGGCGCCGTGGCGGTGAAGTCGCGGTTGACCAGGTCCGGAGCTGGGGGTGTGGCGCGGGTTCTGTCTGGTCGAGGCAACACGCCAGCGTTTGCGCAGGAACGCGCCCTGCAGCCCGTCCTCCCGCATCAGCCGCTCGACCCGCTTACGGGACACGTGGAGTCCGCGGCGGCGCAGGGTCGCGTGTACTCGCGGAGCGCCGTAGGTGGCGCCGGAGCGGTCGTGGATCTCGCGGATCTGTTCGAGGAGCTCGGCGTCGGCGCGGCGGCGCTGCGGCGGGTCGCGTTGTTGGGTGAGCCAGCCGTAGTAGGTCGACGCGGCGACACCGAGAACTTTCAGTATCGGGGCGATTCCGAACCGCTCCTTCAGCGCCTCGACGGCTCTCACCACTTCCTCCTTGTCGGGTCCATCTCCTGGGCGAGAAAAGCGCTGGCCGCCTTGAGGATCTCATTTGCGCGGCGCAGTTCGGCGTTCTCCTTGCGCAGCCGGCGCAGTTCCTCGGCCTCGGCCGTGGTCGGGCGGTCGTGGCGCTCGCCATGGTCGGCCTCGGCCTGGCGGATCCAGTTCCGCAAGGCTTCATGGTGCACGCCCAACTGCTCGGCCAGCCGCCGTATCACCGGCTTGGGGTCGGACTCCCGGTAGAGACGCACCGCGCGCTCACGCAGCTCGTCGGGGTACTTCTTCGGTGCTGCCACGGAGACTCCTTACACGGCCCTTCAGCCATGATCGTCGACCTCCGAGCAAGCGGGGGAACCTCAGGCGTCGTCTGATACGACCGCGCGGCCGGGGATCAGGCTGCGGTCGCACTACCGCGAGCCACCGCGTGGATCACCGGCACGGTCGGCACCGAAGCCAGCAGCACTGCCATCACGAGCAGCGTTCTCCACCACGCGCGCACCATCTATCTCCGAGGTCTTCAGCTGTCGGACTGAAGGTAGGAACAAACGGTGCACAGCGCTGGCGAATGGAACTATCTATTCCCAGTTGCGAACGGTGGGAATGTCGGACAGCTCCCGATCACGGCAGCTGGCACGGATTAGACTTCCAGATGGAAACGTACCCGAACTCCTCGTGACGCACGCCGTTATTGTCGACGATCAAGAAGTCTGCTGTTGCACGATAGTCAGCCTTCTGGCACGGCTCATTCGGGGTGGCGTTCATGTAGTTTACGTTCTCACCCTTTCGCTTGGCTGGAATCTGCCACGTGTACTGTGAGCCTGGGAACTTGCGGTGCAGAACCGCACTCACTCCAAGATATCGTTGCGGTGCCTTGCACTTGATGCGCGGATCAACCGTAACACTTCCTCTGCTGTGTCCCGATGCATGAGGAACTTCCATGATGATGTCGCAGTCGCCAACAGTCTTGGTCGCGGCCCGTGCCTCCGCCGGGTTGACTAGCACGGAACCAGCGACGACTACAGGAATTGCAAGTATAGCAACGACGATCTTGAGGGAACGCATTGTTGCCTCCGTATGTCGAGAGGCCCATCGCACCATGATTTCAATCGGTTCGTCCATGCTGGACACTCGATCGAGCGACAGTTGGTCACTGCTCGACGCAACTACTGGCGAGTATGTGCGCTGGGTAGCGTCCCACCTGCTAGCTCAGGCTTGCGTTGCGGGGCAGACGAAGCCAAGCGGTGGACTCTGCGTCCCAGCCGCTGAGCTGAGCCTTGCCAGCGGGGGTTGGGACGCGGAAATGGTGCGCCAATGCGAGGCCTGATGCGCTCAGGCGCACCGCAACAAGATCCTCTGCCGCCCGCTTCCAGTCGATGGCAGCCTGGTTGCTATTGAGACTCCGAAGGTATGTGCAGACAAGACGTTGATAGTCTTCGGGGCTATTAATTACGAAGATTTCCTCAGGTGACGGTTCCTCGAATACGAAGTTGCGGAGCGGCCTGTTCAATCTATTGAACTCACTGTTCTCGCTTCGCGACCATGCACTAGTCCCGTCGGGTAGATACGACGATGTCCAGAACGCTCCTACGGGCTTGTCTCCAAACAAGTTGTTGTCGGGGTTTTCGATCCGGATCGGTCGCAGATTATCCGAGTGTGTGAAGACGCTCTGAGGTGAGTCGACGCCCTCGCCCCTTAGCCATCCCCGGCTGAGAACTTCGGTGAGCTGACGAACCGCTTCATCGAGGGACTCGTCCGCTCGTGCGGTGAATGAGTCGACTGCGTACTGGTGGCCATTGGCAAACACGATGTCCCAGTACGTCTCGGTTTCATCCTGAGCGACCGGCGTTACCTGATGATCAACTAGAGATTGGGCTGCCTGCAGGATAACTGGGCCCCAGATTCTCGCGGTGGACATTAGCGGTTCCTCCACTTCACGGTTGCGTCGATATTTACCCTAGCCCGGGCTCTTCATGGCGGGCCGGGCGCAGATGACCCCCGAAAGAAGAAAGTGCCTCTCGGCCAGGTAGGACAGGGCTTGCTGAGGGCTCTGTTCACCGCGGTCGAGGAGGCACTTTCCGAGTGCAGGCTACAACCACCCGTCCGAAGCTCATCGTGACCGCTGACGGGGCCGGTGTGGTGTCGCACGCCGGTTCCCGTCTGCTGGCCGACGTCGCCGACCACACCACCCTGACCGGCGAGCTGTCCCAGGTCCTGGACGAGTTGCGGCGGCCGGGAACCGGCACGATCCAGGCCGGGTCCTGGTCGACCTCGCGGTCGCGGTCGCCGACGGCGCGACCACGATCTCCGAGATCGACGTCCTGCGTGACCAGGGCGAGTTGTTCGGGCCGGTGGCGTCGGACTCGATGTGCTGGCGGCTGCTCGACCGCCTCGACGAGGCGATCCTGGCCCGGGTGGCAGCGGCGCGGGCGAGGGCTCGGGAGGTGGTCTGTGACCAGCACGCCGAACACCACGGCATGTCCGCAGGGAAGCCGCCACGAAGCAGGCGGCGAACAAAGCGCTGCAGGACGCGCTCGCCGACCGGCCCGGGTTCTCCTCCTCCGGGATCGACCGGGAAACGCGCATCCGGATCGTGGCCGAGGCCTGGATGGCAAAGATCGAAGCGCGGGTCGAGCAGGGCGCCGTCGCACCGAACACACTGCGCGTCTACCGCTCCGTGTGGGACAACCACATCGCCGCCGCCGTCGGGGAGCTCCGGGTTAGGGACGCCACCGTCGGCCGGCTGGATGACTTCCTCATGGCGCTGCGTGCGCACCGGTCAGCATCGGTGACTCAGACGGCGAGGACCCTGTCCGGGGTGCTCGGACACGCAGTGCGAGACGGGGCACTCGCGCAGAACCCGATCCGGGACGTGTCCCGCATCCCCGGCGGCAGCGAGAAGGAGCCCCGCGCCCTGACCCCGCAGGAACGGGAACGATGGCTGGAAGCGCTCTCCGAGGACTACATCGCGCTACGCCACGACGTCCTCGACCTGACGCGGTTCCTGCTCTCGGCCGGGGTCCGCATCGGGGTGCGTGTCGACCACGGCGTCACCCGCGTCACCGGCCACGGCCTCGTGCGGGGCAAGACGAAGACCCGCGCCGGGGAACGCACTCTGGCGTTGACGCCGTGGACGCTGCAGATGCTCGAGGACCGGCTACGGATGCTCGGGGAGGGTCCGATCTTCCCGTCCACGGAGGGGACGTGGCGGGACCCGTCGAACACCGGCCGCGTGTTCCGGGAGGCCCGCAAGCGGGCCGGGTTCGACTGGTTGACCACGCACAGCTTCCGGAAGACAGCTGCGACGGTGATGGACCAGGGCGGGCTGACGGCCCGGGAGATCGCCGACCACATCGGGCACTCGCGGATCTCGATGACCCAGGACGTGTACATGGGCCGGCGTGTCGCTTCGGATCGGGCGGTGTCGGCGCTGGCCGCGGCAGAAGTGCGGGAGCAGCGCCAGGGCAAAGTGTGAAAGTAAGCGGAAAGCGAGATGTGGATCTGTCTGCTTGATCGCGTCCCGGTGCTCTGACCTGGGGGTTAAGCTCCTCCGATTGGACTCGAACCAATAACCGCCCGATTAACAGTCGGGTGCTCTGCCATTGAGCTACGGAGGACCGTTCACGCCGCCCGAACCCTCGTCCCGGCGACGGACAGAACTCTACAACACGCTCCGGAGCACCTCGGCAACCCCCCGTTCGGCCGCCGTTACCGCAGGTCGAGCCGGGATCCGGGTGCCGCACGACGGCCCCCGGCGGTCCGGGTACGGTCGCGGTCGGGAGGTGAGGGGAATGGTCAGGTTCCTCGTGGGGGTTGCCGTCGGGTACGTCCTCGGTACCAGAGCCGGGCGTGAGCGCTACGAGCAGCTCGTCCGCGCCTACCATCGCACCGTCGACCATCCCGCGGTCCAGGGCGCCGCGGGCGTCGCGCAGGCCGGGGTCGAGAACGTGGTGGGCAGGATCGGCGGCGAGCGCCGCGACGGCGAGAGCTGACGCAGACCGGCGGCGCGGGTCAGCGGCGGGCCACCGCGAACACCCGGCGGAACGGGAACCGGGTCCGGCCGTCGGGACCCGGCGGGTAGGCCGCCCGCAGGCGGGGCGCGAGCTCACCGACGAACCGGGCGTAGCCGGCGTCGTCGAGGGTGTCCCGGACCGGCCGCAGCGCGGAGCCTTCGATCCAGCGCAGGACGGGATCGTCGCCGTCCAGCGCGTGCAGGTAGGTCGTCTCCCAGACGTCAGCGTCGGCGCCGGCCGCGGACAGCAGCTCGGTGTAGCCCGCCGGATCGAGCACCGTCCCGGCAGCGCGGAGCGCGAGCCGGTCCCGCCACTGCGGCTGCGCGGCGAGCTCCCGGATCAGCACGTGCGACAGTGCGCCGAAGTTGCCCGGCACCTGCACCGCGAGCCAGGCGCCCGGCCGGAGCGCGGCCAGCCAGCGCCGCAGCACGTCGTCGTGCCCGGGCACCCACTGGAGCACCGCGTTGCTGACGATCGCCCCGGTGTCCGGCGCCGGTGTCCACTCGCGGACGTCGGCCGGTACCGCGTCGACGCCAGCGGCGCGGGCCGCACGGACCATCTCCGGCGAGGAGTCGAACGCCTCGACGGCCGCACCGGGGAACCGGGCGGCCAGCAGCCCGGTGAGGTGGCCGGGCCCGCACCCGGCGTCGACCACCCGGGGCAGGGCCGGATCGAGCGGCCCGATCCGGGCGACGAGATCGACGAACGGGCGCGACCGGTGGTCGTCGAACGCCCGGTAGAGCGCCGGTTCCCAGGTCGGGTTCACGGGCTTCCGGGCAGCCGATCCGCCAACCCCTCGGCGAGCCGGCGGGCGGCGACCGGGTCGGTGCCGGCGTCCGGACGGACCTGCAGGACCAGCCCGTCCCGGCCGGGCACCTTGCGCTGCAGCACCCAGGCCCCTCCCCCGGGCAGCTCGCGCCGGTTGCGGGTACGGATGGACTGGGTGACCCGCTCGTGCACCGCCTGCGGCACCTTCCCCGGCTCGGTCAGCCGGTACCGGACCGGGCGGGAGTCGGTCAGCAGCTCGACGGCCGGCCCGACCTGCTCGGCGACCGTCGGCGTCACCACCAGCGAGGTCTTGTCCCAGGCGGCCTTGGCGATCTCGTGCCAGCCGATCCGCTCACCGGACGGCGGCCACACCCCCCAGGAGGTGACCACGAGCATCCCGCCGCCGGACACCTCGGCCGTCGCGACGACGGCCTCCTCGTCGGCGAGGTTGTCCGCGACCGCGTCCGGCACCGGATCGCGGCCGAACAGCCGGCTCCACAGCCCCGTCACGACGCCACGCCCGATGCCTGTTCGCGGAGCGCGATCCGGTACTGCTCGAGCGGGACGAGCACGCCGAACAGCTCGTTGTACTCCTCGAAGTCAGTGGTCGCGTTGGTCCGCTGCAGCTGCGATTTCAGGTCGGCGATCTCCCGCTCGACCAGGCCGAGCCGCACCCCGGCCAGCACGCCGTTGACGTAGCGCACCTCGTCGGTGTTCCGCTTGGGCAGCTCCAGGTCCTCCACCGCCATCTCGCTGACCAGCCGCTTCACGTCCTCGGTTGCCACCTGCGCGACGACGGCGTCGAGCCACTCCGGGCCGTCCAGCCCGGACTGGACCCCACCGGCGGCCATGATCGCCCGGTGCACGGCCGCGAACTGCGGGTGCGTGAACCCGGCCTCGGGCAGCTCGTCGAACCCGGGCCCGACGACGCCGGGGATCTGCAACGCCGCCTTCAGCGCCTCCCGCTGCAGGTGCAGCCGGGCGTCGCCGCGGGGCGGCGCGGGCGGCGCGGCCCGGCGCCGGGACCGGCCCTCGACCGGGGCGCCCGCGGTCTCCCGCACCCGGCGCACGACGACGGCGATGTCGTCCCAGCCGACCCAGCCGGCGAGCCGGCGGGCGTACTCGTCGCGCAGGTCCTCCCGCTTGATCCGGGCGACCAGCGGGACGGTGCGCTGCAGCGCCGCGACCCGGCCCTCGGCCGAGCTGAGGTCGTGCGAGCGGAGCTCGGTGCGGATCGCGAACTCGAACAGCGGCTCGCGCCGGGCGACCAGGTCCTTGACGGCGGCGTCGCCGTGGTTGTTGCGCAGGTCGCACGGGTCCTGCCCGTCTGGGGCGACGGAGACGAAGGTCTGCGCGGCGAAGCTCTGGTCGCCCTCGAACGCCTTCATCGCGGCGCTCTGACCTGCGGCGTCGCCGTCGAAGGTGTAGATGACCTCGCCGCGGTCGAACGAGTCGTCGCCGATCAGCCTGCGGATGACCGAGACGTGCTCGGAGCCGAACGCCGTCCCGCAGGACGCGACCGCGGTCGGCACCCCGGCCAGGTGCATCGCCATCACGTCGGTGTACCCCTCGACGACGACGACCTGCCGCGACTTCGCGATCTCCCGCTTGGCCAGGTCGAGGCCGAACAGCACGTGCGTCTTGCGGTAGACCGGCGTCTCGGAGGTGTTGAGGTACTTGGCCTCGATGCCGTCGTCGTCGAACAGCCGCCGCGCCCCGAACCCGACGACGTCACCGCCGAGATCGCGGATCGGCCACAGCAGCCGCCGGTGGAACCGGTCGATCGCGCCGCGCCTGCCCTCCTTGGAGATCCCGGACTTGATCAGCTCCTCGAGCTGGAAGCCCTGGCCGAGCAGGTGCTTGGTCACGGTGTCCCAGCCGGCCGGGGCGTAGCCGCAGCCGAACGTCTCGGCGGCGGCGTCGTCGAACCCGCGCTCGGCCAGGAACTGGACGGCGGCCCGGCCGGCCGGGGTGCGCAGCTGCTCGGCGTAGAACTCGGCGGCCTTCTTGTTGATCTCCAGCAGGCGGCTGCGGGTGCCACGGTCGCGCTGCACCGACGAGCCGCCGCCCTCGTAGGTGAGCCGGACGCCGCACCGGTCGGCGAGCCGCTCGACCGCCTCGGGGAAGCCGACCATCTCCATCTTCATGATGAAGTCGATGACGCTGCCGTGCTCGCCGCAGCCGAAGCAGTGGAAGGTGCCGTGCGAGGGCCGGACGGTGAACGACGGCGACTTCTCGTCGTGGAACGGGCACAGGCCCTTCAGCGAGCCGGCGCCGGCGCGGCGCAGCGCCACGTACTCCTCGACGATCTCCTCGATCCGGGTGCGGCTGCGGACCTCGGTGATGTCTGAGTCCCGGATCCGTCCCGCCACGGGGGCGATTCTAGGCGCGCCCGGTCAGGGCGGCGGGACGGCGGCCCCCGCCGGTACCGGCTCGGCGTCGCGTCCCGGCCGGTCCCGGCCCCACCGCCCGGGGAACCTGCCCAGGCCGACGAACATCCCGACCAGCGCGATCGCCAGGCCGAGCACCGCCTGAGCGGTGAGCGGCTCCCCCAGCACCGGGACCGCGGTGAGCGCGGTCGTCGCGGGCACCAGGTTCAGCAGCGACGACACGTACACCGTCGACCGCCAGCGCAGCAGCAGGAACATCAGCACGAACGCGCCCGCCGAGTTGATCACCCCGAGCCAGACCACCGCCAGCCAGCCGCCGGGCGTCAGCGGCAGCCAGGCCACCCCGAGGAACGGGAACACCGCCAGGGTGGCGACCAGGGAGGTCGCCATCTGCACGACCACGCTCGTCACGACGGGGGTGCGGTCGTTGAACCGCTTCTGGTAGAGCGTCCCGGCGGTCAGCGCGAGCATGCCGAGCACCGGGAACACGACGCTCCAGCCCAGGCCGCCGCCGAGGTCGTCGGCCAGGACGACGTACACGCCGGTCGCCCCGATCAGCAGGCCGACCACCGGGGCGGGGCCGAGCCGGGTCGCGAGCAGCAGCGGGGTGAGCAGCCCGACCAGCAGCGGCGCCATGCCGAGGATCAGGCTGGACAGACCGGCGGGCACCCCGGCGGAGAGCCCGGAGTAGACGAACGAGAACTGCCCGACCTGCAGCAGCAGCGCGGTGACGGCGAGATGCAGCCAGGCCCGGCCGACCGGCAGCGCGGGCCGCAGCACCGCCGCGGCCGCCAGCATCACGGCCAGCGCGATCACGAACCGCCACAGCAGGACCGCGGGGACCTCCAGATGGCCGGTGGCGATCTTGCCCGCGATGAAGCCGGACGCCCAGAGCGGGACGAACAGCACGCTCAGTGCGGGCACCGGCCAGCGGGAACGGGTCACCGACCCACTCCATCGCGTTGCTAACGAGGTGGCAAGCCGAGGAGACCCCGGCCTCACCCGCACGGGCGGGGGCCGGGCCGCAGCGGGACTGCGGCCCGGCCGCGCTCAGACTGGGCTCAGACCGCGGTCGGGTCGCGGTCCGGTCGCGCCACCCGCCGATCCGGCTCCGCGCGGTTCCGGCGCGCGGCGGCCCACTCGTCGTACACGGCCAGTACGGCGGTCGCGAGCGGGATCAGCACCAGGGCGGACGCCACCCACACGACGTCCTCGCCCCGGTCGATCCACTCCACCGGGGTCCCCGCACCGAGCACCACCCACAGCACCGCGGCCGCGGCGGCCAGGACCAGCAGCGGCAGCACCGCCCGCAACACCCTCGCCATCCCCTCCTCCTCGCCAGCACGTCATCGACAGGACATTATCTATAGTTGTAGTGGTAGATTTACCTCATCGGCAACTTCACCACCGGCCATCACCGGGAGAACGGACACGCATGGGACTCGACCGGCTCGACGACCCCGACTACCCGTCGATGGCGATGGGCGAGGCCGCCCACGTCCTCGACGTCGAGCCGGCCTTCCTGCGCAGCCTCGACAGCGCGGGCATCGTCAGCCCGCACCGCTCGACGGGCGGCCACCGGCGCTACTCGCGCCGCCAGCTCGAGCACGCAGCCAGGCTGCGCGAGCTGCTCGACCACGGGCACTCCCTGGAGTCGGCGTCCTGCATCGACCAGCTGCGTACAGACCTGACCGCGAGCGAGTCACAGCTCCACGCGGCGCACGCGGAGGTCGACCGGCTGCGGCGGGCGATCGAGGACCTCGGCGGATCGAGCGGGACGACGACACCATCAGATCGATAGTCTTGACAGCCGGAAATCTCTAGTGCAGACTTGAGTTAAGTCAGAGCACACCGGCTCTGACCATCGGAGAAGAGACACAACACAGTCGGCCGGACCGCGGTTCCGCTGGCGCGGGCCCCGACCGGCCGCTGGGAAGGGGTGGTTCGACATGCTGATGCGGACTGATCCGTTCCGCGCACTGGACCGGCTCGCAGCGCAGGCCCTCGACGCGGGCGGGACCTGGTCCCGGCCGGCCGCGATGCCGATGGACGCCTGGCGCCACGGCGACGAGTTCGTGGTCGAGTTCGACCTTCCCGGCATCGACCCCGACGCGGTGGAGCTGTCGGTCGAGCGCAACACGCTGACCGTCAGGGCGGAGCGTCGACCGGCCGGTGCCGCCAACGCCGACCAGGTCGAGTGGGTCGCCTCCGAGCGCACCTACGGCGTCTACTCGCGCCAGCTGTTCCTCGGCGAGAACCTCGACACCGCCAACATCCACGCCTCGTACGAGGCCGGGGTGCTGCGCATCCGGATCCCGGTCGCCGAGTCGGCGAAGCCACGCACGATCGCGATCGCGTCCGGGCACTCCACCGACCGCACGCAGATCAACGCCTGATCCCGGTCGCCCGCAGCGACCGGACGTGAGGGAGGTGGTGGAGGTGACCGCCGATCCCACACCGACGCCCACGACGATCCCGCCCCCCGGGGACGCCGACGGCATCGGGCCCCGGATCGACGCGGTCTTCGACGAGGAGTTCCTGGCGGTCGTCGCCGCCTCCGGGCCGTGGCCCACCGGCACGGCCCCGCGGCGGGCGAGCGGGCGCGGGCGCCGGCCGGTCCGGGTCGGCACCCGGCCCCGTCGACCCGGGTCGCAGCACGGTGTCCGGCCCGCCGGGCGCCGCCGGCCGGCGGGCGGCCGGAACCGGATCCGGCCCGACCAGCGATCTCCTCCGCCGGCCCGCGTGCACTGACCGGCACCGCCCGGGCGGATCCGTCCCACGACCCGCCCGGGCCCGATCCCTCGTACTGTCGTCGGGGTGTCCGATCTCGCCGCGGCCTTCGAGACGCACCGGCCGCATCTGGTCGGCGTCGGCTACCGGATCACCGGGAGCCTCGCCGACGCCGAGGACGCCGCCCAGGAGGCGTGGCTGCGGCTGTCCCGGCTGCCCGATCCCGGCGCGGTCCGTGATCTGCGCGGCTGGCTGACCACCGCCGTCGCCCGGCTCTGCCTGGACCGGCTCCGGTCGGCCGCCGCCCGCCGCGAGCAGCACGTCGGCCCGTGGCTGCCGGAACCGGTCGTCGGCGGGGCCGATCCCGCGCTGGACGCCGTGCTGCAGGCCGACGACGTCCGGATGGCCGCGATGCTGGTGCTCGAACGGCTCTCCCCCGACCAGCGGGTCGCGTTCGTCCTGCACGAGGCGCTCGACCTGCCGTTCGCCGAGATCGCCGGGGTGCTCGGCTGCACCGAGGCCACCGCCCGGCAGCGGGCGTCGCGGGCCCGTCAGGTGCTCGCCGACGCACCCGTTCCGCCACCGGTCCCGGACGCCGAGGCCGCCCGCGTCCTGGCCCGCTTCGGCGCCGCACTGGCCACCGGCGACGCCCGCGCCGTCGCCGAGGTGCTGCACCCGGACGTCGTGTTCGTCTCCGACGGCGGCGGTGCCGTCCGGGCCGCCCTGCACCCGGTGCACGGCCCGGCGAAGGTGGCCCGGCTGCTGGTCGGGCTGGCCGGCCGCGGCGACCTGCCCGCCCGGCTGCGCCCGGCGACGGTCAACGGCACCCCCGGCTGGCTGCTGCCCGGCCCGGACGGCGACCCGCCCGCGGCGGCCGCCGCCGTCGCGGTGCGGGACGGCCGGATCGTCGCGATCTACGGCGTGCTGGACCCGTCCAAGCTCCGGTGACCGGCCGGGACCGCACACGCCGCGTCGAACCCCTGGTCGGTGATGCCGAGCGCGTGGTTCGCCCGGGCCCGCATGTTCTCGACCGCGATCATCTGGGTCAGCTCGACGAGCCCGGCCCGGCCGAACTCCCGTTCGAGCTCGGCCACCTGGTCGTCGGTGACGGTCATCGGCTGGGCGGTCATCGCGTCGGCGTAGCCGATCGCGAGCCGCTCCGCCGGGCTGAAGTGCGGACTGGTCGGGTACTCGTCGATGTGCCTGAGCCGGTCGACGTCCAGGCCGGAGTGCCGCTGCAGCATGGTGCCGAAGTCGACGCACCAGGAGCAGCCGACGACGGTCGCCGTCCGGTAGACGGCGATCTCCCGGACGCCCGCCGGCAGCAGGGTCGCCGCCCGCTCCCAGCCGAGCTCGCTGACCATCGACGCCCAGAACAGCCGGCGATGGTGCCGGGCGACGGCGAACGGCTCGGGCACGGACCCGTAGCGGCGGCGGGCGATGCGGTAGGCGAGACGGCCGAGCGGGCCTGCGTCGGCGTCGGTGACGGCGGGGATGCGGGGCACGGGAACCTCCCGGGTTCGTGCGGACGGGTCACCAGTGGGACGGGACGGGCCGGCGATTCGTGACGGCCGCGCTCGTGACCTGTGTCATGACGCGGTCCGGCGCCGGACGCGGCCGACGGCCCGAGCGCCGCCCGACCGGCGGCGCGAAACGCCTGCACGACACGGTTGCGCGCGGCTGCGCGAGCGGTCCCGGCGCAGCTGCGCGCACGGTCCGTGTGCGACCGGGCGGCCGGCGTGACGAATCCCCCGGCGTGTCCGGCGCGGTCCCGGCGTTCGCGATCGCGATCATCGTCGGGTGCGTGCTCGGGTCGATGTCGTCGCGGTGCTGGCGGCGGTTCTGGTGCTGGCCGGGTGTGGTGCCCCCGGATCATTCGTGGATGTCTGGGCCGCCGGGCCCGGCACTCCGACCGTGGACACCGAGATCACCGACCCGGACGGCCCGCACGGCACGGCCCGGTGGGCTCCCGCCGGCGAGGCGGACGCGGCGGGTGGCGCGGTCCGGGCGGGCAGGTCGGGCGAGACCGACGGCACCGAGGCGGCCGGGAACGCCCTCGCCGTGCTCGGGACCCTCGAGGTCAAAGGCCGCGCACCGAAGACCGGGTACGCCCGCACCGAGTTCGGCCGCCGCTGGGCCGACATCGACCGGGACGGCTGCGACCAGCGCAACCAGGTGCTCGCCCGGGACATGGACCGGGAGACGTTCAAGGCGGGGACGAACGACTGCGTGGTGCTGACCGGCACCCTGCGCGACGCCTACACCGGGCAGACGATCTCGTTCACCCGCGGCCAGGGCACCAGCGAGCGGGTGCAGATCGACCACGTCGTCGCACTGTCGGACGCCTGGCAGAAGGGCGCCCAGCAGCTGGACGCCACCGCCCGCCAGCACATCGGCAACGACCCGCTGAACCTGATCGCCGTCGACGGCCCCACGAACAGCCGCAAGGGCGACGGCGACGCCGCCACCTGGCTCCCGCCGGACACCGGCTACCGGTGCGCCTACGTCGCGCGGCAGGTCGCGGTGAAGGCCAGGTACGACCTGTGGGTCACCGCCGCCGAGCGGGACGCCATTGCCCGGGTGCTGGGCAGCTGCCCGGACCGTTCGGTCCCGACCGACGCCGACGCGATGCTCCCGGCGGTCAGCCTGCGCTGAGCGCCGCCGGGTGGCGGCCCGGTCCGCACACCGGTAGAAGCGGAGGCGTGCAGCCGGACGACGACGTCTTCGTGCCCTACGGCACGACGCACTGGACGGCGCTGACGATCGGCGCGGCGGTCGCCGTGCTGCTGGTGCTCGCCGGGCAGCGGATGCGCGGGACCGCCGCCCAGGTCACCACCGGCCGGGTGTTCGCGCTGGTGATCGTCGGCGTCCAGCTGTCGATGCAGGTCCGGCGGCTCCTCCCGGAGAACTGGGACCTCTACACCTCGCTGCCGCTGCAGCTCAGCGACCTCAGCTGGGTGGCCGCGGCGTACGCGCTGTGGACGCACCGCTGGTGGGCCTGCGCGCTGACCTACTACTGGGGCCTGACGCTCACCCCGCAGGCCCTCCTCACCCCGGCGCTGGACTCGCCGGACTTCCCGCGCATCGAGTTCCTGGACTTCTGGGCGCTGCACCTGTTCGTCACCTGGGCGGCGGTCTACCTGACCTGGGGCGTCGGGATCCGGCCGACCTGGCGCGGCATGCGCGCGACCGTCGCGGCGACCGTCGGCTGGGCGGTCGTGGCGTTCAGCGTGAACTCCTCGCTCGGGACCAACTACGGGTTCCTCGACCACAAGCCGTCGAACCCGTCGCTGCTCGACCTGCTGGGCCCGTGGCCGTGGTACCTGCTCGTGGAGTTCACGCTGGTGGTGGCCGGGTGGTGCCTGATCACCTGGCCGTGGACGCGCAGCCGGCAACGGGCGGACACCCGCGCCGGCTGATCCCGGCGGGTCAGGCCGCCGCGGGTTCCTCGGCCGGCACCGCCCGGCGGGGGAACAGCAGCGCCGTGACCACCAGGGTCGCCAGTGCCGCGGGCAGCGACACCACGACCGAGTTCAGCTCCGACGCCCGGCCCGACACCTCCCACGCGACGGTCACCGCGCCCCGACCACGATCGTCGCGATCGCCGACACGGTGCGGCCCGGCGCCAGAACAGCGCCGCCAGGATCACCGGGGTCAGCGCCGCGCCGTACATCGTGTAGGCGTACATCCGGAGTTCGAGCACGGTCGGGAAGAACTGGACCATCACGAAGGCCAGCACCGCGAGCAGCAGCACCGACAACTGCCCGACGGCGACCCCGAGCCGTCCCCCCGCGCGCTCGGGCCTGCCCAGGAAGACCAGGTCGTAGACGACGTTCGCCGAGCTGGTGAGCAGATGGGACGAGCCGGTCGTGACGATCAGCGCGAACTCCCCGACCAGCAGCAGCCCACCGACGACCGGTGGCGTGAGGTCCCCGCCGGCGAGCGCGAGCACCGCGGTATCCGCCTCGATGCCCGGCAGCAGGAGGCTCCCGCCGAGGACGACGACGTCGGTGGCGAACAGGTAGACCAGGCACACGAACAGGCCGAGGACGACGAGCGCCGAGGCAGCGCATCGGTCGAGGCGACCGACTTCAGACCGCCGGACATCGACAGGACGGTGACCAGCACGGCGGCGACCACCGCTCCCTGGGTATGCGAGACCGGCACCATCAGCGAGATGATGTAGCCCGCGCCGGTGAACTGGTACGCCGTGATGCCGACGAACGCGATGATGATCATGACCGTGCCGATGCAGCGCGCCGCCGCCCCGTAGCGGTCCTGGAACAGCTCCGGCACTGGTGACCTACGACCGGCTCGAGGCCGAAGGCGCCCGGCACGGTCTGCCCGTCGCGTCCCAGCGCAAGATCGGCCAGGTGCTCGCGGGCGGTCTCGACGCGCTGCGGCTGGCCACCGAGGGCGGGGTGAACGTCGTGTTCGGCACCGACCTGCTCGGCGAGATGCAGCAGCACCAGTCCACCGAGTTCAGCATCCGGGCCCGGTGGTGTCCTCGGCCGAGGTGGCGCGCTCGGCGACGACGACGGCCGCCCGGCTGCTGCGCGCCGAGGGTGAGATCGGGGTGGCCGCCCCCGGCGCGCACGCGGACTGCTGGTCGTCGACGGGGACCCGCTCGACGACGTCACCGTGCTGGCCGATCCGGCGCCCGCCCTGCACACGGTCCTCAAGGGGGCGCCCGGTCGTTGACGACGCCGGGATCGCCGGGAACGTCTGAGCACCGGCGGCCGGTCCACCGCGCCGGCAGCTCAGGCCGCTCGGCGGCACGGGGCACCTACCGGCATGCCCTCCGATGCCAGGCGACGGCCTGCTGATCGGTGAGCAGCGCGACCTGGTCGAGCACCACCCGCAGCCGGGCCCGGTCGTCCGGCGCGACGGCCCAGTCCTCGGCGCGGACCGGGTCGAGCCCGGCCGGCCCGCGCGCGACCAGCGTGGCGACCAGCTCGTGCAGCAGCTCGCGCTGCCGGGCCTGCATGGCCAGCCGCTGCGGGTCGCTCATCACGTACCGGGTGGCGAGCTCCTTGAGCAGCACCACCTCGGCCTGCGCCTCGACCGGCACGACCAGGTCGGCGCGGTGCCGGGCGAGCGGCGCGTCGCCGTGGGCGTCGAGGGTGGCGTCGGTGGCGGCGAGCGCGAACCGGCCGACCAGCTCGCTGGTCATCCGCTTCATGGCGACCAGGTCGTCGCCGCCCGCGGTGCGCACGTCGAAGCCGTGCACGGCGCGGACCACGGGCAGCGCGTTCAGCTGCGCGGCCGCCTCGGCGCAGGCCGCGGCGTCGGTGCCGAACCGGCGGGCGGCCTCCGCGGCGAGCGCCTCCCGCTCGGACCGCGAGGACAGCACGGCCAGGTCCATCCGGCCGGCCAGCACCGCGTCCTCGACGTCGTGCACCGAGTAGGCGACGTCGTCGGCCCAGTCCATGACCTGCGCCTCCATACAGCGCGCACCGGGCCGGGCGCCGAGCCGCACCCATTCCAGGGCGGGCAGGTCGTCAGCATAGGCGCCGAACTTGCGCTCGGCGCCGCGCCGGGCCCACGGGTACTTCGTGGCGGCGTCCAGGGTCGCCCGGGTCAGGTTGAGCCCGCCGGGGCCGCGCCCGTCCGACGAGCGGGCCTTGGGCTCCAGCCGGGTCACGATCCGCAGCGTCTGCGCGTTGCCCTCGAACCCGCCGCAGGCGGCGCCCGCCTCGTCGAGCGCGCGCTCGCCGTTGTGCCCGAACGGCGGATGGCCGATGTCGTGGGCGAGCCCGGCGGCGTCGACGACGTCCGGATCGAGGCCGAGCTCCTCGGCGATGCCGCGGCCGATCTGGGCGACCTCCAGCGAGTGCGTCAGCCGGGTGCGTGGGATGCCGGTGACCTCGGCGCCCTCCCCCGGCCCGACGACCTGGGTCTTCCCGGCGAGCCGGCGCAGCGCCGCCGAGTGCAGCACCCGGGCGCGGTCCCGGGAGAACGGGCTGCGCCGCTCCACCCGGCCGCGCTCCCCCAGGCCGGATCCCTTGGGCGGCTCGGGATGACGCCGCTCGGCGTCGGCCGGGGTGTACCCGGGGGACGGCGCGGCACCGGGCCTGGCCGCCGACGAGATCCCCTGCGGCCCGGCCGGCCCGGCCCGCTCAGCCGGCCCGGGCAGCACGGACGGCCCGGGTGTCCCGGACAGCTCCGGCAGCTCGGCCACGGCCTCAGCCCTGCCCGGAGCTCGCCGTGTCGACCGAGGCGTGGGTCAGCGCGTAGAACAGCAGCGCCCCGGTCTCCCGGTAGATGTAGCGCAGCTGGGTCTCCCGGGTCTGCACGATCGGCCCGCTGCGGGTCGGCGACGTCCACGCCTCCAGCCCGGCGTCCCGCGCCATCGTGCGGGCCCGCAGGCTGTGCCACGGGTCGGACACCAGCAGCGCCGACGACCAGCCCTGCGACCGGGCGCTCGCGGCGACCGCCTGCAGGCTGCCGAGGGTGTCCGCGCCCTCCGGCACCGCCTCCACCGCCGACGCCGGGACCCCGCGGGCGACCAGCCAGTCCCGGCTGGCCTCGGCCTCGGTGTAGCGGTCGCCGGTGCGACCGCCGCCGACCGTGACGATCCGCGGGGCGACGCCGTCGGCGTAGAGCTGGGCGGCGTGCCGCAGCCGGGCGGCGAGGACCGCGCTCGGCTCCCCGTTGTACTGGGCGGCCCCCAGCACGACGACCGCGTCGACCGGGCGCTGGTCGTCGACCCGGGCGACCTGCCAGACCCGCAGCGCGGTCACGCCGACGACGGCGATCAGCATCACCAGCCCGCCGACCAGCAGCCGGGCCCCCCAGGTCGTCCCGGTCCGGACCGGGCGGCGGGCGGGGGCCGGGCGGCCGCGGGCCGGTCCGCCGGGCGCCACCGGTGCCGCGCCGCCGAGGCCACGGCGGGAGGAGGCTGCGCTCATCCGCCGATCCGTCCGGTCGAGCCCGCCAGCGCCGCCGCCGATCGGCCGGCCCGCAGCGCGATCACCTGCGCGACGATCGACACCGCCGTCTCGGCCGGGGTGCGGGCGCCCAGGTCCAGCCCGACCGGGCCGTGGATCGCGGCGAAGCCGGCGTCGTCGACACCGGCCGCGGCCAGCCGCTCCCGGCGGGCGGCCTGGGTGCGGCGGGAACCGAGCGCGCCGAGGAAGCCGCGGCCGTGCGCCAGTCCCTCGAGCAGGATCGCGTCGAACGCCGGGGAGTGGTCGAGCAGGACCAGCACATCGGCGTCGGTGAAGGCGGCGACCGCGGCCTGCGCGTCGGCCACCGTGGTGACGGTGCGCGCCGACCAGCCGAGCAGCCCGGCCTGCGCGTGCAGCGCGGCGCCCAGCGCACCCTCGCCGACCACCAGCACCGACGGCACCGGCACCCACACGTCGACCAGCACCGGGGTGCCCGCGGCATCGCTCCGCTCGGTGGCGGTGGCGCCGCGGCGCAGCAGCGCGCGGGCCGCGGCGGTGGCCGCCTCGTCGACCGCGGGCGCGCCCAGCGACCCGTGCCCGGTCGCCAGGTCGGGCCCGGTCAGCACCAGCGCGGAGGTGCCGTCGAGGGTGGACAGCAGGGCCGCGGGGCGGGCCGCCTCCAGCGCCTCGCCGAGTGCCGCGGCCGGGCCGGGCGGCAGCGGGTGCCCGAGCAGGGTGGCGCCGCCGGCGCAGGCCAGCCCGGCTTCCAGCGCGGAGGACTCGGCGACCCGGGTGTCGCGAACCGCCGCCGCACCCGCGGCCGCCTCGGCGGCCAGCGGACCGGCCGCGTCGTCCAGCGCGCCGAGGTAGAGCAGGCCGGCCAGCTCGCCGGCCGGGGTGCCGGCCAGCAGCTGGCCGGACTCGACCGAGCCGAAGCCGTGCCGCTCCAGCACCCGGACCACGCCGATCCCGGCCGATCCGGCGGCCGCCCACCGGCTCAGGGCGGCGCCGAGCGCGCGGCGCGGATCGGCGGGGGGCTGGGACGGACCGGTGCTCACGGCCGCCAGGGTAGCGACGGGGACCGACAGGTTCCGGAGGGGAGCGCGGCCGGCCGCGCCGGGGACCTTCCGGGGCCGCCGCCGGGGTCGCAGTTCCGGATCACAGGGCCGGGTCGCAGGGCCGGGTCACAGGGCCGGGTCACAGTTCGGAGACACGTGAGGAGGCCGACACGACGAGTGCGGCGCGGAACCGTACTATTCCGGCACGCGTTGTACGCGTCGACGACACATCCGATCGCGAGTCAGGAGTCATGGACCCCAGCGACAGTCCCGGCGCCGTCCGGCATACACCCGGACGGCGACCCCGCATCGCCCTCGTTCCCGCCCGTACCCACGGGCCCGACCGCCGGGCGGTGACGCTCCGGTGATCGGCACGATCCTCGGAATCCTGCTCGGCATCCTGGTGGTCCTGGCGATCACCGCACTCACCGGCTACTTCGTGGCGCAGGAATTCGGCTACATGGCCGTCGACCGCTCCCGGCTCAAGGCCAAGGCGGCCGAGGGCGACACCGGAGCGATCCGCGCACTCGACATCACCCGGCGCACCTCGTTCATGCTGTCCGGCGCCCAGCTCGGCATCACCGTGACCGGCCTGCTGGTCGGTTACGTCGCCGAGCCGCTGATCGGCAACGGCATCGGCGAGCTGCTCGGCGTGGTCAACGTGCCGAGCGGCATCGGCGTCGCGATCGGCATCACGTTCGCGCTGCTGCTCTCCACCGTCGTCCAGATGGTCTTCGGCGAGCTGTTCCCGAAGAACCTGGCGATCGCCCGGCCGGAGCCCGTGGCGCGCTGGCTGGCGCTGTCCACGAAGACCTACCTGGCGATCTTCGGCTGGATCATCAAGCTGTTCGACGCCGCGTCCAACCTGCTGCTGCGCGCGCTGCGAATCGAGCCGGTGCACGACGTCGAGCACTCGGCCACCCCGCGCGACCTGGAAGCGATCATCGACGACTCCCGCGACTCGGGCGATCTCGCCCCGGAGTTCGCGGTCCTGCTGGACCGGGTCGTCGACTTCACCGACCGGACGGCGCGGGCCGCGATGATCCCGCGGCCGCGGGTGTCCTGGGTGCGCGACGACGCCACCGTGGAGAGCCTGATCGGCCAGATGGCCGTCCAGCACTCCCGCTACCCGGTGCTCGGAACGCCGCCCGACGCGGCCGACCCGGACAACGCGATGGAGCTGGTCGGCGTCGTCTGCCTCAAGGACGTGCTGGCGCTGTCCGAGCGCACCGACCTGGGTGGCCGCGGCGCGGCCGACGTCCTGGTATCGGAGCTGATGCGGGCGCCGGTGCTGGTGCCGTCCTCGCTGCCGCTGCCGCAGGTGATGGCCCGGCTGCGAGAGGAGGGCGAGGAGCTCGCCTGCGTGCTCGACGAGTACGGCGGCCTGGCCGGCGTCATCACCGTCGAGGACGTGGCCGAGGAGCTGGTCGGCGAGATCACCGACGAGCACGACCAGGCGGGCACCGACCAGGCCCGGCAGGCCGAGGACGGCTGGGTGGTGCCGGGCGACCGGCACGTCGACGAGGTCGGCAGGCTGATCGACGCCGAGCTGCCCGAGGGCGACTACCAGACCGTCGGCGGCCTGGTGATGGCCGAGCTGCAGCGGCTCCCGGAGCCGGGTGACGAGATCGTCATCATGATCCCGGCCGAGAGCCCCGACGACCCGCCCCGGGCGCTGCGGATCAGCGTCCAGGAGGTGGACCGGAGGGTCCCGTCCACGGTGCACCTGGTGTGGACCGAGCCCGCCGGGGCCGATGAGCAGGAGGTGCGGGCATGAGCGTCACCTCGATCGTCGTCTCCATCGCCCTGGTCGGGCTGAGCGCGTTCTTCGTGGCGGTGGAGTTCGCACTCGTCGCCGCCCGGAACTACCGGCTGGAGGAGGCCGCGCAGACCTCGGCGTCGGCGCGCGCCGCACTGCGCAGCGCGAAGGACCTGTCGCTGCTGCTGGCCGGCTCCCAGCTGGGCATCACGCTGTGCACGCTGGGGCTCGGTGCGGTCGCGAAACCGGCCGTCGACTACGCCCTGCGGCCGGTGTTGGAGGGATGGGGGCTGGCCTCCGGCATCGCCGCGGTCGTGTCGTTCATCCTGTCGCTGATCGTGGTCACCTTCGTCCACCTGGTGGTGGGCGAGATGGCGCCGAAGTCCTGGGCGATCTCGCACCCGGAGCGTTCGGCGATCATGCTGGCGATCCCGATGCGCGGCTTCATGGTGCTGACCCGGCCGATCCTGGTGCTGCTCAACGGCCTGGCGAACCGCTGCCTGCGGGCGGTCGGCGTCGAACCGGTCGACGAGATGGCCTCCGGCCGCAACGCCGACGACCTGCGCGAGCTGGTCGACCACTCGGCGAAGACCGGTGCGCTGGACCGGGAGCGGCGTGACCAGCTGGTCACCGCACTGGAGCTGGAGCGGACGCCGCTGAGCGAGCTGGCGCACGAGCCCTCCGGGGTGGCGGCCGACGACGACGTCAGCACCGTCCAGGAGACCGCCCGGCGGACCGGCCACCTGCGGCTGATCGTCCGGGACGGGGACACCCCGATCGGCTACGTGCATGTGCGGGACACGCTGACCCGCGAGCCCGGCACCCGGGCCCGCGAGCTGATGCGGCCCGTCCTCACGCTCCCGGCGGACACCCGCTACAACGCGGCGGTGAACACGATGCGCGAGCAGCGTGCACACCTGGCGCTGGTGGAGTCCGACGGCGACCTGATCGGCATCATCACGCTGTCCGACCTGGTGGAGCGGCTGCTGCCCGAGCCGGTGTAGCACCGGCGGCACGCAGATCGGCCCCCGCCCGTGGCCCCGGGCGGGGGCCGATCCGTGCTGTGCGGGGCCGGTCAGCAGCCGAGCAGCCGGGTGGCGAGGTAGGTCTCGACCTGGTCCAGCGCGACCCGCTCCTGGGCCATCGAGTCCCGCTCCCGGATGGTCACGGCCTGGTCGGTCAGGGTGTCGAAGTCGACCGTGATGCAGAACGGCGTGCCGATCTCGTCCTGCCTGCGGTAGCGGCGGCCGATCGCGCCGGCGTCGTCGAAGTCGACGTTCCAGCTCTTCCGCAGCTGCGCCGCGAGGTCGCGGGCCTTCGGCGACAGCTCCGCGTTGCGCGAGAGCGGCAGCACCGCGGCCTTCACCGGGGCGAGCCTGCGGTCCAGCTTCAGCACGACGCGCTTGTCCACGCCGCCCTTGGCGTTGGGCGCCTCGTCCTCGGTGTAGGCCTCGATCAGGAAGGCCATCATCGACCGTCCGACGCCGGCCGCGGGCTCGATCACGTACGGCCGGTAGCGGGTGTCGGTGGCCTGGTCGTAGAACGACAGGTCCACGCCCGAGTGATTCGAGTGCGTCGTCAGGTCGAAGTCGGTGCGGTTCGCGATGCCCTCGAGCTCGCCCCACTCCTGGCCGGTGAAGTTGAACCGGTACTCGATGTCGACGGTGCGCTTCGAGTAGTGGGAGAGCTTCTCCTTCGGGTGCTCGTACTGCCGCAGGTTCGCACCGTCGATGCCCAGGTCGGTGTACCAGCGGGTGCGCTCGTCGATCCAGTACTGGTGGATCTCCTCGTCCTGCCCCGGCTCGACGAAGTACTCCATCTCCATCTGCTCGAACTCGCGGGTCCGGAAGATGAAGTTGCCCGGGGTGATCTCGTTGCGGAAGCTCTTGCCGATCTGGCCGATGCCGAACGGCGGCTTCTTGCGCGAGGTCGTCTGCACGTTCAGGAAGTTGACGAAGATGCCCTGGGCGGTCTCCGGACGCAGGTAGGCCATGCCCTCCTCGGACTCCACCGGGCCGAGGAAGGTCTTCAGCATCATGTTGAACTCGCGCGGCGCGGTGAACTGGCCGCGGGTGCCGCAGTTCGGGCAGGGCACCTCGGACAGGTCGTTCGGGTCGGCGGCCTCCGGGTCGCGGCCCTTGCGCTCGGCGAACTCCTCGGCGAGCTGGTCGGCGCGGTAGCGCTTGTGGCACGACGTGCACTCGACCAGCGGGTCGGTGAACGCGTTGACGTGCCCGGAGGCGACCCAGGTCTGCCGCGGCAGGATCACCGACGAGTCCAGGCCGACGACGTCGTCGCGGCCGGTGACCATGGTCTTCCACCACTGGCGCTTGATGTTGTCCTTGAGCTCGACGCCGAGCGGACCGTAGTCCCACGCCGACCGGGTACCGCCGTAGATCTCCCCGGAGGCGAAGACGAATCCGCGACGCTTGGTCAGCGCGACGATGGTCTCGATCTTGGCGGAGGTCGGCTTGCTGGCCACTGGCGGTACTCCAGGTCCGGGATTCGGGAATGCCCACCCGCGGATTCGCAAGGTGGGTTCTACAGATTACCGGCCCCGCATGACCCGATTCCGGCCGCCCGGCTCAGCCGAGCAGCGAGGGGTGGTGGACGGCGGACGCGCCCGGAGCCACCGACAGCAGGGTCTCGAGCGTCGACTCGGTCGTGGTGTCGGCCTCGGCCAGCAGCGGGTGCACGTGCTCGCGGACCGGGAACGGCCCGAGCGCCCGCCGGTAGGCGTCGACCGAGTCGAAACGGACCGTCAGCACCCACTGCTGCCGGTCCTCGATCGCCCGGCCCGCCTCGCCGCCCCGGCAGCCCGGCTGGGCGGCGAGCAGCTCCAGGGCGCGGGCGGTGCGCGCGGTGAAACGGGGGGCCTCGTCGGGCGACACGGTGAACCGGCAGACCAGCAGCACGGCGCGACGATAACGAACACGCCTACCATGTCGGGTGCGGCCGGCTGGGCTCGATCAGCGCCGGGGGTGTGGCCGCCATCTCCGGGGACGGGACGGAACCACGATGTCTGCCGCAGCGGAGACCACCCGGACCCCGGGGTCGGACGAGCACGCCGGGGAGCACCACCCCGCGCCGGCTCCCGGCCCGGTCCGCGATCCGCGCACCCTCGCGGCGGCCGGGGACCTGCTGCGCGCGCTGGCGGCGCCGGTGCGGATCGCGATCGTCCTGCAGCTCCTGGAGCACGCGCGCTGCGTGCACGACCTGGTCGACGCGCTGGGCGTCACCCAGCCGCTGATCAGCCAGCACCTGCGGGTGCTGAAGTCGGCGGGTGTGGTCGAAGGTGAGCGCAAGGGCCGGGAGGTGCTCTACTCCCTGGTGGACGACCATCTCGCCCACATCGTGGTGGACGCGGTGGCGCACGTGGAGGAGGACTCGTGAGCGATCAGGCGGTGCAGGACGGGGTGGAACAGGCCGAGCGGGCCGAGCGCTCGACGGCCGGTCCGCGCGGCATCCGGGCGACCCGGCAGCGGGCGGCGGTGATCGCGCTGCTGGACCGGATCGAGGACTTCCGGTCCGCCCAGGAGATCCACGAGGAGCTCCGCCGCACCGGCGAGGGCATCGGCCTGACGACGGTGTACCGGACCCTGCAGACCCTCGCCGAGGGCGGCGAGGTCGACGTGCTGCGGACCGGCTCCGGCGAGGCCGTCTACCGGCGCTGCGCCAGCGAGCACCACCACCATCACCTCGTCTGCCGGCGGTGCGGCGCCGCGGTGGAGATCGAGGGGCCCGCCGTGGAGTCGTGGGCGCAGTCGATCGCCGAGCAGCACGGCTTCACCGACCTGTCGCACACCCTGGAGATCTTCGGGCTGTGCCGAGCGTGCTCGGCGGCCCGCGGCTGATCCCTCAGCGATCGCAGCCCGGCAGCCCGGGCCGCTCCCCCAGCCCGAACGGATCCAGCGGTCGCGGGTCCGGGGTGGGCGTCCAGCGGCCGTCGATGATCGCGTAGGTCCACTGCGGGCCGCTGCGGGCCAGCCGGCCGAGGGCGTCCACCAGCCGGTCGACGTCGGACCCGGTGCTGCGCAGGCCGAGCGAGGCGCGGACCGCGTCGTCGCCGTCGTTGCAGCGGGCGAGCAGCGGGTGCGCACAGAACCGGCCGTCCCGCACGCCGATGCCGTGCTCCGCGGACAGCGCGGCCGCGACCAGCCCTGCCGGGCGATCGCCGAGGGTGAACGAGACGGTCGCGGTCCGGTCCGGCGCGTCGTCGAAGATCGACAGCGTGCGCAGGCCGGGCACTGAGGCGAGCCCGGCGTGCAACCGCATGGCGAGCGCCCGCTCGTGCGCGGGCAGCTCGTCGTCGATCACCGGCTCCAGCGCGCGGCAGGCCGCCGCCAGCGCGGCCGCGCCGAGCACGTTCGGCGTGCCGCCCTCGTGCCGCTGCGGCGCGGGCAGCCAGGCCACCTCGGTGCGGTCCGCGGCGACCGCCACCGACCGCACGGCGCCGCCACCGGCGAGGTGCGGCTCGGCGGCGTCCAGCCAGTCCCGGCGCCCGACCAGCACACCGGCCCCGAACGGCGCGTAGATCTTGTGCCCGGACAGCGCCAGGTAGTCGGCTCCCCAGCCGGCCAGGTCGAGCCTGCGGTGCGGAGCGAGCTGAGCGGCGTCCACGCAGACCCGGGCACCGGCGGCGTGCGCGATCGCCACGACGTCGGCGATCGGCAGCAGCTCACCGGTCACGTTCGACGCCCCGGTGACGGCGACCAGCGCGGCGTCCGGGCGGGCGGTGAGCTCGGCGCGCAGCGCGTCCAGGGTGTCGACGATCGTGCGGCCGGCCCGGACGACCCGGTGCTCGCCGTGCCGCCAGGCCAGCAGCGTCGCGTGGTGCTCCAGGTCCAGCGTCACCACCGGCCCCGGCACCGCGCGGGCGAGCAGGCCGAGCGCGTCGGTGGTGTTGCGGGTGAACACCACGGCGTCGCCGGGCCGGGCGCGGACGAAGCGGGCGACGTCGGCGCGCGCGTTCTCCAGCAACGACGTGCAGACCCGCGAGGTGTAGCCGGCACCCCGGTGCACGCTGCCGTGGTAGGGCAGCACCTGCGCGACGTGCGCGGTGACCGCGGCCAGCGCGGGCGTCGAGGCGGCCGAGTCGAGATCGCAGTACCGGACCGGCCCGCCGTCGACCAGCGGCACGGTGAGATCGGCGCCGGTGACCGCGGGGAGCGCGGCGGCGGGGCGGGTGGTGTCGTGAAGCAGGGCAGCGGTCATGTCCGTCCTCCGGATCACAAGGATCCGGGGCAGCCGTGCTGCGGGTGCCGGATCCGCGCTTGCCGGCGCGGGTGTCGCGACGGCCCGGTCATCACCCGGGGCACCCCACCGCGGAGGAGGGTTGCCGGCCAGCAAGCCGGGGCTTCGCGCTGGCACTCGTGACCTTTCGGTGCACGAGGCTAGCACCGGCCGCCGGATCGGAGGCACGGTGGCCGCCCGGAGAGGCACAGGTCACAGAACGTCTCATAACGCGACACCGTGCCGCGGCAGCCGCCGATACGGTGATCCACCGGAGGTGGGGTCGACGATGACCGACACGCACGACGACGGCGCACCCGGCGACGGTGCCCACGCGGCACCGACCACGGTGCGGCGGATCGACGTCCCGGAGTCCGGCGAGCTGGCACAGCTCGCGGCGGTCTTCGAGGACCTGCAGTACGTGCTGCGCTGCTGTGAGCACCTGGTGACCGCGCTCGGCGGGCCGGAGTCCGGCCCGGTCCGGGTGGACGCCGACCCAGCGCTGGTCGAGGCGCTGTGGACGGGGGCGGTGATCGGCTACGTCCGCTGCTTCTCCGGCCGCACCAAGACCCTCACCAAGGCCGACCTGGAGAAGCTGGAGCTCGACGGCGACGTCGGCGACTTCCACGAGATGGTGGTCAAGCTGCGCGATCACTACGCGTCGCGGCACGTGAACCCGCGCGAGTCGTACTCGATCGGGGTCGCCCAGTCGAACGACGGCACCCCGCGCGGCGTCGCGATCGTCTCCACTCCGCGGCCGCTGGTCGACGAGACCACGGTCCGCCTGCTCGGCCGGGTCGCCTACGGGCTGTCCGGGCTGGTCGACGCCCGGATGACGAAGTCGCAGAACGACGTGCTCGGCGTCGCCCACGACATGACACCCGCCCAGCTCTCGGCGTTGCCGCCGGTCCATCTCGCCGGCGAGGCGGAGGCCGCCGGACCGGCCGACGGGGGGAGCCCCTCCACCGGGTGACGCCCGCGGTGCATGGATCGCCGCACACCGGTAACCCTCCTGTCGACGAGCACGATCACCGACGAGGAGGCAGTCCACAGATGACGACCCGCACGACCACCCCTGACGCCGTCCACACCGCGCTGGACGGCGTCACGTTCCCGGCCGGCAAGGACGAGCTCGCCGCCGGGGCGGAGCGCAACGGCGCCGACGCCGCGACCGTCGAGGCGATCCGGGCAGTCCCGGCCGCGGTCTACGGCTCGGTCGCGGACGTCGTCGCCGCGGTCGACACCGCCGACGAGTCGCGGGAGGAGACCGAGCAGCTGCGGGCCCAGCGGCGCGCCCGGCACACCCACCCGGGCCTGTCCGAGGCGACCAAGGACGTCGACCCGGTCAACCCGATCGCCGAGGAGCTCGGCACCAACCGCAAGCGGTGAGGACGGGGCCGGGCCGGGCGACCGGCCCGGCCGTCCACGAGTTCAGTCGTCCACGAGTTCTGTGCGCATGCTCGACGCCGACGACACGACCAGCATCAGCAGCGTGCCCATCGGCGCCTCGGCCAGGCCGGACGCCGGGAACGCGTAGCGCAGCGTCACGTCCCAGCCGCGCTCGCCGCGCACCACCCGCGGGGTCCCGAACAGACCCTCCCCCACGCCGAGACCGACCCGCGACGGCACGTCCGGATCGGCCAGGTCCCACGCCACCACGCAGGTGATGTTGAGGACCGGCAGGCCCTCCTCCAGCTCGGTGCCCTGCACGACGCACAGCACGCCGCCGTGCGCGAAGGTCAGGGCCCCGTCGTCGTCGACGACGACGTCGTGGAACCGCTCGAGGGCCGCCCGGGCCGTCCCGAGCATCCCGGTGATCACCGCGTCGGTCACTGGCTCCGTACCCCGTCCGCCGTGCCGGCGTTGTCCTGCGCCCCGCCGAACCGTCGGTCGCGGCGGGCGTAGATCTCGATCGCCTGCCAGATGTGCCGGCGGTCGAAGTCCGGGAACAGCGTGTCCAGGAAGACCATCTCGGCGTACGCGCTCTGCCAGAGCAGGAAGTTCGACGTCCGCTGCTCCCCCGACGACCGCACGAACAGGTCGACGTCGGGCATGTCCGGCTCGTCCAGGTGCCGGGCCAGCATCCGTTCGTCGATCTTGTCCGGGTTGATCCGCCCCTCGGCGGCGAGCCGGGCGATCTGCCGGACCGAGTCGACGATCTCCGCCCGGCCGCCGTAGTTCACGCACATCGTGAGGTTCAGGACGTCGTTGTGCCGGGTCCGCTGCTCGGCGACCTCGAGTTCCTTGATCACCGACCGCCACAGCCGGGGCCGCCTGCCCGCCCAGCGGACCCGCACGCCCATCGCGTCCATCTCGTCCACCCGGCGGCGGATCACGTCCCGGTTGAAGCCCATCAGGAAGCGGACCTCGTCCGGGCTGCGCCGCCAGTTCTCGGTGGAGAACGCGTACGCCGACAGCCAGCCGACACCCATCTCGATGCAGCCGCGGGCGACGTCCATCAGCGATGCCTCGCCGCGCTTGTGGCCCTCCGTGCGGGGCAGGCCGCGGGCGTTCGCCCAGCGGCCGTTGCCGTCCATCACGAGGGCGACGTGGCGCGGCACCAGCGCCGCCGGGATCGCCGGGGGCCGCGCGCCGGACGGGTGCGGTGGGGGAGGCTGGAACGGCACGTCCTGCACCCTACGTCGGCCCCCGGGACGGCTCAGATCCGGAACTGCTCGTCCGGTTCCTCGCGCACCGGCCAGGCCGGCACCTCCGAGTCCTCCAGCCGCTCCACGGTCTCCCGCAGCTCCCGCATCCCGCGGTGGCCGCGGGCCCGGTCGACCTCGGACAGCGGCTCACTGTCCTCCGGGCGGATCACCGGCAGCATCGGGATCGCCGGCCAGGCGCCGTCCTCGGTGCGGGCCCGGACCTGGCGCATCGCCCGCGTCGGACCGTCCGGCGGGGACTCGGGCAGCAGCTCGGTCCGCAGCGGGATGAGCTGGGTGGGTGCGACCGGCAGCCGCTGGGTCGCGGCGGCGAGCCGGCGGGTGCGCTCGGTCGCGGCCGCGTCGTCCCGACCGTCCCGGCCGTCCCGGGTATGGGGTGGTGGGGTCACGTGCGCCTCTCCGTCGGATCCGATCGGTCAGCTTCGATCACGGGAGCGTAACGAGCGGCGGAGCGGGGTTGCCCGGCGGAAGCCTGGATCACCCGGTGGAGTCGGCGGATGTCGCGCGATGCGCGACCGGCGGTCCACCGTCGGTCGGCCGGGCACCGGCCGGACCGTTCGACGCCGCCGGGATGCCTTCCGGCGGGCGCTGCGGCGCAACCGGATCCGGCCCGGGACGGGTCCGGGGCCTGCGGTCCACCAGCGGCAACGAACGGAGCTGCCGCTCCAGGTGCCACTGCAGGTGGGCCGCGACCAGGCCGCTGGCCTCGCGGCGGGTCGGGTCGGCCGAGGCGTCGGCGACCGTCCAGTCACCGTGCAGCAGCGCCTCCAGCAGCGTGACCGTCTCGGCGGCCGGGGTGACCGACCCGGGTGGACGGCAGCGCGGGCAGACCATCCCGCCGCCGGCGACGGTGAACGCCCGGTGCGGTCCCGGTGTGGCGCAGCGCGCGCAGTCCGACAGCGACGGCGCCCAGCCGGCGTGGCTCATCGCGCGCAGCAGGAATGCGTCCAGCACCAGCACCGGTTCACGCAGGCCGTCGGCCAGCGCCCGGGTCGCGCCGAGCAGCAGCAGGTACACCCGCAGCGACGGCTCCCCCTCCTCGGAGACCAGCCGGTCGGCGGTCTCCAGGATCGCGCAGCCGCACGAGTACGCCGACCAGTCGGCGACGATCGCCGGGGCGAACGCGTCGACGGTCTGGGCCTGGGTGACGACGTCGAGCGTGCGGCCGGTGTAGCACTGCACGTCGACGTGGTTGAACGGCTCCAGCCGCGCCCCCCAGCGCGACCGGGTGCGGCGCACACCCTTGGCGACCACCCGGATCTTCCCGCGCTGCCGGGTGAGCATCGTGACGATCCGGTCGGCCTCGCCGAGCTTCTGCACGCGCAACACGATCCCGGTGTCGCGGTACAGCTGGGCCATGCACCCAGCGTAGGCGCTGCCCCGCGGCCCGGCGCGCAGGCTCGGCTCAGAAGCCGAGCTTGCGCAGCTGCTTGGGGTCGCGCTGCCAGTTCTCCGCGATCTTCACGTGCAGGTCGAGATAGATCTTCGTGCCGAGCAGCCGCTCGATCTGCCGCCGGGCGTCCGAACCGACCTGCTTGAGCCGGGCACCGCCGCGGCCGATCACGATCCCCTTCTGGCTGGACCGCTCGACCCAGACGATCGCGTGGATCTCCAGCAGGTTCGCCTTCTCGATGGTCTCCTCGACCGTGACCGCGATCGAGTGCGGCAGCTCGTCCCGCACCCCCTCCAGGGCTGCCTCCCGGATGAGCTCGGCGACCAGGGTCTCCTCCGGCTCGTCGGTGAGGTCGCCGTCCGGGTAGAGCTGCGGGCCCTCCGGCAGCTGCGCGACCAGCAGATCGGAGAGCAGCGACACCTGGAACCCGGACTGCGCCGAGGTCGGGACGACCTCGGTGAAGTCCATCAGCCCGGAGACCTCGGCCAGCCGCTCCGCCACCTGTTCCGGCGGTGCCAGGTCGGTCTTGGTGACGACCGCGATCACCGGGGTGTGCGCGGCGACCTTGCGCAGCTCCTCGGCGATGAACCGGTCGCCGCGTCCGACCTTCTCGTTCGCCGGGACGCAGAACCCGACGACGTCGACCTCCGCCCAGGTCTCGCGCACCACGTCGTTCAGCCGGGAGCCGAGCAGGGTCCGCGGCCGGTGCAGACCGGGCGTGTCGACCAGGACGATCTGGGCGTCCTCGCGGTGCACGATGCCGCGGATCGCGTGCCGGGTGGTCTGCGGCCGGCTGGAGGTGATCGCGACCTTCCGGCCGACCAGCGCGTTGGTCAGCGTCGACTTGCCGGCGTTCGGCCTGCCCACGAAGCAGGCGAAGCCGGACCGGAAACCCTCCGGGGAAGTCGGGAGCGTCACGCGGCGGCACCCAGCCGGCCGAGGATCTCCCGGCCGATCGGCAGGGCCGCGGTCGCCGCCGGGGACGGCGCGTTGAGCACGTGCAGGATGGACCCGGCCGCGCCGGCGCCGTCCGGGCCGGGCTGGTCGAGGAACAGGAAGTCGTCGACCAGGGTGCCGTCGGCCTTCACCGCCTGCGCCCGGACGCCGGCGCCGGCCGGGTGCAGGTCCTCCGCGGTCACGTCGGGAAGCATCCGCTGGATCTGGCGGACCATCGCCCGGCGGGACAGCGACCGCTGCACCTCGCCGATGCCGTAGCGCCAGTGCTTGCGGGCGATCCGGATCATGCCGGGGTAGGTGAGGGTGCCGAGCAGCTCGGCGGGCCGGATCGTGCGCCAGTCGTAGCCCTCCCTGGCCATCGCCAGTACGGCGTTCGGCCCGGCGTGCACGTGGCCGTCGATGCCGCGGGTGGCGTGCACCCCGAGGAACGGGAACTCCGGATCGGGCACCGGGTAGATCAGGCCGCGGACCAGCGACGCGGCCCGCTCGGAGAACCCGGAGTACTCGCCGCGGAACGGGACGATGCGCACGCCCGGATCGGCGCCGGCCAGGGTGGCCAGCTCGTCGCAGCGCAGGCCGCCGCAGACCACCACCCGCTTTCCGAGCAGGTCGCCCTGCGAGGTCCGGACCACCACGTCGGACGGGCGCCGGGCGAATCCGGTGACGGCCCGGCCCAGGTGCACCTCGCCGCCCGCCTTCTCCACCAGCTCGCCCAGCTTCTCGGCGATCGCGCGGTAGTCGCAGATGCCGGTGGAGGGCACCCACAGCGCGGCGAGGCCGCGGACGTCCGGCTCGTAGGTCTTCATCCCGTGCTCGTCGAGCCGGTGGTTCTCCACCCCGTTCGCGTCGCCGCGGCGGGCCAGCTCGTCGAGCCGGGGCAGCTCGGCGGGCTCGGTCGCCACGACCAGCTTCCCGCACACCTGGTGCGGCAGGTCGTGCTCCCGGCAGAACGCGACCGTCTCCGCGCACCCGGCGACCGCGAGCCGGGCCTTGTAGCCGCCGGGCGCGTAGTACAGACCGGAGTGGATGACGTTCGAGTTGTTGCCGGTCTGGTGGTTCGCCAGCCGGGGCTCCCGCTCGACGACGGCGACCGACAGCCCGGCGGCGGTCGCGGCGAACGCGGTGGCCAGGCCGACGATGCCGCCGCCGACGACCACCAGGTCGTAGGACGGTGTCGGGGGCAGCCCGGCATCGGCCGGGATCGCCCCCGGGGCGCCGTCGCGGTCGCTTCCAGCCATCGGTTCCTCCTCCGGTCCCGCGGCGGGCGGGGCCGTTGTGCTGCTCGTCCGCACGGCCGGTCCGGGCCGTGCCGGGGTGCTACGCCCGGTCGGCGCGGACCGCGCCGCTGTGCTCCGCCGGGTCGCCCGCGGCCGGGTCGGGCCCGTCGTCGGCCCGCGCGGGCGTGGTCTCGTCGTCTGCCACCGGTTCGAGCGGGCTGACCAGCACCGATGTGATCCGGATCCGGCCGCGGGCGTCCTTGCCGCCCTCGCCCTCCAGGCGGAGCAGGCCCTCCACCTCGGCTACCGCGCCGGGCAGCGGCACCTTGCCCAGGCGCTGGGCGAGCAGGCCGCCGACGGTGTCGACGTCGGCCGTCTCCAGCGCCCGGCGCAGCTCCTCCTCCCGTGGGGTGCCGCGGAAGCGCCCGGCGAACAGCTCCTCCAGGTCCTCGACCGGCAGCCGGGAGGCCACCCGGAACGCGCCGTCGTCGACCTCGGCGACCTCGGGGATCTCCTCGGTGTCGTACTCGTCGGTGATCTCCCCGACGATCTCCTCGAGGATGTCCTCGATCGTCACCACACCGGCCGTGCCGCCGTATTCGTCGACGACGACGGCCATGTGGTTGCGGGTGCGCTGCATCTCGCGCATCAGCTCGTCGCTGCGCTTGGAGTCGGGCACGAACGCGGCCGGCCGGAGGATCTCGGGCAGCGACTTCTGCGGGGCGCCGCGGAACTGCGCGTCGTCCCGGGCCCGGACCAGGTCCTTGAGGTACGCGACGCCGATCACGTCGTCGATGCCCTCACCGAGCACCGGGATCCGCGAGTAGCCGCTCTTGAGGGCCAGCCGGAGCACCTTGTCGACCGGGGTGTCGCGCTCGGCCCAGACCACGTCGGGCCGCGGCACCATGATCTCCCGGACCGGGGTCTCCCCCAGGTCGAACACCGAGTGGATCATCTTGCGCTCGCCCTCGTCGACCACGCCCCGGTTGCTGGCCATGTCGACGAGCTCGCGCAGCTCGACCTCGGTGGAGAACGGCCCGTCCCGGAAGCCGGGGCCGGGGGTGATCGCGTTGCCGAGCAGGATCAGCAGCTTCGCCAGCGGGGACAGCACGGTGCCGAGCGCCCGGATCGGCGCCGCGAGCAGCAGCCCGATCCGGTACGGGTGCTGGCGGCCGAGCGTGCGCGGGCCCACCCCGACCAGCACATAGCTCGCGATCACCATGATCACCCCGGTCAGCAGGAGGCCGATCCACGGCGCGGAGAACAGCGGCGCGAGCGCGACCGCGAGCAGGATGACGGCGACGGTCTCGCAGGTCACCCGCAGCAGCATCAGCAGGTTGACGTGCCGCGGCCGGTCCGCGACGACCGCCGACAGCGCGTTGCCGCCGGCCCGGCCGCTGCGCACGACCGCCTCGACCCGGGCCCGCGAGATCGACATCAGGGCCGAATCGGCGGCCGCGAACACCCCGGCCAGCAGAACGAGAAGAAGTGTGGCGACGATCAGCCAGACGGTGGTCACTGGTCCTCCGGAGCCGCGTGATCAGGGTCGGACGGTACGGTCACCGGCCCGTTTCCTCCTCGAAACCGGCGGCGCCGAGCAGCCGGTCGTCGCTGCGGCGCTGGGCCTCCCGGGCCCGCAGCTGGGCCCGGTCGTCACGCCAGCGGACCAGCAGCCGGTTCTGCAGCGCGAACATCTCACGCTCGTCCTCCGGTTCGAGATGGTCGTAGCCGAGCAGGTGCAGGATGCCGTGCACGGTCAGCAGGTGCAGCTCGTCGGCCAGGGTGTGGCCCGCCTTGCGGGCCTGGTCCCTGGCGAACGCCGGGCACAGCACGACGTCGCCGAGCAGGGCGGGGCCGAGATCCGGCGCATCGGGGCGCCGGCCGTCCTCGGCGAGCGAGTCCATCGGGAAGGCCATCACGTCGGTGGGGCCGGGCTCCTCCATCCAGCGGACGTGGAGCTCCTCCATCGTGTCCAGGCCGACCGCGGTGACCGCCAGCTCGGCGGCCGGGTTCACCTTCATCGCGTCCAACGCGTACCGGGCGACCGACACGATCTGTGCCTCGTCGATCGCGATCCCGGACTCGTTGACGACCTCGATGCTCACCCGTGTCGCCCCGTCCCCACCCGTCTCGTCCGTCTGGTTCCCGGCCAGCGTAGACGGGTGGTCCGACACTATCGGCGGCGCCCGCCGTGCCGGGTCGGCGGACCGTTGCGCGGCGCCCCGTTCCCGGCGTTCACCGCCGCGCGGCGCTCGGACACCGCGTCGAACCGGGCGTAGGCGTCGACGATGTCGGACACCAGCCGGTGCCGGACGACGTCGGCGCTGTCGAGGTAGGAGAAGTGCACGTCCTCGATGCCTTCGAGGATGTCCTGCACCACGGCGAGCCCGGAGCGGGCATTGCCGGGCAGGTCGACCTGGGTGATGTCACCGGTCACCACGATCTTCGAGCCGAAGCCGAGCCGGGTGAGGAACATCTTCATCTGCTCGGGCGTGGTGTTCTGCGCCTCGTCCAGGATGATGAACGCGTCGTTGAGAGTGCGCCCCCGCATGTACGCCAGCGGCGCGACCTCGATCGTCCCGGCGGCCATCAGCTTGGGGATCGACTCCGGGTCGATCATGTCGTGCAGCGCGTCGTAGAGCGGCCGCAGGTACGGGTCGATCTTCTCGAACAGGGTGCCCGGCAGGTAGCCGAGCCGCTCCCCCGCCTCGACCGCGGGCCGGGTCAGGATGATCCGGTTGACCTGCTTGGCCTGCAGCGCCTGCACGGCCTTCGCCATCGCCAGGTAGGTCTTGCCGGTACCGGCCGGGCCGATCCCGAACACGATGGTGTGGGAGTCGATCGCGTCGACGTAGCGCTTCTGGTTCAGCGTCTTCGGGCGGATCGTCTTGCCGCGCCGGGACAGGATGTCCAGGCTCAGCACCTCCGCCGGGGACTCGCCCATCCGGCCGCCCTCGGCGGCGTCGGCGTCGGCGTCGGCGAGCATCGCCACGGTGCGCCGCACCGTGTCCGCCCCCACCAGCTGACCACGCCCGGCGAGGGTGATCAGCTCGGTGAACACCCGCTCGGCGAACGCGACGTCGCCGGGATCACCGGAGAGGGTCAGCTCGTTGCCGCGGACGTGGACGTCGGCGGCCAGCTCGTCCTCCGCGGTGCGGAGGCTCTCGTCGCGCGAGCCGAGCAGCGAGAGCAGGGCGCTGTCCGGTACGGACATCTTCGACCGGACGGTCCCGCCCGGTGCCGCGTCGGACCGCAGGTCGGTCCGGGGGATGGAGCCGGGGTCGGTGCCGGTCAAGGGTGTGATCGCCTGCCTCTGTCTCGCGCGGTCGGTTGCCGGAATGGTACCCGCGCAACGCCGCCCGGCACCCGCCCATTCCGGCTCACCCGTCGACGAGCCCCTCCAGTGCACCCAGCGCCGCGGCCCAGCCGGCATGCGCGGGATCGATGAGCTGCACGTGGTCGGCGCCCTCGACCCGGACCAGCTCCGCGGAGTCGCCCGCCGCGGTCGCCTCGGCGACGAACGCCTCGCTCTGCGTGATCGGGACCGTCTCGTCGGCGGTGCCGTGCACGCACACCGACGGCACCCCCAGCGGCACCCTGCGGATGGGGCTCGCGATCGCGTACCGCTCCGGCGCCGAGCGCGGGGTGCCGCCGACCAGGGCGTCCACCGCGCTGTCGCCCAGGGACGCGGCCGCGGCCAGGTCGAGCACACCGGCCAGCGGGACGACGCCTGCCATCCGCACCACCGGATCGGCACCCGGGTCTCCGGGCTGCTGGCCCGGCCGGGCGGCCAGCCAGGCCGCCAGGTGCCCGCCCGCGGAATGCCCGAGCGCGTAGACCTTGCGGAGGTCGAACCGGGTGCTGCGCAGGGTGGACAGGTGGTCGGCGGCCATCGCGACGTCGTCGAAGGTGGCCGTCCAGCCACCGCCCGCGTCGACCCGGCGATACTCGACGTTCCAGGTGGCGAACCCGGCCGCGACCAGCGCGGCCGCCACCGGGCGCATCAGCCCGAGATCGCTGCCGGCCCGCCAGAACCCGCCGTGCACGACGACGACGATCGCCCGCGGCAGCGGCCGGTCCTCCGGCACCGTGAGCTCGCCGAACTGGTCGGGATGGCCGCCGTAGGCGATCCGCTGCGGCTCGGGCGGGGTGGCGGTCGCGGTGGCCTCCGGCTCGGCGGGGACGTCGTCCCCGCCGCCGCAGGCACCGATCAGCGGCGTCGCGGCGAGACCGCCCAGGAGCACCCCGAAGGTGCGGCGGTCGATCCGCGGAGAGTGGTGTGGATCACGCACGCGGCGGATCATCGCACGTGAACGGGACGACGACGAGCAGATCGACCGGAACGGGACCGTCCGGATGCAGGGCGCGGACCCGGACGGTGGCCTTCCGTCCCGGTCCGCCGGTGGTGCATCTGCGCCCATCCGGTGGCCGGGGCGTGGCCCGTGCCGACCATCATCGGCCACCTGCTGCCGCACGGGGCCGCGCCGGCGCTCAGCCGCCCGGATCGGCGGCGTCCCAGCGCCCGGTCCGGACCGCGATCGCACCGAGTGCCACGCAGGCGGCGGTCGAGGCGCGCAGGACCTCGGGGCCCATCCGGACCGGGACGGCACCGGCCCCGGTCAGCGCGGCGAGCTCGTGCTCGTCCACCCCGCCCTCCGGGCCGACCGCCAGCAGCACCTCACCGGACCGCGGCAGCTCGACGTCGGCCAGGCCGGCCCGAGCCGACTCGTGCAGCACCAGCGCGAGATCCGCCCCGGCGACCCGCTGCGCGAGCTGCCGGGTGCTGACCGGCTCGCCCACCTCGGGCTGCCAGGGCCGGCGGGCCTGCTTCGCGGCCTCGCGGACCGTGCTGCGCCAGCGTTCCAGGGCCTTCGCGCCGCGCGGGCCGTCGTCCCACCGGGCCACACAGCGGGCCGCCTTCCAGGGCAGGAACCCGTCGGCGCCCGCCTCGGTCGCGGTCTCCACCGCCAGCTCACCGCGGTCGCCCTTGACCAGTGCCTGCGCGACGACGACGCGGACCGCCGGCCGGGGAACGTGCACCACGTCGAGCAGGCGGACCGCCAGCGCGTCGCGGCCGACCGGGGCGATCGCCTCGGCGTGCGCGACAGCGCCCCGGCCGTCGGAGAGCATCAGTGCCTCGCCGGGCCGGAGCCGCCGGACCGTCGCGGCGTGCCTGCCCTCCGGGCCGTCGAGGACCGTCTCGGCGCCGGCCGGGGCGTCGATGCCGTCGACCAGGAAGAGCGGCGCCGTCGTCACGACGGCGGGGGGAGGCGGCGCAGGATCTCGCGGAGCATCCCGGTGTGCTCGGCCAGCGTCGCGGTGTGCTCCGCCAGCGTCGCCGCGTGCTGCTCGTGCAGCCGGGTGTGCTCGGCCAGCGTCGCGGTGTGCTCCGCCAGCGTCGCGGTGTGCTGCTCGTGCAGCCGCGTGTGCTCGGCCAGGGTGCCGGTGTGCCCGTCGACGATGTCGCGGACGTCCACGACGGTGTCGGCGACGGCACGGAGGGTCTCGTCCTGGGAGTCGACACGGCGGGTCAGCGTGGCGATCTCGGATCGGGTCACGCCGCCCACCATGACAGCCGGACCGGTCCCACCGCGGCGGTTCGCGAAGATCGGGGAACGGCAGCCGCGGACGTCGGCACGGACGCCCACGGCGGGGCGTCTCATCGCCCGCCCCAGGTGTCGCGCAGCCGGGAGAACAGGCCGTGCCCGTTGCGCGCGCCGCCGACCAGATCGGGCTGCTCCTCGCCGCGCAGCCGCGCCAGCTCGCGCAGCAGCTCGGTCTGCTCCTTGTCCAGCCTGGTCGGCACCGCCACCTCGATGTGCACGAGGAGATCGCCGTAGCCGTCCACCCGGCCGGTGGAGCGCAGCCGGGGCATGCCCTTGCCGCGCAGCGTCCGGACCGCGCCGTGCTGGGTCCCCGCCTCGATCCCGATCTCCTCCACGCTGCCGTCGAGCAGGGTCAGCGGCAGCGTCGTCCCCAGCGCGGCGGCGGTCATCGGGAGCGGCAGCGTGCAGTGCAGGTCCGAGCCGTCCCGGGTGAAGATCTCGTGCGGGGCCTCCTCGACCTCGACGTACAGGTCGCCGGCGGGCCCGCCGCCCGCACCGACCTCGCCCTGGCCGGCCAGCCGCACCCGCATCCCCTCGGCGACGCCGGCCGGGATCTTCACCGCGACGTTGCGCCGGGACCGGACCCGGCCGTCACCGGCGCACTGCCGGCACGGCTCCGGGATGACCTCACCGAACCCGCGGCAGGTGGGGCAGGGGCGGGCGGTGACGACCTGGCCGAGGAACGACCGCTGCACGCTCTGGATCTCCCCGGAGCCGCCGCAGGTGTCGCAGGCGGTCGGGTGGGTGCCCTCGGCGCAGCCGGATCCCTGGCACTGAGTGCACATCACCGCGGTGTCCACGGTGAGATCGCGCTGCACGCCCGCGGCGCACTCCTCCAGGGTCAGCTCCATCCGGATCAGTGCGTCCGCACCGGGCTGTACCCGGCTGCGCGGGCCCCGGCCGCGGCCACCGGCCGCGGTGCCGCCGAAGAAGGCGTCCATGATGTCGCTGAACCCGCCGAAGCCGGCGAACGGATCGCCGCCACCGGCACCGCCGCCACCGCCGCGCGGGTCCAGCGGGTCCCCGCCGAGGTCGACGATCCGCCGCTTCTCCGGATCGGTCAGCACCTCGTAGGCCGCGCTGACCTCACGGAAACGCTCCTGCGCCGCAGCGTCGGGATTGACGTCCGGGTGCAGTTCCCTGGCGAGTCTGCGGTACGCCCGCTTGATCTCCGCGGCGTCGGCGCCCTGCTCGACGCCCAGGATCCCGTAGTAGTCGCGTGCCACCTGGCTCTTTTCCTCTAGGTCCTTCGTTCACTGGCGGCGGGGAGGTCCGCCGATTACCGCCCGGTCAGGATCTCACCCACGTACCGGGCGACCGCATGCACCGCCGAGATCGTGCCCGGATAGTCCATCCGGGTCGGTCCGACGACGCCCATCCCGCCCAGCGGTGTCCCCGAGCCGTACCCGACGGTGACCACCGACGCGGTCCGCAGGTCCTCGGCCTCGTTCTCCTCGCCGATCCGCACCGTGACCAGCCCGGACTCCTGGGAGGCCGCGAGCAGCCGCATCACGACGACCTGCTCCTCCAGCGCCTCCAGCACCTGGCGCAGCGAGCCGGGGAAGTCACCGTGGCTGCGGGTGAGGTTGGCCGTGCCACCGAGCACCATCCGCTCCTCCGGATGCTCGACGAGCGTCTCGATCAGCACCGTCGCGACCTGGGTCAGCGACATCCGAAGGTCGTCCGGGCCGGTCTCGGGGAGCTCGGCGACCGCGGCGGACGCCTCGGAGAGCTTCCGGCCGTTCAGCGCATTGCCGAGCATCTCCCGCAGCCGGGACACGTCGGCGTCGTCGAGGACGTCACCGAGATCGACCACCCGCTGGTCGACCCGGCCGGAGTCGGTGATCAGCACCAGCATCAGCCGGGCCGGGGTCAGCTGGACGACCTCGAGATGGCGGACGGTGGAACGGGTCAGCGTCGGGTACTGCACGACGGCGACCTGCCGGGTCAGCTGGGCGAGCAGCCGGACGCTGCGACGGAGCACGTCGTCGAGATCGACCGCGCCCTCCAGGAACGACTGCACGGCCCGCCGCTCGGCCGCGGACAGCGGCTTGACCTGCGAGATCCGGTCGACGAACTGGCGATAGCCCTTGTCGGTCGGGATCCGCCCGGCACTGGTGTGCGGCTGGGCGATCAGCCCCTCCTCCTCGAGGACGGTCATGTCGTTGCGCACGGTCGCGCTGGACACCCCGAGGTTGTGCCGGTCGACGAGCGCCTTCGATCCCACGGGCTCGTGGGTGGAGACGTAGTCGGCCACGATGGCCCGCAGTACCGCGAACCGCCGCTCGTCGGCATTCATGTCCCGCGCACCTCCCCGGGCGGTGGGTCCCCGTCGGCTGTCCCGTCCATTCTATGCGCCGACGGGCGGTGCGGGCCGGGCCGTCGCCGCGGCGTGACCGGCGTCCCGCTCCGGGGCCAGCAGCAGGTCGGTCACCACCCGGTCGGCCAGCAGCCGGCCCCGATCGGTCAGCACGGCCCGGCCGGCCGCGTGCACGAGGGGTTCCAGCAGGCCATCGCCCGCCGCCCGGGCGGCGGCGTCCCGGCCCGCCGGATCGAGCAGGTCCAGGGCCATCCCCTCGGCCAGCCGCAGCCGCAGCATGACCCGCTCGGTGTAGCGCTCGGCGGCGGTGAGGTGCTCCCGGCCGCCCTCGGGCGACTCGCCCGCGGCGAGCCGGGCGGCCCAGCGCGCCGGATGCTTGACGTTCCACCAGCGCACCCCGGCCAGGTGCGAGTGCGCGCCGGGCCCGACGCCCCACCAGTCGCCGTCGCGCCAGTAGCCGAGATTGTGCCGGCAGGCGGCCCCCGGCAGCGACCAGTTCGACACCTCGTACCAGTCCAGGCCGGCCGCCCGCAGCCGCGCGTCGAGCAGCTCGTAGCGGGTGGCCGCGACGTCGTCGTCCGGTGCGGGCAGCTCGCCGCGACGGACCCGGCGGTGCAGCGCGGTCCCGTCCTCGACGATCAGCGCGTAGGCCGAGACGTGGTCGGCACCCGCCTCCAGGACGGCGTCGGCGGAGCGCCGGAGGTCGTCGTCGGTCTCGCCCGGGGTGGCGTAGATCAGGTCCAGGTTGACGTGGCCGAACCCGGCCGCCCTGGCCTCCCGGGCGGCGGCGACGGCGCGGCCGGGGGTGTGCGTGCGGTCGAGCACGGCGAGCACGTGCCGGGCGGCGGACTGCATGCCGAGCGACACCCGGGTGTAGCCGCCGTCGCGGATGCCGGCGAAGAACCCGGGCGAGGTCGACTCCGGGTTGGACTCGGTGGTGACCTCCCAGCCCGGTGCGGTCCGGAACTCCGACCGGACGGCGTCGAGCACCGCGGACAGCCGCCCGGCGCCGATCAGTGACGGCGTGCCACCGCCGACGAACACGGTCTCGACGATCCGGTCGCCGACCGTGCGCGCGGCCAGCGCGATCTCCCGGCGGGCGGCGTCGAGCCAGCCGTCCGGCGAGGACGCGTCACCGGCCAGCTCGGAGGCGGTGTAGGTGTTGAAGTCGCAGTAGCCGCAGCGGGTCGCGCAGAACGGCACGTGGACGTAGATCCCGAAGGGGGGTGGCACGCCTTCCGAGTGTGCCACCCCGCCGCAGCGCACTCAGCGCACGATCCCCCGGCGGGCCCGCCGCACCGCGGCCTCGAGGGCACCCAGGTCGAAGCCGTGCACCGGGTAGGACACCCGGCCGGGTCCGGTCTCGAGCAGCTCCAGCAGCACGTCGTCGTCCGGGCGGTGCCGCAGCGTCACCAGCAGCCGCGCCGTCAGGAGCCACTCCGCGCCCGGGCGCCGGTGGCCGACGACGTGGAGCTCCGGCTCGGAGACGGCGGACCACGGGAGGCGCACCGGCCGCTCCCGCTCGATCGGGGCGACGAGCTCGATCCCCTCGCCGGTGAACCTCACCCGGCTGTGCCGCCGGATCCGGGCCAGCCCGGCGGCCGTCCCGACCACGCCCAGCAGGCAGATGCCGCCGACCGAGCAGAACAGCACCCATCCGACGGGACCGAGTTCGGTACGGCCGCGCAGGTCGAGCACGATGCCGGCGGCGCAGACCACGACGATCGCGGCCGCGGCCACGGCCGGCGCGGCAACCCGCAGCACCGCTCCCCACGCCGGCCCGAAGGTGCCCGGCACGGGTTCCGGACCGGCGGCCGGGCGGGCGGCCCAGCCGGACCCGTACGCCGCCCCGGCCCGATCGAGCGGGCCGGTCCCGATCTCACCGGACGGCACCCGGCACCGGCGCAGCCGGTCCCGCACTGCCCGGGCGTCGAACCCGGCGAGGCCCGGCCGCAGCCGCCCGGCCGGCACGTCGATCTCGAGCACGTGACCGGCGTGCAGGTACCGGGGCGTGCCCCCGTTCCACCGGCGGACCTCCCGCACCCCGGCGCCCAGCACCTGCGCCGGGGTCAGCCGGACCGGATCCGGCCAGCCGTGGGCGACGATGCCGCCGGCCCCGATGTGCAGTCGCCGGCCCCGCCCGCGCAGCGCGGAGCGCACGGCCAGGGCCGCGCCGAGCCCGAGCACGCCCACCACGATCGCGGCCGCGACGAGCACGCCGGTCAGCCCGTCCCCGGGCCGTCCGGCACCGGTCGCCGCCGTCGGCACGAGCAGCAGCGCGGCCGCACCACCGGCCACGACCCGGGGGCAGGTACACGGCGGAGGGCCACGGCCGGAGCGGCTCGTCGGCGGAGGTGCCCTCGGGCATCGCGGGCGGATCGGGGGGTGCTCATGACGGGATCGTCGGCTGCCGGAGGGGCGTCGCACGGCGGATCGGCCGTCCTCGTTCGCAGGTACGAAGCCCCGGGCGGATCGACAGACCGGGTTCCGCGGTGAATCATCGGGGGCGGGCAGCCCGGTGAGCCCCGTCCCACTATGCGAACTGCCCTTTGGCTCCCGTCCGGACACCGTGAGAGGCTGGACAACGTGCACGCGCTCCGTCTCCGCCTCGTGGCCCGTCGCCACGTGGACCTGAACCGGACACGCAGCGCGCTCTGTCGCCGTCCCTCCTGACGGCCCCGTATTCCCACCCCGGGCCGCTCCGCGTCCGTCCCGGGCCGGGGTGTGCCCGCGCCACCGACACCCGGAGCACCCACCACATGGCGCCCTCGAAGACCGCTCCCGGCCGCGCACGCGGCCAGGGCCAGTGGAAGCTCGGCCACCGCGAACCGCTCAACCCTAACGAGCGGAGCAAGCGCGACGACAATCCGCTCAACGTCCGGTCCCGGATCGAGAACATCTACGCCAAGCGCGGTTTCGACTCGATCGACCCGGCCGACCTGCGCGGGCGTTTCCGCTGGTGGGGGCTGTACACCCAGCGTCGTCCCGGGATCGACGGCGGCCGCACCGCGGCGCTGGAGCCCGAGGAGCTCGACGACTCCTACTTCATGATGCGGGTCCGGCTCGACGGCGGCGCCGTCTCGGCCGCGCAGCTGCGCGCGCTCGGCGAGGTGTCCCGGGACTACGGCCGGGACACCGCCGACGTCACCGATCGCGAGAACATCCAGTACCACTGGATCCGGGTCGAGGACGTCCCGGCGATCTGGACGAAGCTCGAGGGCCTGGGCATGCAGACCACCGAGGCCTGCGGTGACTGCCCGCGGGTGGTGCTCGGCTCCCCGGTCGCCGGGGTGTCCGCCGCGGAGGTGCTCGACCCGACCCCGGCGATCGACGAGATCGTCCGCCGGTTCATCGGTGACCGGGAGCTGTCCAACCTGCCGCGCAAGTTCAAGTCGGCGATCTCCTGGCAGCAGGACGTGGCGCACGAGGTCAACGACATCTCGTTCGTCGGCGTCGAGCACCCGGAGCACGGCCCCGGCTTCGACCTGTGGGTCGGCGGCGGCCTGTCCACCAACCCGAAGATCGCGCAGCGGCTCGGGACGTGGGTGCCGCTCGACGAGGTGCCCGACGTGTGGCACGGCGTCGTGCAGCTGTTCCGGGACTACGGCTACCGCAGGCTGCGGCACCGCGCCCGGATCAAGTTCCTGATCGCGGACTGGGGCGCGGAGAAGTTCCGTCAGGTGCTGCAGGACGAGTACCTGGAACGGCCGCTGCTCGACGGCCCGGCGCCCGAGGTCCCGGAGCGGCCGATCGACCACGTCGGCGTGCACAAGCAGAAGGACGGGCGCAACTACGTCGGCGTCGCGCCGCCGTCCGGCCGAGTGTCCGGCACGACGCTGATCGCCGTCGCCGAGGCCGCCGAGCGGGCCGGCTCGGACCGGATCCGGTTCACGCCGTACCAGAAGATCGTCGTGCTGGACGTCGCCAACGACCGGCTGGACGGCCTGATCGAGGACCTCAACCGGCTGGGCCTGCCTGCCCGGCCCTCCACCTGGCGCCGGTCGACGATGGCCTGCACCGGCATCGAGTTCTGCAAACTCGCGATCGTCGAGACCAAGGAGCGGGCGATCCGGCTGGTCGAGGACCTGGAGAAGCGGCTGGCCGACGTGGTGCCGGACGTCCCGATCAGCCTGCACCTCAACGGCTGCCCGAACGCCTGCGCCCGCACGCAGGTCGCCGACATCGGCCTGAAGGGCCAGATCGTCACCGACGCCGACGGCAACCAGGTCGAGGGCTTCCAGGTGCACCTCGGCGGCGGGCTCGGCCTGGACGCCGGCTTCGGCCGGAAGCTGCGCGGGCTCAAGGTCACCAGCGCCGAGCTGGGCGACTACGTCGAGCGCATCGTCCGGAACTTCGCCGCCCAGCGCGCGGACGACGAGCGGTTCGCGCAGTGGGTGCTGCGCGCCGACGAGGCGGACCTCAAGTGAGCGCGGGAGGCACGGAATGAGCCAGCGAGCCGCACCGTTCTACTGCCCGTACTGCGGGGAGGAGGACCTCCGGCCGGCCGAGCGCAGCCAGAACAGCGCAGGCGGAGCGAGCCTGAACGCCGCGTGGTGGTGCGCCGGCTGCCTGCGCACGTTCGTCGTGACCTTCGTCGGCATCGGCGTCCCGGAGACATCTGGAGCGGATCGATCATGAGTGTTGCCCTGGAGACCGACCTGCGCGCGACCGCCGAGCGCGGCGCGGCCGAGCTGGGCCCGGACGCGACGGCCGAGCAGCTGCTCGGCTGGGCGGCGGAGACGTTCGGCGACCGGCTGATCGTCGCGTCCAACATGCAGGACGCGGTGCTGGTCGACCTGGCCCACCGGGCGAAGCCCGACGTGGAGGTCCTGTTCCTGGAGACCGGCTACCACTTCGCCGAGACGATCGGCACCCGGGACGCGGTCGACGCCGTCTACCCGGAGCTGACGATCGTCAACGCGGCCGCCGAGCAGTCGGTGGCCGAACAGGACAGCGAGTACGGCCGCGACCTTTTCGCCCGCGAGCCGGACCGCTGCTGCGCGCTGCGCAAGGTGGTGCCGCTGCAGCGCACGCTGTCCGGGTACGACGCCTGGGTCACCGGGGTGCGTCGGGTGGAGGCGCCGACCCGGGCGGCCACCCCGCTGATCACCTACGACGACAGGTTCGGCCTCGTCAAGATCAACCCGATCGCGGCGTGGAGCGACGCGGACATGGACGCCTACATCGCCGCCCACGGGATCCTGGTGAACCCGCTGGTCGACGCCGGCTACCCGAGCATCGGCTGTGCACCGTGCACCGCGAAGCCCGCCCCGGGCTCCGATCCCCGCTCCGGCCGCTGGTCGGGCCGGGCCAAGACCGAGTGCGGCCTGCATGGCTGACACGGACTCACGAGGGAGATGGGTGTGACCACCGCTGTCACGAGCCCGAAGCTGGACGCGCTGGACGCGCTCGAGTCGGAGGCGATCCACGTCTTCCGCGAGGTGGCCGGCGAGTTCGACCGGCCGGTGATCCTGTTCTCCGGCGGCAAGGACTCGACCCTGCTGGTGCACCTGGCGGTGAAGGCGTTCGCCCCCGCCCCGGTGCCGTTCCCGCTGCTGCACGTCGACACCGGCCACAACTATCCCGAGGTCATCGAGTTCCGGGACCGCATCGCCGCGACGCTGGGCCTGCGGCTGGAGGTCGCGCGGGTCGAGGACTACCTCGCCGACGGGCGGCTGGTGGAGCGGGCCGACGGCACCCGCAACCCGCTGCAGACCCAGCCGCTGCTGGACGCCATCGCCGAGCACCGCTTCGACGCCGTGTTCGGCGGCGGCCGCCGGGACGAGGAGCGGGCCAGGGCCAAGGAACGCATCATGTCGCTGCGCGACGCGTTCGGCCGCTGGGACCCGCGCAAGCAGCGGCCCGAGCTGTGGAACCTCTACAACGGCCGGCACGCGCCCGGCGAGCACGTCCGGGTCTTCCCGATCTCGAACTGGACCGAGCTCGACGTGTGGCGCTACATCCGCCGCGAGGGGATCGAGCTGCCGCCGATCTACTTCGCGCACTCCCGGCCGGTGTTCCGCCGGGACGGCATGTGGCTGGCCGAGGGCCCGTGGGGCGGGCCGCGCGCCGGCGAGACCCTGGAGACCCGCACGGTCCGCTACCGGACCGTCGGCGACGGGTCGTGCACCGGCGCAGTCGAGTCGACCGCGTCCACGCTGGACGAGGTGATCGCCGAGGTGACCGCGTCCCGGCTCACCGAACGGGGCGCCACCCGGGCCGACGACCGGCTCTCCGAGGCCGCCATGGAGGACCGCAAGAAGGAGGGCTACTTCTGATGGCCGGCACAGACTCGGCACAGCCGCGGGACCTGCTGCGGTTCGCCACCGCCGGCTCCGTGGACGACGGCAAGTCCACCCTGGTCGGGCGGCTGCTCTACGACACGAAGTCGGTGCTGGCCGACCAGATCGAGGCCGTCGAGCGCGCCTCGATCGACAAGGGACTGACGACGCCGGACCTGTCGCTGCTGGTCGACGGCCTGCGGGCGGAGCGCGAGCAGGGAATCACGATCGACGTCGCCTACCGCTACTTCGGCACCCCGACCCGCGAGTTCGTGCTCGCCGACACCCCGGGCCACGTCCAGTACACCCGCAACACCGTCACCGGCGCCTCCACCGCGGAGCTCGCGGTGCTGCTGGTCGACGCCCGCAACGGCGTCGTCCCGCAGACCCGGCGGCACGCCGCGGTGCTGTCGCTGCTGCGGGTGCCGCGGCTCGTGCTGGCCATCAACAAGATCGACCTGATCGACTACGACGAGGCCAAGATCGCCGACATCGAGCGCGAGTTCACCGAGCTCACCCGCTCGCTCGGGTTCGACGACGCGGCCGTCCGGGTGATCCCGCTGTCCGCGCTGGTCGGGGACAACGTCGCCACCCGCAGCGGGCGCACCCCCTGGTACACCGGTCCGACCCTGCTCGAGCACCTGGAGGACGTCCCGGTCGGCGGGGTGGGCGGGAGCGCGGCGGCCGACGCCCCGTTCCGGCTCCCGGTGCAGTACGTGATCCGGCCCCGCAACGGTGCCGAGGCCCGCTCCGCCGACGCCTCGCTCGGGGACCTGCACGACTACCGCGGCTACGCCGGGCAGGTCGCGTCCGGCACCGTGCGGCCCGGCGACGAGGTCGTCGTCCTGCCGGAGGGGCACCGGACGACGGTCTCCGAGGTGCGCACCGCGGACGGCCCGCTGGCCGTGGCCGGCGCCGGACTGTCGGTGACCGTGCTGCTCGCCGACGACATCGACGCGCCGCGCGGCGCGATGATCGCCGCCGCGGGCGATCCGCCCGAGGTCACCACCGAGCTGGACGCGACGCTGTGCTGGCTCGCCGAGAAGCCGCTGACGCCCGGCGCCCGGCTGCTGCTCAAGCACGGCACCCGGACCACCCCGGTGATCGTCGGTGCGCTGGCCGCGCGGCTGGACACCGAGGCGGTCACCTACACCGACGCCCCGGACCGGCTGGAGATCAACGACATCGGGCGGGTGTCGCTGCGGGTCGCCGATCCGCTGCCGGTCGACGCCTACGCCCGGGTCCGGACCACCGGCGGGTTCCTGCTGATCGACCCGCCGACCGGGAACACGCTGGCCGCCGGGCTGGTCGGCGATCCGCTCGCCGCCGTGCCGGGCGCCGGGGGCTGAGAAGACGGGCGCCGGGACACCGGGCGCCCGGACACCGGGCGCCCGGACACCGGAGCCACCCGGCGCGCGGCGACACACCGACCGGCAGACCGACCGACGCATCGTCCGACGCACCGGCCCGGTCACGCAGCACCGCGTGACCGGGCCGGTCGCATTCCGGACGGCGGCGCAGCGCACGCCCGGCACCCGGCCGGCCGGACCGGCTCGGCCCCGTCGGACCCGGTCCGTCCGGTGCCGGCTGCTCCGTCCGGCCGGCCCGGCTGGTCTGGCCGACGCGGCGCACGTTCCTCCGATCGCGGCCAGGGTGTCCGGACACCCTGGCCGCGCTCCCAGCGGCCGGACGCCGGCTTGTCCGCACCGACCGGCCGATTCACCATGGAACGATGCGCCACGACACCGCCCCGGGCACCGCCCGAGCCGTCGTCGCGCGCGTCCGGCCGGTCGATCTCGAGCGGTTCTGGCCCTCGCGCCGCACGGACGCCTTCGACGGGTCCTGTCGTCCCTGCTGACCGGCCCGTAGCGCCCCCGCGCCCGGCCAGGACCGAGCCCCGCCCCCGGCACGGCCCGCGGTGTTCCCGCGCGCCCCCGAACCGCCCCCACCAGAAGGACCCATCGTGCGCACGCTCATCGTCTTCGCGATCGTCGGCTTCGCAGCCCAGCTCGTCGACGGCGCCCTCGGCATGGCCTACGGCGTCACCTCGACCTCGCTGCTGCTGGTCGCCGGGATCAACCCGGCCACCGCGAGCGCGTCGGTGCACCTCGCCGAGGTGGGCACCACGCTCGCCTCCGGCGCCGCGCACTGGCGGTTCGGCAACGTCGACTGGAAGCTCGTGCTCAAGCTGGGCGTGCCCGGCGCGGTCGGCGCGTTCCTCGGCGCGACGGCGCTGTCGGCGCTGTCCACCGAGAGCGCCGCGCCGTACATGGCCGGGATCCTGCTCGCGCTCGGCGTTTACATCCTGCTGCGCTTCTCGATCCGGCCGCCGCGGGTGTCCGCGGCCCGCCGCTCCCCGCACGGGGCGCGCTTCCTGTCCCCGCTCGGCGTGGTCGCCGGCTTCGTCGACGCCTCCGGTGGCGGCGGCTGGGGCCCGGTCGCCACCCCGGCGCTGCTGGGCGCGGGCCGGACCGCGCCGCGCACCGTCGTCGGGTCCGTCGACACCTCGGAGTTCCTGGTGGCCGCCGCCGCCAGCGTCGGCTTCCTGATCGGGCTGGGGCACGAGGTGCTCGATCCGGCCACCATCGGCGGACTGCTGATCGGCGGCGTGCTCGCCGCCCCGCTGGCCGCCTGGCTGGTCACCAAGATCCCCGCGCCGGTGCTGGGCACCGCGGTCGGCGGCATCATCATCCTCACCAACGCGCGGGTCGTGCTGCGGACCTTCGACGCGGGCACCGTCACGACCGTCGCCGTGTACGTGACGGTCGTGGCGCTGTGGGTCGCCGCGATCTCGGTCGCGGTCGCCCGGCTGCGCCGCACCCGCGCCGAGGAGGCCGAGCAGGAGCCGGTGGGCGCCGGCACCTGAGCCGGCAGGCGGGCCCGCTGTCCGGACACTCGTCCCGCCCCGCGGACGCCTCTTGCCCGGATCGTTCCGCCGGATCACGATCGTCGGGTGACCGGTCCCGCCTCCCGCAGCTGCGCGGCGCACCCGGCCCTCACCCGGCACCTCGTGCCGCATCTCGAGCAGTTCTGGCCGTCCCGCCGGCCGGCCGCCTTCGACGAGTTCTGTCCCGGCCCGGACCTGCGCCGCTGAGCGCGGCGCGGTCCCGCCGCGTCCCGGACCGTCCGTCGTCGAAGGAACCAGTCGTGACCCGAACCGTCACCGGAGGCCGCCCGTGAGCGCCCCCGGACATCCCACCGATCCCACCGATCCCGCCGACTCCGCTGGTCCCACGGCCTCCGCGGGCGGTGACGTCCCCGCGCAGCGGCGGCTCGCCCTCAACGAGGACTGGGCGGCGACCGTCGTCGGCCTGCTGCTGCTCGCCCTGATCCTCAGCGGACTCTGGCCCGGGTGGCTGGTCCCGTGACCGATCAGCAGACCACCACCGGCCCCCGTTCGACGACGGCCTGGGCGCTCGGCGGCGTCGCCGTCGTCGTCGCGATCGGGGCTCTCGTTCGGTTCCTGGAGCAGGCCGTCCCGGACGCCGCCGCGGACACCGCATGGGCCGAGATCGCCGAGGCCGTCGAGTACCCGGTGTACGCGATCCTGCTCGGCCTGCTCGGCAACGTGCTGCTCACCGTCACCGGGCTGCGCGAGCGGCTCTCCGGCGGGTTCCGCACCGAGTTCTTCATCAAGACCGGCCTGGTGCTGCTCGGCGCCTCGATCGACTTCTCGGTGATCGTGCGGGCCGCCGGCCCGGCGGTGCTGCAGGCGCTGGTGCTGATCACCGCCGTGTTCGGCTTCACCTGGTGGCTGGGCGGCAAGCTCGGGGTGGACGACAAGCTGCGGGCGCTGCTCGCCTCGGCCGTGTCGATCTGCGGGGTGAGCGCGGCGATCGCCGCCGCGGGCGCGGTGCAGGCGAAGAAGGAACAGCTCGCCTACACCGCCAGCCTGGTGATCCTGTTCGCGCTGCCGTCGATCTTCCTGCTACCGGCCGCGGTGAGCGCCCTCGGGCTCTCCCCCGCCGTCGGCGGCGCCTGGATCGGCGGCAACATCGACACCACGGCCGCGGTCAGCGCGGCCGGTGCAATCGTCGGCGAGGAGGCGCTGCAGATCGCCACGATCGTCAAGACCACGCAGAACGCGCTGCTCGGGGTGGTCGCGGTCGCGCTGACCGCCTACTTCGCGCTGAAGGTCGAGCGGACCGGATCGGCCCGGCCGGGCGTGCGGGACTTCTGGGAGCGGTTCCCGAAGTTCGTGCTCGGCTTCCTGGCCGCGTCGATCATCGCGACGGTCTTCATCGGCGTGGTCGGCTCGGACGCGGCCCGGCCGCTGATCAGCGACGTCAACGCCTTCCGGACGACGTTCCTGATCCTCGCGTTCGTCTCGATCGGGCTGGAGTTCCGGGTGGCGCCGCTGCGCGACGCCGGCTGGCGTCCGGTCGGGGTGTTCGCCGCCGCGACCGGCGTCAACCTGGCCGTCGGCCTGGGGCTGGCGGTGCTGCTGTTCTCCGGGGTCACGATCTGACCGCAGGGCCGGGGCCGCACCCGGTGCGGCCCCGGTTCAGGCGGCCGAGCTGGCATCCGCGCTGCGGCCGGGCAGCGCGCCCAGCACGGCCCGGGCGACGGCGTCGTTGTAGCGCAGGCTCTGCGCGTTCATCCCGGGCCGGGTGAACGCCCCGGCGACCTTCACCGTGGTGTGCGGGCCGACCGCGAAGCGCCGCTCGTGCACCCCGCCGTCCGCGGTGTACAGCGCGCCGTCGGCGGGACGCACGGACAGCAGCCCGGTGTTGCGCAGCGGGCTGCCGTCGTCGTCGTGGAGGATCTCCTCGACGGCCTCGCCGCGCTCCAGCAGCCCGCGGAGCAGCGGATCGGCGGTGCGGGACAGGCTCGGGTCGGGCAGCCGCGCGTCCACCAGCACCTGCGCGGTGACCGGATCGGCACCGGCGAGCGTGGCGCTGGTGGCATGGAAGCCGTCCCGGTCGACGGTCACCTCCATTCCGGCGCCCAGGAACTTCAGGTGCCCGCCGCGGGAGAGCGCGAGCATCTCGCGGACCCGGAAGCCGGGCGGGCCGGAGGCGACGGAGTTGAAGAAGCTCTGCCACCACGGCAGGTCCCGGGCCCGAGAGCGCGGCGAGAGCACGCCGGAGCCGGCCAGCCTGGTCGTCTCGCCGAAGACCGACAGCATCGCCACGAACGCGCCGAGGTGCGGGGTGTGCCGCTCGTCGACGTGCTGGCGCAGGTCCTCCGCGATCCGCTCCCGGACCGCCGCCTGCAGCGACTCCAGATCGGAGGCGTGCAGTCCCTCCAGCGGCCGGTCGAGCGCGGTCAGGTCGAGCCGATCGAGCGGGTCCGGGACGGTGGCGGCGATCAGCTCCGCCTCCTCCGCCGAGTCGTGCGGCGCCGCGGCGAAGCGCGCCGCGAAGTCCGCCCAGCCGGTGCGGACCCGGTCGGGATGACCGTGGAACAGCTCGTGGTACCAGCCCCAGCCGATCTCCTTGGCCATCAGCGGCCAGACCTGCTCGCGGAAGTCGACCGGACCGCCCCCGGCGACCAGCCGGTCGGTGACCTCCGGCGGGAGGAACCGCGGCAGCGGCGGGCGGCTGCCGCGCAGCTGGTAGTGCGTCTTCGAGTGGTAGGTGGCGCCGCGCGGCGAGCCGGCGACGAGCACCGGCTCGCGGCCGGACGGGACGTACCGCAGCCGGCCGGGCCCGCCGTCGTCGTCCGGGACGAACCGCCCGCCGCGGCCCTCGAACAGCAGCACCACCAGGTCGACGAACGCCAGCCCCAGCCCGCGGGCGAGCACCGGCTCCCCCGGCTCGATCACCGACAGGTCGGAGTCGGAGGTCTGCTCCGGCGGCAGGTAGCGCAGGCCGAGATCGCGGGCGCGCGCCTGCAGCTCGCGCTCGGCGGGGGTCGGTGCGGCGTCGAGGTGCCCGGAGGCCAGCACGACGGCGTCGGCCCGCAGCGTCGCCCCGGACGCCAGCCGGACCACTTGGTCGGCGTCGTCCTCGGTGACCGACTCCGCCGTCGTGCGGTGCACGTGCACGCGCATCCCGGCGGGCGCCCGGTCGAGCACCTCGCGCAGCACGGCGCCGAGGTAGTGGCTCTGCAGCCGCCGGGTGGGGAAGGTCGACGCCGTCACCGTCGCCAGCTCGGCGGCGCCCTCGGGTCCGAGCTCGGCCTGCGGGTCGCCGTGCTCGCGCAGCTCCCGGGCCCACTCCCAGAACGACGGCCCGGGCGCGACCGGACCCTCGCAGACCACCGAGTCGTCGGTCCACATCGTGACGTCGGCGGCCATCGAGTTCATCGCCAGCAGCGGGGACTGGGCGTGCCGCCAGATCCGCCCGGCGCCGGCCGGGTACGGGTCGACCAGGTGCACGTCGAGACCGGGGCCGGCCAGGACGTCGGCGTGCACGCCGGGCGCACCGGCGACCATGCGTTCCAGCACACCGACGCCGCGCGGGCCGGCTCCCACGATCACCACGGCGGGAGCGCGCGGAGCCGGGCGGGCGCCGGTACTGCCGGACCTCGTGCTGCCGGACCTCGTGCTGCCGGACCTCGTGCTGCCGGACACAGTGTGGTTGGTGGACATCGACGCTCCTGGGGAGAGTGGGACCGGGCGGCGGGGCCGGGTCTCACAGCGCCGTGCGCAGCCGGCACAGATCGACGTGCCTGCGCTTGACCAGGGGGACGTCCACGGGTCCACGGTAGGCCGACCACCCCGCGCCGGGCCACCCACCGGATCGTCGCACCCGGCCCGGCACCCCGGCCGGTCACCGGCCGGGACGGTGACGGCGGGTGCCCACGACAGGCGGATCCACTCACCCGCCCGACGCACGATCACTCTCTGCCGCAGAGACGATCACGACCGGTCACCGACGAATCGCCCCCGGCCACCGTGTCCTGCGTCGCACCCGTGTTCTACACGTCGTCAAAGACGGCGGACGCGGGTACAACGGAGATCGACCCACTGAATCGAGCCGGATGCATCGACCCGATGCCACACCCGACCCCGACACGTTCAACGGAGAACGTCGCATGACCGCAGAGCTGATCCGCCCGGAGACCCCGGGCGGCACACCGACGGGCGGCGAGCACCCGATCCCGGCGCCCGCCGCCGAACGCAGTGCCGTCGACCGGCTGCTGGACTCCCTCGACGACCTGGTCCGCAGGCACCGGGCGCTCGCCGCGCACGACGGCGGCTGTGCCTCGCTGCACGCCGAACTCATCGCCGCCGAGCTCGACCAGCAGCTCGCGGTGCTCCGGACGGTGCCCCGGCAACCGGGGCACTGAGCCGCCGGCCCGAGCCGCGCGTCCCGGGCCGGCGGTTGTCTAGGGTTCGACCGTGTCCGAAACCCCTGTGCCCGATGCAGCCGTGCCCGATGCAGCCGTGCCGGCCGAGCTCGTCCATCTCGACGTGACCGCAGGCGTCGCGACGATCACGCTCGACTCGCCGCACAACCGCAACGCGCTCTCCGCCCAGCTGCGCCGCGAGCTGCTCGCCCACCTCGACACCGCGATCACCGACGCCGGGGTGCGCGCGATCGTGCTGACCCATACCGGCACGGTGTTCTGCGCCGGGATGGACCTCAAGGAGTCGAAGGGCGCCGACGCGCAGCAGCAGGGCGTCACCGAGGTCCCGCGGATCCTGTCGACGCTGTGGGACTCCCCCACCCCGGTCGTCGCCCGGCTCGCCGGACCGGCCAGGGCGGGCGGGGTCGGGATCGTCGCCGCCTGCGACGTGGCGGTGGCCGCCGAGCCGGTCACCTTCGCGTTCTCCGAGGTCCGGATCGGCGTCGTCCCGGCGGTCATCTCGGTGACCGTGCTGCCCCGGCTGGCCGCCCGGGCCGCGCACGAGCTGTTCCTGACCGGCGAGACGTTCGATGCCCGGCGGGCCGCGGCGATCGGTCTGATCAACAGCGCGGTGCCGGCCGAGCAGCTCGACGACGAGGTCGCCCGCTACACCGGGATGTTCCGATTGGGCGCCCCGGGCGCGCTGGCCGGGACCAAGGCGATGCTCCGCCGCGAGCGGCCGGCCACGATGGCGGAGGACTTCGCCGCGATGAACACCCTGTCGGCATCCTACTTCGCCTCGGACGAGGGCCAGGAGGGGATCAGGGCGTTCGGGGAGAAGCGCAGGCCGGCCTGGGTTCCGCAGGACTGACCGGGCGGACCGGCCTACCCTGGTGGGCATGACCGCTCCGGCACCCGGGATCAGCACCGACCCGGACACGGTGGCCGAGCTCCTGGCCGGACGCCGGCTGGTCGCCCTGACCGGTGCCGGACTGTCCACCGACTCCGGGATCCCGGACTACCGCGGGCCCGGCTCGCGGCCACGCAACCCGATGACGTACTCCGAGTTCGTCTCCGGGGTGCCCGCGCAGCGCCGCTACTGGGCGCGCAGCCACGTCGGCTGGGCGCGGATGCGCCGGGCCGAGCCGAACCCCGGGCACGTCGCGCTCGCCGCGCTCGGGGCGGCCGGCCTGGTCGAGCGGTTGATCACCCAGAACGTCGACGGCCTGCACGACGCCGCCGGGCACCGCGGGGTGATCGACCTGCACGGCCGGATCGACGAGGTGGTGTGCCTGGACTGCCGCCGGACCAGCCCGCGCGAGGAGCTCCAGGCCCGGTTGACGGCGTCGAACCCGGGATTCACCGAGGCGCACAGCGCCGAGGTCGAGACGGCCCCGGACGGCGACGCCGCCGTCGAGATCACCGAGGGGTTCCGGATCGTTCCCTGCGGCGCCTGCGGCGGCACGCTCAAACCGCACGTGGTCTTCTTCGGCGAGAACGTCCCGCGCGACCGGGTGGCCCGCTGCTACGCCGCGGTCGGCGCGCTGACCCCTGACGACGGCGCGCTGCTGGTCGCCGGGTCGTCGCTGCAGGTCATGTCGGGCCTGCGGTTCGTCCGGGCGGCGTGGAAGGCCGGGGTCCCGGTGGTGATCGTCAACCGGGGGGCGACCCGGGGCGACGAGCTCGCCACCGTCCGGGTGGACGCCGGCTGCTCGGAGACCCTCACCGCGCTCGCCGCGCGTCCGCTCTGATCCCCCGGTCCCGGCCGTCGGGCGCCCGGTCGAACCGCTCGGTGACCCGGTCCAGCCCGATCGCCACGCCCGCGCACAGCGGCAGCACCACGACGGTCACGAACACGACCTGGAAGAGGAACGGGAGCTGGGTCAGCCACAGCTCGAAGGCGTCCCAGGCGTCGATGATCGTGCGCACACTCCACACGGTAGTACGGCCGCGCAGCGGCTAGGTTCGGGCCCATGTTCGCTGTGTACGCCCAGGAGCCCAACGCCGACGCCCCACTCGACTCCCTCGTCGTGGGCGAGCGACCCGATCCGGAGGTCCCGGACGGCTGGGTCTCGGTGTCCGTCTCCGCCGCCAGCCTCAACATGCACGACCTGTGGACCCTGCGCGGTGTCGGCATCAAACCCGACCAGTTCCCGATGATCCTGGGGTGCGACGGCGCGGGCACCCTCGACGACGGCACCGAGGTCGTGCTCTACCCGATCATCGGCGACCCGGACTGGCGCGGGGACGAGACCCTGGACCCGAAGCGCACCCTGCTGACCGAGCGGCACCAGGGCACGATGGCCGACAAGGTGATCGTCCCGGCCCGCAACGCCGTCCCCGCGCCGAAGGGGCTCACCCCGGCGCAGGGCGCCGTGCTCGGCACGGCCTGGCTCACCGCCTACCGCATGCTGTTCACCAGGTCCGGTCTGCAGCCCGGCCAGACGGTGCTGGTCCAGGGCGCGTCCGGCGGGGTGTCGACGGCGCTGGTCCAGCTCGGCGTGGCGGCCGGCCTGACGGTCTGGGTCACCGGCCGGGACGAGGAGAAGCGAGCGCTCGCCGAGCGGCTCGGCGCGCACGCCACCTTCGAGTCCGGGGCGAAGCTGCCCGGCAAGGTGGACGCGGTGATGGAGTCGGTCGGCGAGGCCACCTGGAAGCATTCGATGCGAGCGCTGAAGCCGGGCGGGCGGATCGTCATCTGTGGCTCCACGTCCGGGCCGAACCCGCCCGCGGACCTGCAGCGGCTGTTCTTCCTCCAGCTGGAGGTCGTCGGCTCGACGATGGGGACCCGGGAGGAGCTGGCGAACCTGATGGACTTCGTGGCGACCTCCGGCATCGCCCCGGAGATCGGGATGGAGCTCCCGATGGAGTCGGCGAAGGAGGCGTTCGAGGCGATGGCGGCCGGTCGGACGGCCGGCAAGGTCGTGCTGACCCGCTGAGCGGACAACCATATCGTCCCGCGTCACAAGTCTGTTACGTGATCCGGATGTGATGCAGTCGTGATGCACCCGGATGGCGGTGGCCGGTGTCCATCCACGCTGGTCCAGGCCATGTTCGTCACCGCAGTGTGACAACCGCCCGGCGCTGGGGTCCGGTTTCCCCAGGACAGGGTCGGATTTCGCCGGTTCGGCAAGTACAGTCCGTCATCGTGACCGAGCCTTTCAGTCGACGGGCGTCGGGTGCTGCCACCATGGCAGCCCCGGCGCCTGGAGCCACGGGTGTCGTCGAGTTCCTGGATCGGGTCGACCACGCCGTGGCCACAGCCCTGTCCACCAATCCCTCCACGACCGAGGTCAGCCGTGACGGCTGGCGGGTCCTGCTGATGCTCGCCCGCGGCACCGGCCGCAGCATGGGCGAGATCGCGGGACACACGTCGCTGCCCGCACCCACCGCGACCCGGATCGTGGACCGTCTGGTCGAACGGAAGCTGGCCTACCGGTCGGCCGATCCGCTCGACCGCCGCCGGGTGCTGGTGCACCTGTCGGCCGAAGGGCGGACCGTGGTCGAGTCGGTGTGCCAGCGGGTGCAGCGCATCCTCTCCCCGCGCCGCACCCCCACCGCCCGTGCCGCCGCGTGCGACAGCACGATCCCCGGCCCCCGCGCAGGATCCGTCGTGTAGAGCTCCCTCTCCTCTCCTCTCCCCTCCCCTCCCCTCGCCCCCACGTACACCACGGGCCCGGAACCCCTCAGGGATCCGGGCCCGCTCTCCTGTCCGGGTGCGCTACTTCTTGGGCTTCTCGGTCGCCTGGCCGCCGCCGGTGGACAGCGCCGCGACGAAGGCCTCCTGCGGGACCTCGACCCGGCCGATGGTCTTCATCCGCTTCTTGCCCTCCTTCTGCTTCTCCAGCAGCTTGCGCTTGCGGCTGATGTCGCCGCCGTAGCACTTGGCGAGCACGTCCTTGCGGATGGCGCGGATCGTCTCGCGGGCGATGATCCGCGCGCCGACGGCGGCCTGGATCGGCACCTCGTACTGCTGGCGTGGGATCAGCTCGCGCAGCTTGGTGGCCATCGACGTGCCGTAGGCGTACGCCGAGTCCTTGTGCACGATGGCGGAGAAGGCGTCCACCGGCTCGCCCTGCAGCAGGATGTCGACCTTGACCAGGTCGGCCGCCTGCTCGCCGGCCTCCTCATAGTCGAGGCTGGCGTAGCCGCGGGTGCGCGACTTCAGCGCGTCGAAGAAGTCGAAGATGATCTCGCCCATCGGGATCGTGTAGCGCAGCTCGACCCGGCTCTCGGACAGGTAGTCCATCCCGCCGAGCTGGCCGCGCCGGCTCTGGCAGAGCTCCATGATCGTGCCGACGAACTCCGACGGCGTGAGGATCGTGATCTTCGTGATCGGCTCGCGGATCTCGGCGATCTTGCCGGTCGGCCAGTCGCTGGGGTTGGTGACCTCCAGCTCGGCGCCGTCGTCGGTGGTGACCTGGTAGACGACGTTGGGCGCGGTCGAGATGAGGTCCAGGTCGTACTCGCGCTCCAGCCGGTCCCGGGTGATCTCCAGGTGCAGCAGGCCGAGGAAGCCGCAGCGGAAGCCGAATCCGAGCGCCGCCGACGTCTCCGGCTCGTAGGTGAGCGCGGCGTCGTTGAGCTGCAGCTTGTCCAGCGCCTCGCGCAGCTCCGGGTACTGCGAGCCGTCGATCGGGTACAGCCCGGAGTAGACCATCGGCTTCGGCTCGCGGTAGCCGGTCAGCGGGGTGTCGGCGCCGTGGCGCTTGCTGGTGACGGTGTCACCGACCTTCGACTGCCGGACGTCCTTCACCCCGGTGATCAGGTAGCCGACCTCGCCGACCCCGAGCCCGTCGCTCGGCTTCGGCTCGGGGGACACGATGCCGATCTCCAGCAGCTCGTGCTCAGCGCCGGTGGACATCATCTTGATCTTCTCGCGGGGCGCGAGCTTGCCGTCCACGACGCGGACGTAGGTGACGACGCCGCGATAGGTGTCGTAGACCGAGTCGAAGATCATCGCCCGGGCGGGCGCGTCGGCGTCGCCGACCGGCGCGGGCACCTGGGCGACCACCGCGTCGAGCACCGCCTCCACGCCCTCGCCGGTCTTGGCGGAGCAGCGCAGCACGTCCTCCGGCTCGCAGCCGGTGATGTGCGCGATCTCCGCGGCGTAGCGCTCCGGATCGGCCGCCGGGAGGTCGATCTTGTTCAGGACCGGGATGATGTGCAGGTCCTTCTCCATGGCCAGGTAGAGATTGGCCAGGGTCTGCGCCTCGATCCCCTGCGCGGCGTCGACCAGCAGGATCGCGCCCTCGCAGGCCTCCAGCGCACGGGACACCTCGTAGGTGAAGTCCACGTGCCCCGGCGTGTCGATCAGGTGCAGCACGTGCTCGGTCTGCTCGCCGTCGGCGTTCTTCGCCGTCCACGGCAGACGCACGTTCTGCGCCTTGATCGTGATGCCGCGCTCGCGCTCGATGTCCATCCGGTCCAGGTACTGCGCCCGGGCGCTGCGCTCGTCGAGCACGCCGGTCACCTGCAGCATGCGGTCGGCCAGCGTCGACTTCCCGTGGTCGATGTGCGCGATGATGCAGAAGTTCCGGATGCGCTCCGGCGGGGTGAACGTGCGGTCGGCGTACGTCGTCACTCGGTTGTACTCGGCTTTCGCTGTCGCGTCGGGTCCGCGACCATCGTCCCATGTCGCGACCGGCGGCCCCCACGGCAGCCGGGTGCGCCGGTCGGGCCGGGCTCCTGCGGAGGAGGGATCGCCGCGGGAGGGGCCGGCGAGGCGGCCGGACGAGGGGCCCGCGGTGCTCGACGGTAGATTCGTCCCGTACCGCGTCTGGAGAGGTCCGGTACCGGCGGAGCGGCCCCGCAGGGAGCCCGGAATTCCCCGCTGGTAGCCTTGACCGCTGAGCGCTCGGCGTGCTCGCCCGGGACGGTACGACCGTCCGGTGCCGCCGGAGCGGACCGGACTCGAGCAGACCAGCCGAAACTCAGCAGGCAGGAAGACCAGGTAGACGTGGCCAACATCAAGTCGCAGATCAAGCGGGTCAAGACCAACGAGAAGCGCCGCCAGCGCAACAAGTCGGTGAAGTCGTCGGTCAAGACCGCCATCCGCCACTTCCGCGAGGCCGCGGAGCAGGGTGCGGACAACGCCGCCGAGCTGCAGCGCAAGGCGGCGCGAGCACTGGACAAGGCGGCCGGCAAGGGCGTCATCCACAAGAACCAGGCGGCGAACCGCAAGTCGTCGCTGGCCAAGCAGCTCAACAAGATCGGCTCCTGAGCAAGCCGCTCGCGCAGCACGACGGCGCCGTCCCGCACCGGGGCGGCGCCGTCGTCGTGTGTGGGGCCTTTACGGGTCAGCGCGCCGTGCGGGCCTCGACGACGGCCAGCACCGCCCGTTCCAGCGCGTAACCGGGATCGGCGGCGACACCCTTCACGTCGGCGTTGGCCCGGGCGGTCGCGGCGATCGCCACGGCCAGCTGCTCGGGACGCCACTGCCGGACGGTGCCCTGCGCCTTGCGGATCTTCCACGGCGGCATGCCCAGCTCGCCGGCCAGCCGGTTCGGGTCGCCGCGGCCCGCGGAGCCGACCTTCGCCAGTGTGCGCACCGAGTCGGCCAGCGCGTCCGCGATCAGGACGTGCGGGACCCCGAGCACGAGGGCCCAGCGCAGCGCCTCCAGCGCACCTCGGCGGTCCCCCGCCACCGCCGCGTCGGCGACCGCGAAGCCGGACGACTCGGCGCGACCGCGGTGGTAGCGGCGCACCCCGGCCTCGTCGATCTTCCCGCCGGTGTCGGCGACGAGCTGCCCGGCTGCCGCGGCGAGCTCGCGCAGGTCCGATCCGACCGCCTCGACGAGCACGGCCAACGCACCGGGGGTGATGCTCCCGCCGTTGCGCCGCACCTCGACGTGCACGAAGTCGGACCGCTCGTCGGCGCGGGTGATCCGGTTGCAGGTGGTCACCTGCGCGCCGGCCTTCTTCAGCAGGTCGACCACCGCCTTGCCCTTGGCGCCGCCGGCGTGCTGGGCGACCAGGACGATCCCCGGTGCCGGATCCTTCGTGTACTCGGCGAGCGCAGCGAGCATGTCCTTGGTCGTGTCCTGGGCGTGCGTGAGCACGATCACCCTGCTCTCCGCGAAGAGCGACGGGCTGAGGTGGCCGGCCAGCTCGCCGGGCGCGACCTCGGACGTGCGGAACCGGCGCAGCTCGACCTCGGGATCGTCCTGCCGGATCCGGCGGACCAGCTCCGACACCGCCCGTTCGGCCAGGAACTCCTCGTCGCCCACCACGAGCTGCAGCGGGGCGGGCGGTCCGGCGTCACGCATCCTGCTCACGCCGTTCATCGTGGCCCACTCCCCCGACAGCCGGTGAGCCGCGTCCCCATCGAGGCGGTTCGGCTGGCCAGGGGCGCACCACGTCGCGTAGCGTTCTCGTCGCCCGGCGGATCTTCGGCCGGCCACAACCGCATATGGCTCATCCAGAGGGGCAGAGGGAACGGCCCGTTGAAGCCCCGGCAACCGGCGTCGCACGACGATCCGCCCGCTTGCGCGTGACCGCGCAGCAGGACGTCGACGAACACGGTGCCAATTCCGACCCGCCGGCCCGGCGGGACAGATGAGGAGATCTCGTGACTCTCACTGCTGCGCCCGAAACGACCTCCGCCTACGACCTCGGCCCGGCCCGCGCGCTCTCCTGCCGGGAGTGCGGCCACGAGGTGCCGCTGGCCGCCGAGTTCGCCTGCCCCCGGTGTTTCGGGCCGCTCGAGGTGGCCTACGACTTCCCGAAGGTGACCCGGGCGGCGATCGAGGCCGGACCGAAGTCGATCTGGCGCTACAAGGACCTGCTGCCGGTGCCGAGCACCGTGCAGGAGCACCGCAACACCGAGCCCGGCCTCACCCGGCTGATCGAGGCGGACAACCTGGCCCGTGCGCTCGGTGTCCGGAAGCTGTGGGTGAAGGACGACACCGGCAACCCCACCCACTCGTTCAAGGACCGGGTCGTCGCGGTGGCCCTCGCCGCGGCCCGCGAACTCGGCTTCTCGGTGCTGTGCTGCCCGTCCACCGGGAACCTGGCGAACGCCGTCGCGGCCGCCGCGGCCCGTGCGGGCTGGGACTCGGTCGTGCTCATCCCGTCCTCCCTGGAGCAGCCGAAGATCATCACCACCGCGGTGTACGGCGGCACGCTGCTCGCCGTGGACGGCAACTACGACGACGTGAACCGGCTGGCCACCGAGCTCGCAGCGGAGCACGAGGACTGGGCGTTCGTGAACGTCAACGTCCGCCCGTACTACGCCGAGGGCTCCAAGACCCTGGGCTACGAGGTCGCCGAGCAGCTGGGCTGGCGGCTCCCGCAGCAGGTGGTCGTCCCGGTCGCCTCCGGATCGCAGCTCACCAAGATCGACAAGGGGTTCACCGAGCTGGGCCGCCTCGGCCTGGTCGAGCCGACCCCGTACACCGTGTTCGGGGCGCAGGCCACCGGCTGCTCGCCGGTCGCCACCGCGTTCGAGGCCGGCCACGACGTGATCCAGCCGCAGAAGCCGGACACCATCGCCCGGTCGCTCGCGATCGGGAACCCGGCCGACGGTCCGTACGTCCTGGACTCCGTCCGGCGCACCGGTGGCTCGCTCGCGCACGTCTCCGACACCGAGGTCGTCGCGGGCATCCGGCTGCTCGCCGAGACCGAGGGCGTGTTCGCCGAGACCGCGGGCGGGGTCACCGTCGCCACCACCAGGAAGCTGCTCGAGGCCGGCAAGCTGGACCCGGACGCCGAGACCGTCCTGATGATCACCGGTGACGGGCTGAAGACCCTCGACGCGGTGTCCGGTGAGGTCGGCCCGACGGCCACCGTGCCGTCCACCAGCGCGGCCGTGCGCGAGGCGCTGGCGCATCGCGGCTGAGCCGGACCGGGCGGGCCCGCCGGTCCCGGCCGGGCGGCGGCCCCGCCCACCCGGCGCCGGACGGGGCCCGCCCCGCACGACGACGGTCAGCTCCGCCGGGTCGGCCCCGGTCACCGCGAGATCACCCGAGCGGTCGGTCCTGGCGACCACGATCCCGGCGCGCAGCATCCGATCGACCAGCTCCGGGTTCGGGTGCCCGTAGCTGTTGCCGATGCCCGAGCTGACCAGCGCCGCGCGGGGCCGGACCGCGTCGAGGAGTCCCGGGACGACCTTCCCGGAACCGTGGTGCGGCATCTTCAGCACGTCGGCCCGCAGGTCGCTGCCCGAGGCGATCAGGTCGTCCTGCGCGGCGAGCTCGATGTCGCCGGTCAGCAGCACCGATCCGGCCGGCGTGACGGCGTGCAGCACCAGCGAGCCGTCGTTCACCGCGGTGCCGTCGTCGCCGTCCACCGAGCCGGGTGGCCGTACCGGGCCGATCACCCGCACCCGGAGTTCGGGCCAGCGCAGCTCACCACCGCGGGCGAGGGCGACGACCGGCACGCCGGCCCGGCCGGCGACCCGGACGAGTTCACGCATCGCCGACGCCGGCTCCCGCACCGGTCCAACGGCGACCCCGCCGGCCCCCCGGCCGCGCAGCGCCCCGGCCAGACCGCCGTGATGGTCGGCGTGCAGGTGGGTGATCACCACCAGGTCGATCACCCGGACACCGAGCCGGTCCAGGCAGACGTCGACGGCGTCGTCGGTCGGCCCGGTGTCGACGAGCACCGCGTGCCCGGCGACACCGGTGGCCAGCACCAGGGCGTCGCCCTGCCCGACGTCGCAGGCGATCACCCGCCATCCCGCCGGCGGCCAGCCGGGCGGCACGAACCGGGTCGGGACGAGCACGATCAGCGCGCCCACCAGCGCCGCGACCAGCGCGGCCCGCAACCGTGGGACCCGGCCCAGCGCCAGCAGCGCCAGCAGCATCCCGGCGAGCAGCAGCGCGCCGGCCGTGCCCGCCGGCCACGGCACCTCCGCCCCCGGTACCGCCGCGGCCCGGTCCCCGACCAGCACCAGCCACTGCACGAACGGGCCGGCGAGCCGGGCGCACAGCCAGGTCGCGTCCGCGCTGACCGCCGAGAGCACGGCGCCGAGCACGCCGAGCACGGTCGCCGGTGCCACGGCGGGGGCGGCGAGCAGGTTCGCGACCACGGTGACCAGACCGATCCGGCCGTTCAGCCCGGCCAGCAGCGGGGCGGTGGCGAACGCCGCGACGACCGGGACGACCAGTGCCTCCGCCGGGCCGGGTGGTACGCCGCGGCGCCGCAACGTGGCCGACCAGCGGGGTGCGAGCAGGACCAGCGCACCGGTCGCCGCGACCGACAGTGCGAACCCGGCGGCGACGGCGAGCGCCGGATCGGCGAGCAGCAGCCCGAGCGCCGCGGCGGACAGCGCGGGCAGCGCCGACCGGGCCCGCCCGACGGCCAGCGCGAGCAGCACGATCGCGCCCATCACACCGGCCCGCAGCACCGACGGGGACGGCCGGGCGAGCACCACGAACCCGACGAGGGCCAGCATCGCCGCGGCCGCCGCGATCCGCGGATCCACGCGGAACGCGCGGAGCAGGAGCAGCACCGCCCCCGTCACCACGGTCACGTTCGCCCCCGACACCGCGACGAGATGCGCGAGACCGGCGGTGCGGAAGTCCTGCTCGGTCTCGGCGAGCTGGGAGCGGGTGTCGCCGATGGCGAGCCCGGGGAGCAGGCCGGCCGGCGCCTCGGGGAGCGCGGCGAGCGAACCGTCACGCAACCCGTCACGCAGCCCACCGGCCACGGTCTGCCACCAGGGCGGCGGCCCGACATCCTGCGGCGCGCCCCGCACCCGCAACACCGCGACGGTGAGATCGGGCCGCTGGGCCGGTGCCAGCAGCCCGGACGCGGTGACGGCCTGCCCGGGCAGCAGCCCGGCCCAGCTGTCGGCCGGCGCCAGCAGCAGCACCTTCCCGCCGGTCGTCCACGAGCCGTCCCCCGCCGTCGCGGCGACCAGCTCGGCCGGGGCGAGCGCGATCGTCCGCGCCGAACCCGACTCGTCGCCGCCACCGGGACCACGCAGGATCCGCGGGTCGTCGCCCAGCACCACCCGGACCTCCGCGGCCGCGCCGCGCTCGGCGGGCCCCCGGAGCGGGTGTGCGGCCAGCGCCGAGGCGTGCCCGGTCACCAGCACCGCTGCCACCACCGCGCAGCCGCCCGCGGCCAGCACGATCGAGCCCGGTGCGGACGCGCGGGCGCTGATCCGCGCCCGGAGCAGCACGGTGAGGACGACCGTCGCCGCGGTCAGTGCGGCGGCGATCCCACCGGCCGTCCCGCCGAGCAGCCCGCACAGGACAGCGCCCCAGGTCGCCAGCGCCGCGGGGACGAGCCGGAGATCGGGCGGGGCGGGGCGGTCCTCCCCGTCCGTGCTGCCTGTGCCGACCGTGCCGAGTGCACGGTCACCGCCCGGGCCCGGCCGAGGGGTGGTCCGCCACCCGGCGCCGGAACTCTGCCGGCTGTGCATCAGACCCGGACCAGGTCCTTGAGCTGCGCGAACCGGCGTTCGCCGATCCCGTCGATCTCGCGTAGCTGCTCCACCCGGCTGAACCGGCCGTTCGCGGTCCGCCAGTCGACGATCTTCGTGGCCGTCACCGGCCCGACGCCGGGCAGCGCGTCGAGATCGGCCGCCGTCGCCCGGTTGAGATCGACCTTCCCGGTGCCGGGTGCGCCGGCGGCACCGGGTTCGGCGCCGGAAGCCGGTTCGCCGCCGGGGACCGCCGGCGCGTCCGGTGCGGCGCCGGGGACACCGATCGCGATCTGCTCGCCGTCGCCGACCCGGCGGGCCAGGTTGACCCCGGTCAGGTCGACGCCCGGCAGCGCGCCGCCCACCGCGTCGACCGCGTCGGCGACCCGCGAGCCGTCCGGGATCCGGACCAGCCCCGGCCGCGCCACCCGGCCGACGACGCTGATCACCAGCGGCCCGGCGGTGACCGGCGCCGCGGCGTCCGGGAGGTCGGCGCCCTCCGGGCCCGCCGCGGCGACCGGGGCGGCCGTCACCTCCGGCAGCCCGGCGACAGGCTGTGCGGTGGGCCTGTTCGACCACACCCCGGCACCGGCCAGCAGGGCACCGCCGAGTACGACACCGACCAGCACGATCGCGGCCGGCCGGCCCGGGTCGACCCGGGCCCCGGACAGCGACGGCGGCAGCCATCGCAGCGCGGTCCGGCGCAGCAGGGACGGACGGGCGCCGTGCGGTGCGGCACCGGCGGGCCGCGCGGAACTGCGGCCCGGCGGGCGCGATCCCGCAGCGACCGGGCCGGGAACCACGATGTCGAGCGGAACCGTCGGCGGGTCCGATCCCCGGCCGGTCGGGGCCTCCGGGACCCGGCCGCCGGCACCCGGCGCCGCGGCCGGACCGGGACGGTCCGGTGCCCCGGCGGGCGGGCGCCGCGGCGGGTGCGCGGTCAGCCCGGCGAGCCGCCGGGACGGGACTCGACTGACATCCGACCTGGTCACGCCCCCGACGCTAGGAGCGCGGACGGGTCGTGCAGCGGCGAGTTCCGAACCTGTGGATGTACCGGCCGGTTGTGGACGAACCGGGTTCCGCGGGGCCCGCAACGCCGGTCATCACCGGTGCCCGCTGGTACACATCGACCGGTGCCGGCGACCGCCGGACGAACGGTCACGGAGGTGCTGGCGGTGCGGCGGAGCTCATCCGGCGGGAACGACCACGACCCCCACCAGGCCGGGGCCGACGTGCGCCCCGATCACCGCGCCGACCTCCGACACCTGCACCTCCGCGGCGTGCGGCAGCTGCTCGCGGAGCCGGTCGGCGATGTCCTCGGCCCGGTCCGAGGCCCCGAGGTGGTGTACCGCCAGCCTGGCCCCCGGCCCGGCCGCCGCCCCGACGGCCAGTGCGACGAGCCGTTCGGTCAGTCGCGCCGTCGTGCGCACCTTCTCCAGCGGTGCGATCCGTCCCTCGGACAGGTGCAGCAGCGGTTTCACCGCGATCGCCGCCCCGAGCAGCGCGGAGGCCGCACCGATCCGCCCACCTCGGCGCAGCCGTTCGAGGTCCTGCACCCCGAACAGCACCCGGCACCGGGCCGCGACCGCGGTGGCCGCGGCCTCGGCCGCGGCACCGTCGCCGCCACCGGCGGTGACGTCCGCCGCGGTCAGCACGGCGAAGCCCAGCCCCATCGCGACGGCTCGCGAGTCCACCACCCGGATCCGGTCCGGGGCGGTCTCCTGGGCGGCGAGCCGGGCCGCGTCCCAGGTGCCGGACAGCTCACGCGACAGGTGCACCGACACGATCTGCTCGGCGCCACCGCGCAGGATGTCCTCGTACAGGGTGGCGAACGCCGCCGGGGCCGGCCGCGAGGTCTGGACGTCGAGGTTCCGGTCGGCGAGCGCGGCGACCAGCTCGGCCGGGGTGATGTCGACGCCGTCGCGGGCGGTCCGGTCGCCGTAGCGCACCTCCAGCGGCACGACGCGCAGTCCGCGCCGCTCCGCCAGGCCGGGCGGGAGGTAGGCGGTGGAGTCGGTGACCACGGCGACCGGCGAGCTGGACACGCGGGGACCCTACCGGGGTGCGGGGGCCGGGCCGGGCGGACTGCCCGCCCGGCCGTGCGGTCGCGGGGAGCCACGGCGCCCGGCGCGGTACCCTGCCCGGTGGTTCACCGGAAGATCGGCGCCAGGGCCCGCTGGGCCTCGAGGTACCGGTCGTGGGCGTCGTCGAGCCGCCGGCGCTGCCGCGGATCGGGCGTGAACTCGCGGTCCACCCGCACCATCCGGGCCGCGAGCCCGGCGACCGAGCCACCGGTTCCGACGGCGAGCCCGGCGAGCATCGCGGCGCCGAGCACTCCGGCGTCGCGCTCGGCGGTGCGCCGCAGCGGCCGGTCGAGCACGTCGGCCTTCACCTGGCACCACAGGTCGCTGTTCGCCCCGCCGCCGCAGACGGCGAGCGCGGGGACCGGCGCGCCGGCGGCGCTCTCCAGCGCGGCGAGCACGTGCCGGGCGGCGTGCGCGACCCCCTCCAGCACGGCCAGCGCCAGCTCGGCACGGCCGGTGCCGAATCCGGCGCCGAGCCAGTGGGCGCGCAGGTGCGGGTCCCACAGCGGGGCCCGCTCGCCGGCCAGCTGCGGGAGGAACAGCACCGTCCCGGGCGCGGCGGTCCCGGCGAGCCCGAGCAGTTCCTCGACGGTCCCGCCCAGCACCGAGCACGCCCAGCTCAGGGCGTCGCCACCGGCCTGGGTCGGCCCGGCGTGCACGTGCAGGCCGCGCCAGGTCGGGAAGGTGACGATCCCAGGGGCGCCGCCACCGGGCGTCGCGGCGACGGCGACGACCTCCGAGGTGCCGGCGACGTCGATCGCGTCGCCCGGGGCGGCGATCCCGCCCCCGAGCAGCGCCGACCAGGCGTCCATCGTCCCGACGGCGACGGGCAGGCCCGGCGGGAGGCCACCCGCCCCGGTGGTCTCCCCCGCCACCGAGGCCGGGTCGGCCAGTGCGGGCAGCAGCGCGCGCAGGCCCGGGACGAGCAGGTCCAGCCATGCCGGATGGTCGCCGTCCGGGCCGACCAGGCCGATCGAGGACAGCGGATCGGCGACGGCCCGGCCGGTCAGCTGCGCCAGGATCCAGTCCTTCGGGGCCAGCAGCCGGGTGGTGCGCCGCCACACGTCGGGGCGGTGGGTCCGCAGCCAGGCCGCGCGGGCGGCGGGGTGCGAGGCGTCGACCGTCCCGAGCCCGCCGCGCACCCGCGCCCGGTCGGCCGCGGCCAGCCGCTCGGTCAGACCGGCGGCGGTCTCCGCGCAGCGGCCGTCCTGCCAGGTGATCGCCGGGTGCAGTGGCGTGCCGGCGTCGTCGGCGACGAGCTGGGTGTTGACCTGCGCGCACAGTCCGACGGCGGTGAGATCACGCAGCGCCCCGGCCGCGTCCAGCTCGGCGACGGCACCGGTCAGCCCGCGCCACCAGTCCGCCGGATCCTGCTCGGCCCAGCCCGGCCGGGGCCGGTGGGTGGGGTGGCGGCGGGTCGCCGCGGCGATCCGCTCGCCGTCGTCGGTGAACACGGCCACCTTCACCGAGGTGGTGCCGAGGTCGATTCCGAGCAGCCTGCTCACGACGGGGTGTCCGCTGCGGCCGGGTGCCCGGCGAGGAGCTCCGCGAGCGCGTCACCGACGGCCCGGTGCGCCTCCCAGCCCCAGTGCATGCCGTCCGGGTTGCCGCGCCCGCCGAGGACGTGCGCGGCGACCAGCGGTGCCACGTCGAGCAGCGACACCGCGGGAACGCCCGCCGCCCAGGCCCGGATCGCCGCCTCGGTGGCCGACCGGTGCGGGTGGGCCGATCCGTAGTCGGCGGCCCGGTGCACCGACGGCAGCATCGCCACCACCGGCAGCCCCGGTCGCAGCGCGTGCACCCCCGCCCGGCAACGCTCCAGGTGCTGCACGGTGAGCCGGGGCGGGAGCGTCGCCGGGCCGCCGCCGGGCAGCCGGGCCAGCGCGGGTGCGAGCACCGGCTGCGCGCGCCGGTAGCCGGCGCGGACGATCCGGCGCAGCGACGGCGGCCGCAGCACCGGGATCAGCTCCCGCAGCGCGGTCGGCAGCGGGGAGGGCAACGAGTCCATCCCGGACACGCCGAGGACGACGGCGCCGACCCGGGGCAGCGCCGCCCACACCCGGGGATCGCCGGTGATCGCGGCCCAGGCGTGCCGGGCCGTCCACCCGGCCCTGGCGACCAGCTCCACCTCGCCGCCGAGCCGGTGCGCGGCGACGTTCGGCCACAGCCGGGCCTCGTCCGCCGGGTAGGGCCGGTCCGGACCGTGGAAGGCCAGCGAGTCGGCGACGACCAGGAGGTCAGGCACCGATGTTGTACCCCGACAACCGCCAGCGCGGATGGTCGTCGCGCCGGGCCACCACGGCCCACTTCGCGTTGCCCATGCCACCGATCACCGGCCACGCCGACTCCGGCAGGTCGAGCAGCCCGCACACCATCCCGGCGATCATCCCGCCGTGCGCGACGAGCAGCACCGAGCGTTCCACCGGGTCGTCGGCGTACTCCAGGTCCAGCTCGGCGACGACCGGCAGCGACCGGGCGACGACGTCCACCCGGGACTCACCGCCGGGCGGCGCCCACCGCGGGTCGGACCGCCAGGAGGCGATCGCGCCCGGATCGGCGGTCTCGATCTCGGCGACGGTGCGGCCCTGCCAGTCGCCCAGGTGCGTCTCGCGCAGCCGCTTGTCCACCGACACCGGCAGCCCGGACAGGGCCGCGACGGCCATCGCCGTGTCGTACGCGCGGCTCAGGTCGGAGGTGATGATCCGGTCGAACGCCACGCCGGCGAGCAGGGGTGCCGCCGCGGCGGCCTGCGCGCGGCCCTCGTCGGTCAGCTGGGTGTCCAGGTGCCCCTGCATGCGGCCGCCGGCGTTGTACCCGGTCTGGCCGTGCCGTAGCAGTGTGACCCGCCGCAGCGTCATCCCGCGTCGTCCTCGTCATCGCCCGGCGGCTGGGCCCGGGGCACCTCGATCGCCGGGCAGTCCTTCCACAGCCGGTCCAGCCCGTAGAAGCCGCGCTGCTCGGTGTGCATCACGTGCACGACGATGTCGGTGAAGTCCAGCAGCACCCAGCCGTTGTCGGCGTCGCCCTCGCGGCGGGTGGGCTTGCTCCCCCGCTCACGCAGCTTCTCCTCGACCGCGTCCACGATCGCCTGGACCTGGCGCTCGTTCTGCGCCGACGCCAGCAGGAAGCAGTCGGTGATCACCAGCTGCTCGGACACGTCGAGGGCGATGATGTCGGCGGCCTTCTTGTCCGCCGCGGCGGCCGCAGCCACCGTCGTCAGCTCGATCGCCTCCGGTGATGCCGTCACTGCGCTTCACGTCCCCCGCTCGGTTACCTCGGACGGACTCGCCCGACGACACCACAGTGTGTCAGCCGCGCCGCCGGGGGTTGGGCGGCGGGCACCGCGCGGGATAGGTTCACGCCCACGGTGGACCGTCGAAGGAGACTCCCCATGGCGTTGGCCCCCGACCTCGAGGGCGTGCAGTGCGAGCCGGTCAACTTCGCGTGGGCCCGGGACGACGTGCTCCTCTACGCGGTCGCCGTCGGCGCGGGCGCCGAGGATCCGGCCGCCGAGCTGGCGCTGACCACCGAGAACACCGCCGGTGTGCGGACCGTGGTGCTGCCCTCGTTCGCCGAGCTGGTGACCCGCACCGCCCGGGTCGATCTCGGCGACATCGACCGGTCCCGGCTGGTGCACGCCGAGCAGTCGTTCCGCCTCGCCGCCCCGCTCCCGGTGGAGGGCCGCGCCCGGGTCACCTCGACGGTCACCGAGGTGCTGGACAAGGGCTCCGGCGCGCTGGTGCGGACCGAGGCGGAGGCGGTCGACGCCGAGACCGGCGCGCCGCTGCTGTCTACCGTGCGCTCGGTGTTCATCGGCGGCGAGGGCGGGTTCGGCGGCGCCCGGGGCTCGCGGCCGCCCAACCCGGTCCCGGACCGGGCACCCGATCACGTCGTGACCTACCGGACCTCCCCCGGCCAGGCCCTGCTCTACCGGCTCACCGGGGACCGCAATCCGCTGCACACCGACCCGGAGTTCGCCGCCAAGGGCGGCTTCGAGCAGCCGATCCTGCACGGCATGTGCACCTACGGCTTCACCGCGCGGGCGCTGGTCGCGACCGTCTGCGACTCCGACGCCGGGATGCTGCGCGGGATGGACGCCCGGTTCACCCGGCCGGTCGTCCCCGGCCAGACCCTGACCGTCGCGGTGTGGCGGGACGGGGACGCGGTCGCCTTCCGGACCGCGGTCGGCGACGAGATCGTGCTCGACCACGGGTCGGCGACGCTGGCGGGCTGACCGGGCTGACCGGGCTGACCGGGCAGTCGGGCCGGTCGGGCGACCGGGCCGGTCGGCCTTGCGGCACTGCGGCCTTGCGGCTCAGGAGACCGCGACGGCGACCCGGGCCTGCACCGGGTCCCCCGGATAGTCCGCCCCGCCCCGGTAGGCGAGCTCGGACAGCGCGTCCAGCGCGGCGATCTGCGGGTAGCTGCGGTGCGGGTCGTTGCGGTGCGGCCAGCGGTGGTCGAGCTCCCGGAACGCGACGGCCCGGTGCCGGGTGGTCGCGAGATAGCGCGGGTTGTCGCGGACGAACCGGGCGTAGGCGTGCCGCAGCTCGGGCCGGCGCGGGAGCTCCACCCGGACGAACCGGTCGACGTCGGCGCCGATCTCGTGCACGTACTCCCCGCACAGCTGCACGACGAACGGCGCGGCCCACGGCTCGTCCACCCCGAACAGCTCCCGCACCGCGCGCTGGCGCAGGCCCGCGTTCTCGCTGCGCGACATCCACGCGGCCACCACCGCCTGCCGCCGCGGGGTCAGCCGCGCGACGTACGTCGCGGCGGGCCACGGGAACGCCACCCGGTACGGGATCTGGACGGGATCGCCGTCGACGTGCACGTCGTGGTCGGCGACGCCGCCGCCCGCGTCCTGCACGAGCTGCGCCGACACCGCCCCCCAGGAGGCCAGCGCGTGCATGGCGACATGCGCGTCCCGGCGCACCGGTGGCGGCACCGCGCGCAGCAGGAGCCCGGCGACGGCCGGGGTCGGGACGTCGATCACGACCCCACGGTAACCCGATCAGCGCAGCTCAGCGTCACCGACTGTCAGATTTTGCACTCTGTCATCACTCACTCGGCGGGGAGTGACGACCGAGGATCGACCCGCCGCCGGAGCCCGCCGACCCGGACGTCTCGATCGCATCTCGACCTCGGGCCCATCTTGCCCACCACGAAACCAGGTCGTAGGTTAGCCAACGCTAATCAGGTGCCCCGCGATCCGCAGCGGGCGGTCACCGGGGGGAGGTGGGCGGGCGATGAGCGCTGCCACGGGTGTGACCGTGCCCGGGACGCCGCCGGGCCGCACACACACCGGGATCGGCGTGCGCGCCGCCGGGCTGCTGGTCTCCGGCGCCGTCCTGCTGGGGGTGTGCCTGCTCAGCGTGATGGTCGGCGCCAAGGAGATCCCGGCGTCGACCGTTCTGGACGCGTTCACGGCGTTCGATCCCACGAACAACGACCACCTGTTCGTCCGGCTGGAACGGGTGCCCCGGACCGTGCTGGGACTACTCGTCGGGCTGGCCCTCGGCCTGGCCGGCACCGTGATGCAGGCCGTCGCCCGCAACCCGCTGGCCGATCCCGGCGTGCTCGGGATCAACGCCGGGGCGTCGCTGCTGGTCGTCGTCGGCATCACCACGTTCGGCCTGACCGCGCTGTCCGGCTACGTCTGGTTCGGGTTCGTCGGTGCCGCACTGGCCGCGGTCGTCGTCTACGGCGTCTCCGCGCTCGGCCGGGAGGGCGCCACCCCGATCAAGCTGGCCCTCGCCGGCGCCGCCGCGAACGCCGCGTTCGTCTCCTTCACCACCGCCGTGCTGCTCACCAACTCCGACGCGTTCGAGCAGTTCCGGCTCTGGCAGGTCGGCTCACTGGCCGGCCGGGACTGGGAGGTCGTCACCTCGGTGACGCCGTTCATCGCGCTCGGCGCCGTCGTCGCGCTGCTCTCCGGCGGGCTGCTCAACACCCTCGCCCTCGGCGACGACATGGCCAGGGCGCTCGGCGCGAACATCACCCGGGCACGGGTGGTCTCCGGGCTGTCGGTGGTGCTGCTGTGCGGCGCCGCCACCGCCGCGGCCGGGCCGATCGGGTTCGTCGGGCTGGCGATACCGCAGGTCGCGCGGTTGATCGCCGGCCCGGACAACCGGTGGCTGCTGCCCTACGCCGCGGTGCTCGCCCCGGTGCTGGTGCTCGGCGCCGACGTGCTCGGGCGGATCATCGCCCGCCCGGGCGAGGTGCAGGTCGGGATCCTCACCGCCGTCATCGGGGCGCCGGTGTTCATCGCACTGGTGCGTGGACGGCGGGTGAGCAGCCTGTGAGCATCGAGGCCCCCCGGGCGACCGGCCCCGGCGACGGCGCGTCCGTTCCTACCGACACGGCGTTCGGCGCCGTCGAGCGGGCCGCGGTGCTGCGCAGCCGGGCGGCGGCCCGGGTCCGGCGGATCGGCGTCGGCCTGTCACTCGGCGCGGGCGTGCTGCTGGTCGCCGCGGTGTCGCTGTGTGTCGGCGAGTCGCTGATCCCGCTGCCCGACGTGCTGTCCACCCTCGCCGGGCAGGGCAGCCGCAACACCAACTACGTGGTCCTGGAGCTGCGGCTGCCGCGGATCGTCACCGCGATCCTGGTCGGGATCGCGTTCGGCATGTCCGGCACCGTGATCCAGTCCCTGCTCGGCAACCCGCTGGCCAGCCCGGACGTGATCGGGATCAGCACCGGGGCCAGCACCGCCGCAGTGTTCGGGATCGTGCTGTTCGGCCTGGACGGACTGGGCGTGTCGGCGATGGCGCTCGGCGGGGCGCTGCTCACCGCGGCCGCCATGTACGCGCTGGCCTGGCGCAACGGCGTCACCGGCTACCGGCTGATCCTGGTCGGCATCGGGCTGGCCGCGCTGCTGCTGAGCGTGATCAGCTACTTCATGACCCGGGCGCAGGTCACCAGCGCGTCCGACGCGCTGGTCTGGATCAGCGGCAGCCTCAGCGGACGCAACTGGTCGCAGGCCGTCCCGCTGGCGATCACGCTGGCGGTGCTGGTCCCGGTCACCGTGCTGCTGGCCCGGGTGCTCGGCCTGCTCGGCATGGGCGACGACGCCGCGAAGGGGCTCGGGGTGCCGGTCCAGCAGGCCCGGCTGGGGCTGCTGGTCTCCGCCGTCGCACTGGCCGGGGTGGCGACGGCGGCGAGCGGGCCGATCGCCTTCGTGGCGCTGCTGGCCGGGCCGATCGGCCGCAGGCTGGCCCGCGACGGGAGCCCGGCGCTGCTCGCGTCGGCCCTCGTCGGTGCCCTGATCGTGCTGGTCGCGGACTTCCTCGCGCAGCACACACCGGGCCTGCCGCTGCTGCCCGTCGGGGTGCTCACCGGCGCGATCGGCGCGCCCTACCTGTTGTTCCAGCTGGCGACGATGAACCGCGCCGGCCGAGGAGGATGACGATGACCCAGGACACGGCCGGCAGCCCGCGGCACACCCTGCGCGCCGAGCACCTCCGCCTCGCCTACGACAAGCGCGAGGTCGTCGCGGACCTCAGCATCGACGTGCCCACCGGGGCCGTCACGATGATCATCGGCCCGAACGGCTGCGGGAAGTCGACCCTGCTGCGCGCGCTGGCCCGGCTGCTCACCCCGGTCGAGGGCACCGTCTACCTCGACGGCCGGGACATCGGCGAGGTCCCCAACCGCGAGGTCGCCACCGTGCTCGGCATCCTGCCGCAGTCCCCGGTCGCACCGGACGGCATCACCGTCACCGACCTGGTCAGCCGCGGCCGCTACCCGCACCAGGGCTGGTTCCGGAAGTGGAACGCCGAGGACGACGAGGCGGTCGCGCACGCGCTCGCCGTCACCGCCACCGGTGAACTCGCCGACCGGCCGGTGGACCAGCTCTCCGGTGGCCAGCGGCAGCGGGTGTGGATCGCGATGGCCCTGGCCCAGCGCACCGACCTGCTGCTGCTCGACGAGCCGACCACCTATCTCGATCTCGCCAACCAGGTCGAGCTGCTGGACCTGCTGACCGACCTGAACCGCCGGTCCGGCACGACGATCGCGGTCGTCCTGCACGACCTCAACCTCGCCTGCCGCTACGCCGACCACCTGGTCGCGATGCGGGCCGGTTCCATCATGGCCGAGGGCCATCCGTCCGAGATCGTCACCTCCGAAATGATCAAGGAGGTGTTCCGGATGGACGCCGACATCCTGCGCGACCCCGTCTCCGGGACGCCCATGATCGTGCCGATCGGGCGGCACCACGTCTCGGCCACCGCGCCGAGCAGCACGGACGAAGTGGAGAACACAGCATGAGGTTCCAGCGACGACGCCTGGTGGCGGGCGTGGCGACCCTGCTCGCCGGCGCACTCGTCCTCGCCGGCTGCGGCCAGGTCGAGGAGACCCCGGCGACCGACGGCGCCACCATCGAGACCATGTTCGGGCCGGTCACGGTGCCCGCGGACCCGCAGCGCGTGATCGCGCTGGGCTGGTCGGACGCGGAGGCGGCGCTGGCGCTCGGCGTGCAGCCGGTGGCCGTGAGCGACTGGATGGCCTTCGGCGGCAACGGCGTCGGCCCGTGGGCGGACGACCTGGTCACCGAGCCGCCGACGCTGCTCGGCACGCTCGAGCTCAGCTACGAGCAGATCTCGTCGCTCGAGCCGGATCTCATCCTCAACACCCGCTCGGACAACAGCCGGGAGAAGCACGACGAGCTGTCCAAGATCGCGCCGACGGTCTCGGCGCCGGCCGGCGTCGTCGCCTACGGCACGCCCTGGCAGCAGCAGCACGAGATGGTCGCCGCGGCGCTCGGCAAGCAGGACGAGGGCGCCCAGCAGATCAGCGAGATCGAGCAGGCGTTCGCCGACGCCCGGGCCGCGAACCCCCAGTTCGAGGGGAAGACGGTCGCGGTAGGCGCGTACTTCAGCGACCAGTACGGCGGCTACGTCCGCGGCGACGGCCGGGTCGACTTCATGGAGAACCTCGGCTTCGTGAACAAGCCGGAGATCCAGGACCAGGCCGGGGACAGCTTCTACATCGAGCTGGCCCGCGAGCAGATCGAGCAGCTCAGCGCCGACCTGACGGTGATGTTCCCGATCGGTGCCGACGCCACCCCGCTGCGCGAGGACCCGGTGCTGAACCAGATCCCGGCCGCCCGGGCCGGCCACCTGCTGATCCTGGACGACGCCACCCTGGTCGAGGCGTTCTCGGCGGGATCGACGCTGGCGACCCGGTACGCGATCGACAACGCCGTGCCGCTGTTCGCCGAGACCCTGTCCTGACACCCCTCCCCCGTCACCGGCGGACCGCCGGTGACGGGGGAGGGCCGGCGCTACGCTCCCGCCGGTGACGACGGCGAACGCGCAACAGTGGTCGGTGTGGGCCGGTAGCGGCGGGGACTTCTGGGCCGCACTCGCGGCCCGGTTCGACGCCGGGGTCGCCGGCTACCTCCCGGAGTTCCGGGCGAACGCGGCCGCAACGGCGTGATGTACTTCGACGACCCGGCCGCCGCGTTCGCGAACCTGCACCGCGCGCTGCGTCCCGGTGGCCGGATCGCGCTGCAGGTCTGGCAATCGCTCGCCGAGCAGGAGTGGCTGACCGTCGTGCACCGTGCGCTGGAGCTCCCCGATCCACCCGCGGACGGCCCGGGCCCGGTGTCGTTCGGCGATCCGGACCGGTGCCGGGCGTTGCTGTCCGGTGCCGGGTTCACCGACGTCCGGATCACCGGGGCGCGCAGCCCGATGTGGTTCGGCACCGACGTCGACGACGCGACGGCCTTCCATCTCGACCGGGTCGCCGCGGCGCTCGCCCGGCGGCCGGAGCCCGCGCGGCGGGCCGCGCAGGACGCGCTGCGCCGGGTGCTCGCCGGGCACGCCGGGCCGGACGGCGTCGCGCTGGGCTCGGCCGCCTGGTTCGTCCGGGCCGTCCGCGGCTGAGTGCCGGCGGCGGGCGTACCGGTCAGCGCGGCCGCAGCACGTACCCGGTGTAGCCGTAGTCCGCACCGAACTCCTCGCGCACCCGGATCTCCCGCCCGACCTCGTCGAGCACCTCCGGATCCACCCCGTCGGCGCGCAACAGCTCCAGCCGCGCGGCGAGCGGGCGGTAGTAGGCGTCCCAGTCGCAGTCCGGGAGCAGGTAGGTGGCCGCCACCGTGTACCCGGCCTGCTGGGCGGCGGCGACGTTGCCGGCGGTCGTCCGCATCGCCGGGTACCCGGCGTCCCAGAACTGCCTGGCCCCGGGCGACGGGTCGGTCGTGGTCCACTCGGCCTCGGTGAGCACCAGGGTGCCGCCGGGGGCGAGCAGCCGCCGCCAGGAGGCCAGTGCCGCGTCGAAACCCATGATGTAGGCCGAGCCCTCGGCCCAGACCAGGTCGGCCTCGCCGTCGGGCAACGGCAGGTCGTCCATGGTCGCGACCAGCGGGCGGACCCGCTCGCCCAGTCCGGAGATCGCTGCGCGCGCCTGCAGCCGTGCCAGGTAGGGCTGGTGCGCGTCAACAGCGATCACCTCGCCGCCGGTCGCGGCGGCCAGCGGCAGCGTCGCCGGGCCGGTGCCGCTGCCGATGTCGACGATCCGCGGTGCCTCCGGCAGCGGTCCGACGAGCTGCAGCAGCAGCGCCGTGGTCTCCTCCGAACCGGGTGCCTCACGGGGCAGGTCCTCGTGCGCGGCCAGGAAGGCCTGCTCCAGCGGTGTGCTCACGGCCGCGGATCATGCCCGGCCGGGCCGGTCCCCGCAGCAGACATACCCAGGCATGATGAAATCCGTGCACCTCGACACCTGGCTGACGGCGTCCCGCCGCTCGCGATCTACCTGCTGTGCGCGGTGGTGGTCGGCGTGGAGAGCGTCGGTGTGCCGTTGCCCGGCGAGATCGTGCTGGTGGGGGCCGCGCTGCTGGCCGCCCGGCCCGGGCCGGGGATCGATCCGGTCGCGCCGGCCGGGGCGGCGACGGCCGGCGCGGTCGTCGGTGACTCGATCGGGTACTCCGTGGGCCGCCGGTACGGCACCGGCCTGCTGGACCGGCTCGGCCGCCGGTTCCGCGCCATCTGGGGCCGGACCACGTCGCGGTGGCGCGCCGGGTGTTCGATCGGCACGGCGGGTGGGCGGTGCTGTTCGGGCGGTTCGTCGCGCTGCTGCGGATCCTGGCCGGCCCGCTGGCCGGGACGATGCGGATGCGCTACCCGGCGTTCCGCACTGCGAACGCCACCGGTGCGGCGCTCTGGGCCGGCGGCACGGTGGCGGCGGTGCAGCTGCTCGGGCTGGTCGCCGAGGCCTGGCTGAAGCGGTTCTCCTGGGTGGCGCTGGTGGTCGCCGTCGTGCTGGGGCTGCTGGTGTCGCGGCAGGTCCGGGCCCGGCTGGAGCGGGCAGCGTCCGACGAGTGACGCCCCGGCCGGCCGGCCGATCCGCTCGGCCGGCCGCGGGGCCCGGCCTCAGGGCCGGATGACGACCTTCAGCGCCTGGTTGGCGGCGGCGTTCTTGAACACGTCGTACGCCTCGTCGATCTGGTCGAAGGTGAACTCGTGGGTCCCCATCTTCTCGGCCGGGATCCGGCCGCCGGCGACCATCTTCAGCAGCGTCGGGATCGAGACGGTGTCGACCAGGCCCATCGTCAGGGTGACGTTGGAGATCCACATGTCCTGCATCGGCAGCTCCACCGGGGTGCCGTGCACGCCGACATTGGCAATGGTGCCGCCGGGCCGCACCAGCGACGCGGCGGTCAGCAGGGTCTCCGGGTAGCCGACCGCCTCGATGGCGACGTCGACGCCGAGCCCGTCGGTCAGCGCCGTCACGTCCCCGACGGTGCCGGGCCCGACCTCGACGGCGTCGGTCGCGCCGAACTCCAGCGCCTTCTCCAGCCGGAACTTGTTGGAGTCGATGGCGATCACCTTCGACGCGCCCCACAGGCCGGTGGTGAGCACCGCGGACAGGCCGACCGCGCCGGCCCCGACGACGGCGACGGTGTCACCGGGCCGGACGTTGCCGGCCAGCACGCCCACCTCGTACCCGGTGGGCAGCGAGTCGGCCAGGAAGATCGCCTGCTCGTCGCTGACGCCCTGGGGTACCGCGTAGAGCGAAGTGTCGGCGTAGGGCACCCGGACGTACTCGGCCTGGGTCCCGTCGATCAGGTGCCCGAAGATCCAGCCGATGCCGCCGACGGTCTGGCAGTGCGACGGCATCCCGCGCTGGCAGTACGCGCAGCGGCCGCACTTGGTGATCGCCGGGACGAGCACCCGGTCGCCGACCGAGAACCCGCTGACCGCCCCGCCGACCTCGGTGATCGTGCCGACCGCCTCGTGACCGAGGATCCGGCCGTCGGTGACCGCCGGGACGTCGCCCTGCAGGATGTGCAGGTCGGTGCCGCAGATGGTGGTGGTGTCGACCTTGACGACGACGTCGGTCGGGTCCTGGACGGCCGCGTCCGGGACGTCCTCCCAGGCCTTGCTCTCCGGGCCGTGGTACACGAGTGCCTTCATCTGCTGCCTCCGCGTGGTCGCAGGTGGGTCTGGTCCAGCGTCCTCGACGCTAGTGACCCGGAACACATTCGACTGTCGCGATATGGGACTGTTCCACAGCCGGTGGGTGCCGTGGCAGGGCCGGTCGTCCCGGGAACGGGACACTCTCAGCCGATGTAGCTGATCCCGAATGCGTCGATCTTGCGGTACAGCGAGGACCGGGCGATGCCGAGCATCTCGGCTGCCTTGTAGCGGTTGCCGCGCGACTCGTAGAGCGCCTGGATGATCGCGTCGCACTGGGCGGCCTCGAGCATCGACATCCGCGGCGCGCGGCCGGTGAAGCAGGACGCGGGCAGGTCCGGCGCCTGGATCACGCCGACCGGTTTGCGGGCCACCACGTAGCGCAGCACGTCGGTCAGCTCGCGCAGGTTCCCCGGCCAGGCGTACCCCTCCAGTACCCGGACGACCTGCAGCGACAGCCGCAGCGACCGGCCGCCGGAGAGCGAGTGCAGGATGGACAGCGCGATGTCGCCGAGCTCGTCGGCGCGGTAGCGCAGCGCCGGGACCCGGACGGTCTCGTGGAAGTGCCGCAGCAGCAGCCCGTAGGGCCGGGTCGCGTCGACCGACGCGGAGTCGACGCAGCCCGCGACGAGCAGCGGCCCGGGCATCGCGACCAGGGTACGCAGCGACTCGTCGAGCCGGCGCGCGGCGACCGGGCCGAGCAGGTTCAGCTGGGACAGCACCAGCAGGTGCGGCCGGTCCCCCGGTTCGCGGGCGACCGGGGCGAGCGGGTCCGGGCCGCCGTTCCCGATCGTCGCGCAGTCGACGACCCGGGTGCGGCCCTGCGGGTGCGCCCGACGGAACTGCTCGACGGCCAGCGTCCGCTTCCCGGCGCCGGCCTCCCCGACGAGCAGCTGGTGCCGCCCCTGCCCGACCGCGGCGGCGACCTCGTGCCGGGCCCGCAGGTACGGGCTGAGCAGCTCGCGGTTGGCCCGCCGCCGGGCCTCGGAGTGCGCGCGGCCCTCGCCGTCGCGCAGGTCGGCGGCGTAGTCGCGGCGGCCGGTCGGGGCGACGTGCGAGCCCTGCCGCCGCACCGCCTCCGGGACGACCGCGGCCCGGGACTCGTCGACCGGCCCGCCGGCGACGACGCAGCCGCCGCCCGGGACCGGCGTCACGCCGAGCTGCGCGCACCGCCCGGACGGCAGGTCGGCGTGCCGGGTCCCGTCCTCGCACAGCACGGCGCCGCCGAGCGCGAGATCGGCGAGCGCCTGCTGGTCGGCGGCGGGCAGCCGACGCACCCCGGGCGAGGTGAGCAGGAACGCCCCGTCGGTGGCCAGCACCCAGGCGTGGCCGGTCGCCTCGGCTGCCGCGTACCCGTCGTGCACCGCCCTGGCGAGCCGGGTCCGGCGGTCCCGGACGAGCGCGCCGACGTCCGCGGCGAGCCCGCGGGCGACGGCGAGCCCCAGCTCACCGGGCGGGTCGGACACGTGCCCGAGGACGACGACGGCGTCGCACGGCCCGCCGTCGTCCCGCCCGACGACGGCGGCGGCCTCGGCCAGCCAGGTCAGGTCCGGATGCAGGTGCTCGGGACCGTCGACGCGGGCCGCGCCGCCGGTGTGCGGGGCGAGCGCGGCGGCGGTGGTGCCGACGACGTCCTCGGCGAGCCGGAACCCGGGCGTGAACCCGACGGCGTCGAGCAGCGCCGCGAGCCCGCCACCGCCGTCCCGGCGGACCCGCAGCACGCCGTCCTCCCCGACCAGCGCCAGCGAGCACGGCAGGTCGGGGGTGAGCGTCAGGAACCGGGCGAACACCTCGTCGGCCTCGACGACCGCCGAACCGGCGGCCTCGTGCCCGGCGAAGACCGGCTCCCCCACCTTCGAGCGTTCCCAGGAGCGGAGCACCTCGGGGCGCACCGCGGGCGACCGGCCGGCGGCGCCGTCGGCCAGGAAGCTGCGGCGCGCCGACTCGATCGCGACCGGGTCCGTCACCGTCGTCAGGCGTCGGTGTCGAGCAGCTCCTGCAGGTAGCTGTCGACCTGCCCGATGTAGGTCGGCGAGACACCGAACAGGGCGAGGTGCCCGAGCAGGTCGTCGATCACCCGGATCGTGGCGTGCGGGGTGAGCTCCAGCTCGGCCTCGTGGTCCCGGACCGGGAAGAACATGTCCTCGTTGATCGGGATGATCCGGGCGACGGCGGTGTTGCGGCCCAGTGCGGCCTCGAGGTCGCCGCCGGTGTGCCGGGCGACGTCGCCGCGCTGCCACTTCCAGGCCATGCAGAGCAGGTCGTTGGGGTCCATCTGGGTGAAGTAGGGCTCCAGGAAGCCCTCGATGAACGCCTCCTTCGACTCGAACTCCAGGGCCCGCCACAGCTCCTGCTTCCAGAACTCGGTGGAGAAGCCCATCACCGCCCAGATGCCGGCGTGCCGCTTCAGGCCGTCGACGACGTCGGCGTTGGAGGAGTACTCGCCGTCCTTGAAGCCGGGATCGGAGGTGATCGCCTCGATCAGGGCCTTGGTGTAGAGGAAGTCGTGCGGGGTGTTCTGCGCGGTCCCGGCGATCGGGGCGGCCCGCCGGACCTTCCCGGGGAAGCGCACCATCCACTCGTAGGTCTGCTGGGCGCCCATCGAGCCGCCGACGACGAGCTGCAGCGTCTCGATGCCGAAGTGCTCGCGCAGCAGCTGCTCCTGGGCGCGCACGTCGTCGCCGATCCGGACGTGCGGGAAGCGCGACATGGCGATCTTCGCGTTCACCCCGGCGGCGTTGTGCGGGCTGGTGGACAGCCCGTTGCCGATCTGGTTGATCACGACGATGAAGTACCGCTCCGGGTTCAGCGCCCGGTCCGGGCCGATGTAGACGTCCCGGAAGATCTGGTGCGTGCCCGAGTACCAGGTGGTCACCAGGATCGCGTTGTCCCTGGCCTCGTTCAGCGTGCCGAACGTGGCGACGGCCAGGTTCAGGTCGGGGATGACCCCGCCCTCCTCCAGGGCGAACTCCCCGATGCTCACCAGGTCGTAGTCACCGTGGAACTCGTGCGTGTAGTAGGGGTTCTCGATCGCCATTGATCCTCTGCTCCTCGACGCCGCGGGCCTGCTCCGTGACTCTCCCCCGTGGTGAGTCGGGACACAAGGAGCGGCGTCCGGCGCGCCCGGCGTGACCTTCCGGAAGGTCAGGTCCAGAGCACGACGAGCACGAGCATGCCCAGCACGACGAGATTGCCGAGGACGACCAGTGCCAGCCACGGCCAGCCGGGCGACGCGGGCGCCCCGGCGGGGGCCGGGGCCACGGTCGCGGGTTCGTCGTGCAGCCGGTGGCGGGGGCCGGAGCGGCGCAGCGACTCGATGTCGGAACGGCCGAGGATGGGCGCGGTCAGGGCGTCGGCGTCGACGTTCATACCCGGTCAACGCGCGACTCGACGACAGGGAACCGCAATTCGACCCCTCGTGTCCCGCAACATGATCGAAGTTGCGCCGTGTGTCGCGCGGGGCACCGGGCCACCCGCAGGCCCCGCCGTCCCGCGGGGCGGCCGTCACCCCGCGTGCCCGGTCGCGCGGGCGGCCGCTGGACGTACGCTGCGCCACACGGGCTATGCGATGGTGGGCCTGCTGGTGCTCGGTGCGGTGCTGGCGATCATGGCGGCGCCGGCGGCGGACCGCCGCGACCGGGAGCGCGAGCGGGCCCGGCTGCGGAACGTCGAGCGCAAGCTCGACACCGTCCTCGACCACCTCGGGATCGGCTATGAGCGGCCCGACCTGAGCCGGGTCGAGGCGCTGCTCGCGGAGGACAGCGACGTGGCCGCGGTGAAGGCGTACCGGGAGACGACCGGCGCCTCGCCGGTCGAGGCGAAGGAGCAGATCGACCGGATGCGGGATCGCACCTGAGTCCGGCCGGCCGGGCTCAGAACGAGAACCGGGACACCTTCTCCGGGTGCAGCTGCACCCGGACGTTGTCCCCGGCGAGCATCCCGGCCAGATCGTCGGCCCGGTCGTCGGCCCGGTCGCCGAGGTCCCAGTAGCGGCCGGCGAGCCGGGTGACCAGATCGTCCACCCCGTCGTCGTGCAGCGTGGTGCGGCCGGCGACGGCGACCCAGCGTTCGCGCTCGCCGACCGGGGCGACGACGACCAGCGACGCGCGCGGATCGCGTTCGAGATGGCGCAGCTTCGGCGAGCCCCGCAGCGTGAACAGCGCGATCGTGCCGTCCGCGGCGGCCTCGAACCAGACCGGCCGCGGCTGCGGCGGCTCCGCGGCCCCGGCGACGGTCAGCAGGCCGAGCAGCGGTCGGCCGAGGAACTCGACGTCCTCGGCGGTGAGTGCGGTGCTGGTGCTCATCGTGTTCCTCCCGTGGGTCAGCCGCGCCAGGCACCGGCGGCGGCGGCGCGGACGACGTACTCCTCGAAGGGCCGCGGTGCGCGTCCCAGCACGGTGGCGACCCCGTCGGTGGTCGCGGCGCCGGCGCCGCGTTCCATCATGACGAACATGGCGGTGACCAGCTCCGCCTCGTCGCGGTGCAGGCCCTGCTCGACGAGCGACGCGGTGTAGGCGTCCGGGGACACCTGCCGGTAGCTGATCGGCCGGCCGGACCCGCCGGCGATCAGGTCGACGGCCTCGGCGAAGCACACCGCGCGCGGGCCGGTCAGCTCGTGCACCAGCCCGGCGTGCCTGCCGGGCTCGGTGAGCACGGCCGCGGCGACGTCAACGACGTCCTCCAGCAGCCGGGAGACGATCCGCCGGCCGGTCTTGCCGGTGGCGCCGAGTACCAGCGTTCTGTCCGTGGCTGTGGTGGTCATGGAACCGAGTCAACGCCGCCGGATCGGACGATTCCATGGACAGGAAGCCGGATCTCCTGTGTGTTCGTCTAGCCTGGCGGGGTGGACCCGTTCGGTGACCTGTTCCGCGGGATCCGTGCCCAGGGCTCGCTGTTCGGCAGCTCGACGCTGACCGCACCGTGGTCGCTGCGGTTCGTCGACGGCGCCCCGCTCACCCTGTGCACGGTGCTCGACGGCGCCGGATGGATCGTGCCGGACGGGCGTCCAGCGGAGCATCTCGCGGCCGGCGACATGCTGGTCGTGCGCGGTCCGGCCCGGTTCTCCTTCGTCGACGCGCCCGGGACGGCCGCCGAGCCGATCGAGTGCGGCGAGTCCTGCGCGGTGCCGGAGCTGGGCGGCACCCGGCACCGGCTCGGCTGGCACGACGACACCGCCGACCGCCCCGGTTCGACGACGCTGGTGACCGGCGCGTACCCGGTGACCGGCGAGATCGGGCGGCGGCTGCTCGACGCGCTGCCCGACGTGCTGCGGCTGGTGCCCGACGGCACCGCGGACGCGGTGCGGGCGCTGCTGTACGCGGAGGTCGCCGTCGACGCGCCCGGTCAGCAGGTGGTGCTCGACCGGCTGCTGGACTGGCTGCTGGTGTGCACGCTGCGCGAGTGGTTCGACCGGCCCGGCGGAGCGCCGCCCGCCTGGTACAGCGCGCACCGGGATCCGGTCGTCGGCCACGCGCTGCGCCTGCTGCACGAGGAACCGGCCGCGCCGTGGACGGTGTCGTCGCTCGCCGAGCGGGCCGGGGTGTCCCGGGCGACGCTGGCGAAACGGTTCACCGAGCTGGTCGGCGAGCCCCCGCTGACCTACCTGACCGGCTGGCGGATGACCCTCGCGGCGGACCTGCTGACCGGCCGGGACGGCGCCACCGTCGCCGAGGTCGCGCGGAGCGTCGGCTACTCCGACGCGTTCGGGTTCAGCGCGGCGTTCAAGCGGGTGCGCGGGGTGACCCCCAGCGACTTCCGGCGCACGGGCGGCGGGCCGGTCACCGGGTCACCGCCCGGGTCGCCGGCCGCCGAACGGTCCGGCTGAGCCCACCCGGCCCCGGTCTCAGCTCCCGGCGCCGAACGTGTCCTGCACCGCCCGCGTCGCCCGGCGCAGCGCCGCCACCAGCGTCGACTGCTCGCCGTCCAGGGTGCACAGCGAGATCGGGCACGGATCGACGTCGAGCACCGGCACGAACGCGACGTCCGGATGCCGGAAGCTGTCCGCGACCGATCCCCCGGTGATCGCGATCGCCGCACCCCGGCCGACGACCTCCAGCAGCTCGTCCATGGTGTGCACGACCGGGCCGTAGCGCACCGGCGCCCCGCTGGGCCGCGGATCGCAGGCCCACCACCGCACCCACACCCGGTCGCTGCGGTCGTCGTCGACGTGCGGCTCCCCGTCGAGATCGGCGAGCGTGACCGCGGACCGGGCGGCCAGCCGGTGCCCGGCCGGGAGCGCGACGACCCGGGGTTCGTGCCGGACCAGGTCGAACCGCAGCCCGCCGGGGTCGGCGACCGGCGGCCGGACCAGTGCCGCGTCGACGGTGCGGTCGCGGACCGCGCTCACCTGCTCGTGCCACGGCAGCTGGACGAGCTGGACGCTCACCGCCGGGGCTTCGCGCTGCAGCAGCTCCAGGATCCGCCGGGTGTGCGTGCCGGTCGCCGCGCTCATGAACCCGAGCCGCAACACGCCGTGCAGGTCCCGCCGGTACGCCTCGATGCCGGCGACCGCCCGGTCGGCCGCCGCCAGCGCCGCCCGGGCGTCCGGCAGGAACCGGCGGCCGGCCTCGGTGGGGACGACCGGATGGGCGCTGCGGTCGATCAGCTCCACCCCGAGCCTGCGCTCCAGCGTGCGGATCTGCTTGCTCAGCGCCGGGCCGCTCACCAGGAGCCGGGCGGCCGCACGGCCGAAGTGCCCCTCGTCGACGACGGCGACGAGATAGCGCACCAGGTGCAGGTTCAGGTCCACGGCGACTCCTCGTCACCAGTGTTGCACGCCATGCCGATACCGGCGTCAGCACCTGCGGTGATAACCGATCGGTTCACGCGAGCGCCGGAACTTGTCCTGGACGCCGCGCCGCCCGGCGGGCGAGCCTCTGCCGCACCACCAACGACGGAGGTACCACCACATGAGCCGTTACGAGCAGGAGTTCGTGACGATGTTCGCCGGGCTGGAGAAGCAGCTGGAGAACATCGAGAACCCGCGGCACCGGAAGATCCTCAAGAACTACCGCCTGCACGGTCTGCTGGAGGTGTCCGGGCGCTACCAGGAGCTGCTCGCCCCCGAGATGACCGTCGAGCACCCGCAGTACCGGCTGCACGAGGGCGGCCAGTCGATCGTCCTGGACGGGATGGCCGAGGTGACCGGCTTCTACGAGTCGCTGGTCGCGGCCAACGCGCTGGTCATGTGGGTGGCCGACCAGGACATCGCGGTCAACGACCACGGCTTCTCCGGCGAGGTCGTGTTCAACGCGTTCGTCCCGGCCCCGATGCTCGGGGAGAGCGCGTTCGGCAACGTCCGTGCCGGCGACGACCCGGCCGAGATGTACCTGCTGCGCCGCACGCTCGCGTTCGTCTGGCCCTACGACGAGCGGGGCAGGCTGATCGGCGAGCACGTCTACGAGGACGGCGCCTCCCGCGAGATCACCCGCCCGGACCCGGCCGACGTGATCACCGCCGAGCGGGCCGCCGAGCTGCTCGCCCCGGAGATCGCCCGGGAGCTGCCGTGAGCGTCACACTCGTCACCGGGGCGGCCGGCGGCCTGGGCGCGGCGATCGCCGCCCGGCTCGCGCAGGAGCAGCCGGTGCTGCTCACCGATGTCGACGCCGGCCGGCTCGCCGAGGTCGCCGGCAAGCTCGCCGCCGACGGCGCGCGGGTCGCGCACGCGGTGTGCGACGTGGCGGACCGGGCGTCGGTCCGGGCCGCGTTCGACGCCGCCGAGGCCGAGCTCGGCGAGGTCGACACGCTGGCGAACGTCGCGGGCATCGGGATGTTCGTGCCCTTCACCGAGCTCACCGAGCAGCAGTGGGACCGCACGTTCGCGGTGAACACCCGGGGCACCTTTCTCACCTCGCAGGAGCTGTTCCTGCGCCGGGCGGGCCGGCCGGGCGCGATCGTCAACATCGCCTCGATCGGCGCCCGGCTCGGCCTGGAGGTGCTCGCCGACTACGGCCCGTCCAAGGCCGCGGTGATCGAGCTGACGCACGTGCTGTCCCGGGTGGGGGCACCGACCGGGCTACGCGCCAACACCGTGATGCCCGGGCTGATCTGGACCGACATGTGGCGCACCACCAGCGAGTGGCTGCTGGCGAACGACCCGGCGCACGCCGGGTCGACCCCGGAGACGATCTTCCAGGGGTTCGTGGAGTCGATGGTGCCGATGGGGCGCCCGCAGACCCCGGAGGACCTCGGCGAGATGGTCGCGTTCCTGCTCTCCGAGCGGGCCGCGAACGTGACCGGCCAGACCATCGCGGTCGACGGCGGCACCGTCCTCACCTGATCCGCCCGGGCCGGCACCGGCTGACCGGGCGGCGGGCGCCGCCCGGTCAGTCCTGCGGCTCGGCCACCTCGAACGGCAACAGCACCTGGAAGCGGGTGTTCCCGGGCTCCGAGAGCACCCGCAGGTCGCCGTGGTGTCGGCGGACCACGATCCGCCAGGAGATGTCCAGGCCGAGGCCGGTGCCCTCGCCGACGGCCTTGGTGGTGAAGAACGGCTCGAAGATCCGGGAGCGGATCTCCTCCGGCACGCCCGGCCCGGTGTCGGCAATCTCGACCAGCAGCCGGTCGCCGTCCCGGCCGGTGCGCACGGTGAGGGTGCCGTGCCCGTCCATCGCCTGTACCGCGTTGTCGATCAGGTTCGTCCACACCTGGTTCAGCTCGGCGGCGTAGACCGAGATCGGCGGCAGGCTGCGGTCGAAGTCCTTGACCAGGGTGACGCCGTCGCCGAACTTGCCGCCCAGCATGACCAGCGTGGACTTCAGCAGGTCGTGCACGTCGACCGTCTGGTACGGCGCCCGGTCCATCTGCGAGTACTGCTTCGCGGCGCCGACCAGGGTGGACATCCGGGTCGTCGAGTCGGCGATCTCGTTCATCAGCAGCTCGGTCTCGACCGTGTAGTTCAGCCAGCGGACCGCGCTCTCCAGCAGCGGCTCGGGCACGCTCGCCCGGACCTGCTCCAGCCAGTCGACGTCGATCCCGGCGGCGGCGAAGTTCGGGGTGACGTCCCAGGCGCCGGCGATGCGCTGGTCCTCCATCCACTCGCCGACCGCGTCCTCGGCGTCGCCCGCCTCGATCGGGCTCAGGTCGGGCGCCTTGCCGACCCGGTCGGCGGCGTCCTCCTGCAGCCTCATCAGGGTCTCCAGATCGGCCCGCTGGTAGGGGCCCGCCGCGATCAGGCCGAGCTTGTGCCGCATCGCGGCGACCCGCTCGCGCAGCGTGGCCGTCGCCCGGACCGCGGCCGCGGCCGGATTGTTGAGCTCGTGGGTCAGGCCGGCCGACAGCGAGCCCAGCGCCAGCAGGCGCTCCCGCTGGGCGACCGCCTGCTGGGTGTTCTTGATCCCGAAGAACAGCCCCTCGAGCAGGTGCAGCGCCATCGGGAACCACGCCTGCATGAGCACCGCGAGCTTCTCCGCGTCCAGCACGTAGAACCGGGACGGCACGGTGACCCGCAGCGAGTTGCCGTACACCTGCGGGACCCGGTCGCCGAGGTAGGCGGTCCACGCCCCGGCGTACACGCCGCGCTGCGAGGTCCGCTCCACCTCGACGTCCTCGCTGCCGGACCGCCTGCTGATCACCACGGCGCCCTCGATGAGCACGAAGAAGCAGGTCGCCGCGTCGCCCTCGGTGTAGACCGGGCCGGGCTGGTGCAGCTCGACCCGGCCCTGCTCGCAGAGCGCGGTGAGCTGCTCGTCGGCCAGCTTCTCGAACAGGAACAGGGTGCGCAGCTCGTCCGGGTCGCAGCTGGTCTGCACGGCTTCGGTCATGACGGGTTCTCCAGGTACCGGTGGACGAGCGACACGGCCATCGCCCCGTCGCCGACGGCCGACGCGACCCGCTTCACGGACTCGGCCCGCACGTCGCCGGCGACGAACACCCCGGGCAGGCTCGTCTCCAGGTGCAACGGATCGCGGTCGGCGTTCCATCCCGCCGGGCGCCTGCCGTCGGTCAGGAGATCCGGGCCGGCCAGCACGAAGCCGCCCGCGTCCCGCCGGATCCGCTCGCCCAGCCACTCGGTCCGCGGGCTGGCGCCGATGAACACGAACAGGTAGCCGGCGTCCACCGTCTCGGTCTCGCCGGTCGCGCGGTCCCGCTGCGTCAGCTTCTCCAGGTGCTCGCCGCCGGTGGCCTCGACGACCTCGGTGCCGGTGCGGACGGTGATCGCGTCGATCCCGTCGATCTGCTCGATGAGGTACTGCGACATGGAGTCCTGCAGGCCCGGGCCGCGCACCAGGATGGTGACGCTGCGGGCGAAGCGGGCGAAGTACACCGCGGCCTGACCGGCGGAGTTCGCGCCGCCGACGATGTAGACGTCGTCGCCGGAGCAGGCCGACGCCTCGGTCAGCGCGGAGCCGTAGTACACGCCGCGGCCGACCAGGTCGGCCAGCCCGGGCGCGGTGAGCTCCCGGTAGGAGACCCCGGTGGCGAGCACGACGGCGTGCGCGTGGATCGCCGTGCCGTCGGCGAACCGGACCGTCCGGGCGCTGCCGTTGGCCTCCAGCCCGACGACGTCGCGGGTGGTCAGCACCTCCGCGCCGAGCCGGACGGCCTGTCGGCGGGCCCGGTCGGTGAGCTGGGCGCCGGACACGCCGTCCGGGAAGCCCAGGTAGTTCTCGATCCGCGAGCTCTGCCCGGCCTGGCCGCCGGTCGCGGTGCGCTCGACCAGCACGGTGCGCAACCCCTCGGACGCGCCGTACACGCTCGCGCCGAGCCCGGCGGGGCCGCCGCCGACCACGACGAGATCGTAGAAGTCGGTGGCCGGGACCGTCGCCAGCCCGACCCGGTCGGCGAGCTGCACCTCCTCGGGCGCCACCAGGCACTCACCGGCCGGCGAGATCACCACCGGCAGCCGGGAGTCGTCGACCCCGGCGGCGGCCAGCAGCCGGCACGCCTCCGGCGCCTCCACCGGGTACCAGCGGTACGGGACCTGGTTGCGGGCCAGGAAGTCGCGGAGCTCGTGCGAGCGGGCCGACCAGCGGTGCCCGATCACCCGGGTCTCGCAGACCTCGCGGCGCTCGGCCCGCTCCCACGCCTCGATCATCGCGTCGACGACCGGGTAGAGCTTCTCCTCCGGCGGGTCCCACGGCTTGAGCAGGTAGTGGTCCAGGTCGACGACGTTGATCGCGGTGATCGCCGCGGAGGTGTCCGCGTAGGCGGTGAGCAGCACCCGGCGGGCCACCGGGTAGAGATCGAGGGCGTGTTCGAGGAAGTCCAGGCCGTTCATACCGGGCATCCGGTAGTCGGCCAGGAGCACGGCGACGTCGTTGCCGCGCAGCGCCATCTCCTTGAGCGCGTCGAGCGCGGCCTGGCCGGACTCGGCGCGGACCACCCGGAACCGCTCGCCGTAGCGGCGGCGCAGGTCGCGGGCCACCGCCCGGGAGACGCTGGGATCGTCGTCGACCGTCACCAGTGCGGGTTTGGCGGGCAGGAACGAGCCGGCGGACGACGCCGGGGATTCCGTCATGACACCATCCTGCCGTGCCGACGGCCGTCGTGGCAGGCTCATCGGGCGGCCCGCGCTTCCCGGCCGCTGCGGCGTAGCGGGCGGTAGGCGAGCCGGCGCAGCGCGGTCTCGGCCGGCCCGCTCCATCGCGTCGGCCGGCCAGGTCCCGATCCCGACCGCCGGCGCCGACCAGCGGGTGCGGTGGGCGCCGAGCGCGAGCCCGGACCCGCCGAGCAGCCGGGCCCGGACCACCGACCGGGCCAGGTACCCGCTCGTCGAGCGGCGGCCCGGCGCGACCAGCGCGCGGACCGGCCGCGGGGTGCTCCCGCCCGCCCGGGTCCCCGGCCGGACGGCCCGGTCGCGGGCGCGGCCGGACTACGCTGTCGCGACACGGCCCGGCGCTGCCGGCGAGGATCTCCGACGGTGGTGGCTGGCATGTCCGATCAGGCCGGGGGCGCCCGCCCGCAGGTGAACCCACGGCTCGCGGCCGATCTGGTCGACGTGTTCGTCTACGTCGTCGTGCTGAACCTCTTCGTCGAGTACCTGCCCCGGGTGCTGAGCGAGACGTTCACCCTCACGCTGCTCACGGCCGTGCTGCTGAAGGCCGTTCTGGAGGTCGTGCTCGTCGCCAAGCAGCGGGTCGTCGCACGGCTGCGCGGGGCGTCCACCCCGCTCGGGAAGGTGACGGCCGCGGTGGCTCTCTGGCTGGTCGCGTTCGGGAGCAAGTTCGTCGTCCTGGAGGCGGTCGACCTGGTCTTCGGCGACCGGGTCAGCCTCGGCGGCTTCGTCTCGGTGACGCTGCTGGTCGTCACCCTGATGCTGGCGCGCTCCGGCGTCCGGTGGCTGCTGCACGGATCCGATGGGCGGGTGCCGCAGGTCGACGCCCGGTAGCGGTGCGGGTTCGCCGGCCGGCACCGGGAGCGCGGCCGGGGCTGCTCGACACCGCGCGACCGGCCGGGTGGCCACCTCCAGCTCGGCCGCCCGTGGGGCCGGTGATCGACGTCCGGCAGTGCCGAGGTGTGCGGGACTGCCGGTCGGGCCCGGACCGGCTGCGGGCACCACGTCGAGCCGGGCGTCAAGTGGGCACCTGCAGCCGGGGTGTGTCGCCGGTCAGAAGCTCAGGTCGACGAGGGCCGGCGGGCGCCGCGGATCCATCCTGATCAGTCGCGTGTCCGGACTGCGCAGCACGGCCCGGAACCGCTCGGGCCACCGGCCGGGATCTGCTCCGAGGTAGCGGGTGAGCTTGCGGCGGGCACGCTCGACGTCCATGTCGACGACCTCGGCGCGACCGGTCAGGGCCACCTGGAGCACCTCCCCCGTGGCGAGGTCGCAGGAGTCGACGACCAGCGCGACGTCCGGGTCGACGGCGAGCCGGGCCGGCAGCCGGCTGTACGAGCCGGTGATCCACCAGAGGGCCTGCTCCTCCCACAGGAACCAGATCGGCCGGACCGTCGGTCCGCTCGTCGCGAGGTGCGCGACCAGCGGACGGGCCAGGAACTCGTCGGCCGACAGGCCCGCCCGGACTGCTCCGTTCGACATGGTCGGCACGCTAGGAGCTGGAGTCCGGTGGAGGTCAAGCCGGTGGGACCGCACGGCACCGGGCTCGATCTACCGGCTGCCGGTGCTCGGATCCCAGGTCACCGTCCACGTTCGCCCGCGGCAGTTCGCGCACCGTGACCGACCCTCGGAGGGCTTCCCTTCTCGGACTCGACCCGATCTGCCGATTCCCGCGCTGAGGGGCGACTCTCGGCGGACGTGCCTCGGGACGGAGGCCGGTCCCCCTCCATGCACGCGCCTGCTCGGACGCGGCGCGTCGGTCGCGAGTGCTAACATCGCACCACTACATCCCCCACGCCTCTCCTCGATGCGCACTTGGGGGATTTTTTCGTCTGCTTGGGTCGGGGATGTGCGCAGGATGCCTCCACGACCTCGTCCGCCTCGTCCCCGCGGCTCGCTGCCCTACGACAAGCCGCCGCTGAGCCTGGACGAGCTCGTCGACCGGCTCGCAGATCGCGGACTGAGGATCCCGGACCCGAACCGAGCTCGCAGGCACCTGCAGCACATCGGCTACTACCGCATCTCTCCCTACACGATCCCGTTCCGGCACGGCGAACCTGACCACGAGTTCCGGGAAGGCACGGCGTTCGACGATGTGCTCGACCTCTACACCTTCGACCGCGCCCTGCGTCTGCTGGTCCTGGACGCCCTCGAGCGCGTAGAGGTCGCCGTGCGCACCGCACTGACCGACCACATGTCGACGACGTACGGCGACCCGCACTGGTACATGCGCAGCAGGCACTTCGGCGACTCCCGCAGGCACACGAGGTTGCTGAAGATCGTCCGGGACACCTGCGACGAGCGGCTGCGCGGTGCACCGGAGACCGGCGAGGACTCGCTGGTCCACCGCTCGGCCCTCGAGCACTACCTGACGACGTACGGCTCACCCGAGCTTCCGCCGTCCTGGCTGATGGTCGAGACCCTGACGATCGGTCAGCTGGCCGGCGCGTACCGCAACCTGGGCAGGCGGGCCGACCGGACTGCGGTCGCCAAGAACCTCGGGCTGACCACCCCCGTACTGGAGTCCTGGATGCAGACCTATGTCCGCGCGCGCAACATCTGTGCCCATCACGGGCGGTTGTGGAACGTCGGCCTCGGCGTCTACCCCGCGATCCCGACGACACCCGCGATCTCATGGCTCCAGGGAGCGGACTCCCTGCCGGAGCGGTCGCGAAAGCGCCTCTACCCCGTGCTCGTGTCCCTGCAATCGGTTCTCGGCTCGGTGTCCCCCGGCAGCGGGTGGGCAAGGCGGCTGCACAACCTCCTCAGTACCCGGCCCCAGATGAATCTCCGCGGCATGGGCGTCCCCGACGGCTGGGCGGCCGACGACTTCTGGCGACCGCATCTCCTTCCCTGACACCCTCGTCGACACCCACTCGGTACGGGTCCGGCCTCAACGGCCCATTTCGACGATCTTGTCCCCGTGGGCGTCCCGGCGAGAGGAAGACAGCTCAGCGTCCCGGATCCACATAGACGGGCTGCGTTCGGAAATGTACTGCCGCTGGGAAAGGACCGACCGGCCGAACCACCGTTGATCGGGCCGCTGAAATGCGGATTCACTGGTGGCCGCCGGTCGCCGTCGGCCGGGCTGGTCCGTACCGGATTCGCACCCACATAGCGCTCGCGCCGTCATCCGCCATCGGCCGCGGAGGCGAGCTAGCGTGAGGAGGGTGGCCGTGAGACGCGCTGAGCCAATGGACGCCGGCGCCATCGCGAGGGTCCACGTCCGATCGTGGCAGGCCGGGTACCGAGGCCAGCTACCGGACGAACTCCTGGATTCACTGAACGCGACGGACCGCGTGGCCCGTTGGGAAGCCGAGATCGAAGCGGCAGAGTGGCCGGGCCGCGGCACATTGCTCATCGAGGACCACGACGCCCGGGTCGCAGGCTTCGCTCACCTTGTACCGAGCCGAGATGGCGACGACGGTCCGGACTCGACGGGCGAGATCGCGTCGTTCTACATCGACCCCACCTCGTGGGGACAGGGCTTGGGCAGCCGCCTCATGCACAGCGCGCTCGCAGAGCTGGGTAGTGCGTATCGGACCGGCACGCTGTGGGTCCTGGAGACCAACAATCCGGGCCCAGGCCTTCTACGAGGCCACCGGCTGGGCTCGCGACGGCCAAGGCAAGGACGACCTGATGGCCGGAGTCACGATTCGAGCCTTGCGCTATCGGCACGAGCTACGAGCACTCTTCCGCGACCGTCGAGCCCCGCTTCCGCTGCTCTCCGCCGACACTTACGCCACCCACCTCAGGGATCTCACTTCTGATACAGCGCTGGATGTACGGCGATCGACCGACCCTACGAGGCGACACCGGTAGACCGGCACCGCCCGCCGGCGGTCACGCCGAGCACGGCGTCAGCAGTCGTCCTCGGGGACCAGGCCCTGCTCGCAGGCGTACTGCAGCTGAACCTCGCCGCTGGTCGGCGCGCGACCGGCGGACGTACCCGGGTCCAGGTACCCCTGGTAGGCCGCACAGGACGGGTCGAACTGCCCGGCGGCCATCACCCGCTGCGCGCAGCCGGCATCGGACGTCGCCCGCGCGGCCCCCGCAGGGTCCGGGTGCTCGCTGCTACGGGCAGCCTCCTGCGCCCGCCTCTCCGCCGCGGCGACCCGGTCGTGGGTCGCCACGATCGCCTCGTCCACCGCCGACCGCAGCCCGGACGAGCCGGCATCGACCCGGGGCAGCAGACCGGTGGCGGGCGCGGAGGAGCTCGTCGCCGACGGGGCCGCCGGTTCGAGGGCGACCCGGTCCGCACCCGACGCGGCGCTGCACGCGGACGCGGACGCGGCGAGGGTGGCGGCGACGGCAGCGACCAGGACGTGGCGACCGATTCCCATGGACCCCCCTCTACCCGACGGCCGACCCCGTGAGCTGGGGTTCTGCCCACTGTGTCGCGAACGGTCCAACGAGGGTTACTGCGACTGCGGATCGTCATCCGATCCGGTGTCGGCTCGACGCTCGACGACGACCGGGCAGGTAGGGTCCGGGCCCATGTGGCTCCCGCTCGCGAAGCGCCCCCGCACCGCCTGAGGCGGTGCACCCCGCCGTCCGGCCTCGCGGTCCGACGGCCTCTGACCCGTGCCGACATGGGCTCGTCGTGCAGACGTGCCACCGCCGCGTCCCCCTCCGGTTCACAGGGACTGCGCGACCGTGGAGACCACACCCGCCGTCTGCTGCCACTCCGACGGCTCCACCCGATACCCGACCCCGCTGGACGCCGTTCTCCGACGGCTGCGGTGCCCGCTGTGCGATGCCGCTGCGCTGCAACGGAACACCGACACCCTTCGGTGCCCGGCGGGGCATTCCTTCGACATCGCCCGCCAGGGCCATGTCACGCTGCTGCCCGGCCGGCGCCGCCACCGCGGGGACACCGCGGCGATGGTGGCGGCACGCGAGTCGTTCCTGGGACAGGGCCACTTCGGGGCACTGCGTTCGACGATCACGGCGTTCGCCGTCGAGCACACTCCCCGGCAGGACGGACTCGTCGCCGATCTCGCCGGAGGCACCGGCCACTATCTCGGAGCCGCCCTCGACGCGCTCCCGGGTGCGTGGGGCGTGATCCTGGACCTGTCCGTGGCGGCGCTCCGACGCGCAGGCCGCGCCCATCCGAGGGCCGCTGCCGTCGGCGCGGACATGTGGCAGCCACTGCCGCTCGCGTCGAGATCGACCGACGTCGTGCTGAACGTCTTCGGTCCACGGACACCGGCGGAGATCGATCGTGTCCTGACGCGTGACGGGATCGCGATCGTCGCGACCGCGGGCGCCGACCATCTGCGCGAGCTGCGCGGCCGACTCGGCGTGGTCGGCGTAGACGCCCGTAAGGCGGACCGGTTGCGCCACGCCTTCGCGGGCTTCACGGCCGTCGCCCGGCAACAGGTGCGATGGCGGCTCGCTCTGGAGCCCGGCGAGGTCCGCGCGCTCGTCGGCATGGGGCCGAGCGCCCATCACGTCGACGGAGACCATCGTGATCGCGTGCTCGCACGGCTTCCGCGGATCGTGGGGCTGACCGCCGCGGTGGACGTCGTCGTCCTCCGTCGGGATGCGACCCGGGGCGCCGGATGACGCGACACGTCGGGCGATCGGAGATCGCCCCGGACGCCCGATTCCGGAGACCGTGCGCAGTCGCCTGCCGTCAGGGCAGCAGGGTGAACGCGTCCACGTGCCGCGACCGCACGATACGGAAGTGGCGGTGGTCGAGGGTCGCGACCTCGGCGATCCCCAGCCGCTCCGCCAGCGCGACCACAGACGCATCGCTCCTCCCGAGCGGCAGGTCCGCGTAGGTCTCGACGAGGTCCGCCATCCGCGCGTAGTCGGCGGAGGTGAGCTCGACGGTCCGGAAGTCTCCGGCGGCAAGCGATCGTAAGAACGCTGACTCCGCCCGCGAACTACCCTTGTGCTGCAGCAGATAGCCGACCTCGGCGACGATCGGCGCGGGCATCAGCATCGGGCGGCCGCTCATATGCAGCGCCGCGAACAGATCGACCGACGCCCGATGATCGGGGTCTCTGGACAGGCCTGCCGCCACCAGTGGCCCCGTGTCACAGACGATCACCTATCGGCCGAACCCCTCAGCGAGGATCTCGTCATGATCAGCCCCGGCCCGGGTGCCGTCCCCGGGCTCGATCCCGAAGAACGCCGGTGGCCACGGCCGCACGCCCTCCAACCGCTGACGCAGATCGGAGAGCACAGCAGGTACGTCCTCGTCCGGCAACTGTTGCACCAGACGGTTCAGCTCCTCGCGCTCACCCTCCGCACCCACGACGACGATGGTATGCCACACCGCCACCTGTCGAGGACCGAGACACGTGGCGCAGGAGGCCCGCGTCTCAACGGGGTCCCCGCCACGACGGCAGGTCAGCGTCCCGGATTCAGGTAGAGGCTGCGCTTGGAGATGTACTGGACGACCCCGTCCGGCACCAGGTACCAGACCGGCCGCCCCGCGGCGACGCGCGCCCGGCAGTCGCTCGACGAGATCGCCATGGCCGGCACCTCGACGGTCGTCACCGACCCCCGCGGCAGGTGCCCGTCGGCGAGCTCGTAGCCCGGCCTCGTCACACCGACGAAGTGGGCGTGCGAGAACAGCTCGTCGATCTTGTGCCAGGACAGGATCTGCTGGAGCGCGTCGGCGCCGGTGATGAAGAACAGCTTCGCCTCGGGCATCGCGGCGTGCAGGTCGGCCAGGGTGTCCGCGGTGTAAGTGGGGCCGTGCCGGTCGATGTCGACGCGGCTGACCGTGAAGCGCGGGTTCGACGCCGTCGCCACGACCGTCATCAGGTAGCGGTCCTCGGCGGGTGAGACGTCGCGGTCGGACTTCTGCCACGGCTCCCCGGTCGGCACGAAGATCACTTCGTCGAGGGCGAACCGGTCGGCCACCTCGCTGGCCGCCACGAGGTGGCCGTGGTGGATGGGATCGAACGTCCCGCCCATCACCCCGATCTTGCGCTGCATCGCCGCAGACTATGTCGCTCCCCCGGCCTGGTGCAGCCCCGGTGCGCCCGGATACAGGTGCCGGAACTGCACGCTGATCCGCGGCCCGGACACCGCCATCTTCGGCACGCTGTGCTGCCACGTGCGCTGGCAGCTCCCGCCCATCACCAGCAGGTCGCCGGACGCCAGCGGGAACGACACCGACGCCCCGCCCCCGGTGGGCCGCAGCCGCAGCGGCCGGGTCGCCCCCAGCGACACCAGCGCGACGACGGCCTCGGGCCGCTCCCGCGCGACCCGGTCGCCGTGCCACGCGACGCCGTCCGCCCCGTCCCGGTAGAGGTTCACGCCGATCTGGGTGAACCGGACGCCGTACCGCTCCCCCAGTTCGGCGGCCATGTCCCGCAGCCGCACCGGCGGCCCGTCCGGCATGTCCGGTGTCCAGCGGTGGGTCAGTCGCGGCTCGTCGACCATCCGGTCGTACATCCGGCGGCGGTGCCCGCGGAACGGCACCGACCTGCGCAGGTGGTCGAACAGCGCGTCCGGCCCGGGGACCCAGCCGGGTGCGACGTCCACCCATGCACCGTGCGCCAGCTCGTGCCGGAACACCGGCGCCGGCTCCGCCCCGACCTCGGCGAACAGCGATCCCTGCCAGCACGCGTCCACCCGACGGAGCCTATCCCGAATCGAACAGAAGTTCGAGCAATCCGGCTGGGACGATCTTCGTCACGACGTCGCCGACTCCGCGCGCCGAGCGCGCCGTCCCGTCGTACCTCGGACTCCGGCGGGCGGTCGGCGTGTCGGGATCGGCCTGCCGTTCGTGCTGGTCATCGGGGACCCGGCGCTCGGCGGCGACGGACTGCGTGACTCGATCAGCCGGTACTGGCACTCCCCGGTGCGCGACGTGTTCGTCGGCAGCATGTGCGCGATCGGCGGCTGCGCGACCCGCCGTCGTCGGACCCGGCGCCGGCGGCCTGAGCCGACCCCGGACAGGCGAACGGGCCGGTCCGGAGGCCCCCTCGTACCCGAACCGGCCCGCCCACCAGGGCGGTCTGCTCAGCCGACCGGACCGGCAGCCATCTCCCCGCCGGTCGCACCGGTGATCAGCTCGAGCACGCCGGCCAGCGGCTCGGGGACCGGGGACTCCTTCTTCTCGTCCTTCTCGTGGCCGTGCTCGTGCTTGTGCTTCTTGTCGTGCTTGTGGTGACCGTGCTCGTGGTCACCGTCCTTGCCGTGGCCCTTGCCGTGGTGGCCCTTGCCGTGGTCCTCGTGCTTCGAGTGGTCCTTGCCGGAGGACTCCTCGTAGCCGGTGGAGCCGGCGAAGGCCATTCCGGGGCCTGCGACGGCCAGGGGGAGCAGGGCCGCGCCGACGATCGCGCCGCGAACGGACTTCCGCATCTCACAACCTCCTTGTTGATCGACAGACCGTCGCAAACGGTCTTGCCGGGGTAACGAGGACTGCGTGCGACCGCAACGGAGCGTCACCCGATCGCGTCACGCTCCGAGGTCGTCGCAGGTCGGCGGCGGCGCGCCGTCAGGAGGTGGCCCGCGTCGCGGCCTCGCCGAGGATCGGCAGGTAGGAGTCCAGCACCCAGGGGATCGACAGCACCGACGGCGCGGAGCTCGCGACCACCCGGTCGGCGCCGACCACCGGCGCGAAACCGCCGGCCGCCATCGCCGGGATCAGGTCGACGCCCGGGGCGGCGCGGAACGCCTGCTCCTCCTCCGGCGTCGCGAAGAACGCGATGAGCAGGTCCGACTCGACGCCGGACACCAGCTCCGGGCTCACCGTGTAGTAGACCTCGTCGCCGCCGGGGGCGTTCTCCTCGACGTAGGGCGCGAGCACGAGCCCCATGTCGGTGACGAGCTGGACCCGCACGTCGCCGGCCCGGAACACGCCGAGCGAACCGGCGTCCATCCCGCCCGAGTAGACGAAGGTCCGGCCCGCCAGCTGCGGGAACCGCTCGACCGCCCCGCCGAGGAGTGCCTGCGTCTCGTCGATCAGCTCCCGGGCCCGCTCCGGCTCGCCCAGCGCGTCACCCGCGATCCGGGTCTGGTCCTGCCAGCCGGTGGAGTAGGGCGCATCCGGGTAGGCGACGGTCGGCGCGATCGACGACAGCTGCTCGTACTCGGCGGGGGTCAGGCCCGAGTAGGTCGCGAGGATCAGGTCCGGCCGGGCCGCGGCGACCTGCTCCAGCGGGACCGCCGCGAGATCGTCGGTGCCGATGACCTGCGGGAACTCTCCACCGGACGCCTCGATCGCGTCACGCACCCAGGGCAGCACTCCCTCGGCGTCACCGCCGTAGACGGTCCGCGGGATCGCCACCGGCACCACGCCGAGCGCCAGCGCGACGTCGGCGTTCGCCGCGCTCAGCGTGACGACGCGCTGCGGGCGTTCGGGGACCACCGTCTCGCCCAGGACGTGCGGGATCGTCACCGGGAAGCCGCCGGTGCCGGCAGCGGTGGTGTCGGCCGGGCGCTCGTTCCCCCCGCAGGCGGTGAGCAGGAACAGGCCGGCGGCTCCGGCCAGCACCCCACGGCGGGTGACGGTGGACTGCGGTACTGCGACGGGCACGGAGATCCTCTTTCTGACGGGGAAGGCGACCCTAACCTCACCACCGGTGGAATCGGCTCGGATACGGTCGTGGCGATGGACACGACATGGCCCGTGCTGACCCCGCTGACGCCGGAGATGCGCTGGTTCCAGCGCGGTGTCGCCCTGCTCGCGGCCGGTGGTGTGACGCTGACGGCCCTACTCGCGGTGGACGGGCTCGCGGCCTGGCAGTGGATCGTGTGGGCCTCCGGCCTGGTACTGCTGCTCGCGTCCGCCGTCGCGACATGGCGGTTGCCCGGCAGCCGGCCCGGCCGCGTCGCGAACCCGGAGGTGCTGCGGGCCTCCCGGTGGCGGGACCGCCGGCCGGCACGGCGGGCACTCCTCGCCGGACGCGAGCTGGACGCCGACGGCCGACGGCACGCCGCCGTGGCCGTGCCACCTGGTCGATCGACGTGGTGCAGGTGCCCTTCTTCGGCACCGTCGTGGGATTCCAGCTCGCGCTCCTCGCGGTGCGGACCGATCCCGACGCGATCACGTTCTTCGGCCCCGTGGTGATCGCGATCGGGTTCGTCGGGTTCGTCGCCGCCGCCGTGTCGGGCAGCCGCCTGCCCGCTGCTGCCGCCCGGCGGGCCGGGATCATGCCGGAGATCCTCGACCACGCCGTTCGGCGGGCCGACGTGCACACCCACCGAGCCGGCTGAGACCGTCGGGACGGCCCGGGGTGACCCGCGGGTAGCGTCGCCGCCATGCGCGCTCCGGACGCCGGTGACCGGGCTCCCCGACCTGCCGGCCCCCGCTCCCCCGCCGTCGCCGACCGGCCGGACCTCCCGAGCTACCCGACTGGCGACCCCGGACCCGGACCCGGACCCGGACCCGGACCCGGCAGCAAGGCCGGGCCCGGAACTGCGGCCGGTGCCGGTCCCGCAGCCGGATCCGCGGCCGCCGGCGGGCCCGACCACGGCACGCGTACCGGGCCGGCAGCCGGGGAGCCCAGTACCGGCCACGTCACCCCGGCCGGGCCGTGGCCGACGGTGCGCCCACCGTCCACCCGGGCGGTCGTCGCCGGGAAGGCGTCCGCGCTGGCCGGCGTCGCCTGGTTCTGCGTCGTGTTCTCGGTCGCCACCGACGTTCTGTCCCGGGCCGAGTACTTGCTGGCCGGTGTCGTCGGCGGCGGGGTGCTGAGCGCGGTCGGCGTCGTGCTGCTGTGGCTGTACGCCTCCCGCACCCCGGCCCGGGTCGCGCCCGCCCGCGGTCCGGACATGGGACTGGCCACCGACCGGGCCGCCGCCCGGGCGCTGCTGCGCTCCGGGGGCACGCCGGACGCCGAGCAGCGCAGGCTCGTCGCCGTCGACGTGCAGGCCGACGCCCGGTTGCCGCAGCTCACCGGCGCGACGTTCGCCCTGCTCGGCCCGCTGGTCGTCGCCGTGGCGAACGCGAGCGGATCGCTGCCCTGGCTCGGCCCGGTCACGGCCGGGCTGATCGTACTGGTGCTGGCCACGCTGGCCCGGCACACCTGGTCGGCGTACACGTTGCACCGGATCGCGGACCGCCGGCACGTCGTGCCGCGCTTCGAGGGCACCGGCACTCCGTGGCGGCCCTGGCCCTGACCGGTCAGCCGGCCCCGGCGGTCACCGGCCCGATGTAGCTGCCCGGCCGGGTCGCGCCGTCCTGCCGCTGTACCGCTGCACCCGGCCAGCCCAGCACCGACGACGTCGTCTCGTCCGGCGGTGTCACGACCAGCTCGGTGGGCGTCCAGTCGCCGCCCGGCAGCCAGGTGATCACCGTGTGCGCGGTGCCCCCGGGCTCCAGCCGCACCGGGCCGGGGTGCTTTGCGGAACGCGGCAGCGAGTACGACGGGCCGAAGGTCGGGTCGTCCGGACCGCGCAGGTCGACGCCGCCGAACCCGCTCGTCGTGCAGGACCGCGACGAGGTGTTGGTCCAGACGACCGTGGTGTGCCGCTGGCCGGCCTCCCCGGTCGTGGCGCCGACCGCGGCGTCCAGCTCGGCGTCGGTGCACCGGCCGGTCCCGTCCTCGTTCCCGCCGGTCGGCGCGGGTGTCCCGGTGGCGGTGCCGGTCACCGGAGCAGGCGTCGCGGACGCCGACGTCGACGCCGGCGCCGACGGGGTGGCGACCGGCCCGCCCGCCGAGGGCCAGCCGTCGCCGCCGCAGCCGGCGAGCAGCAGGCCGGCCGCGCACGACGCCACCGCGAACGGCACCCGGGTGATCCTCATGGGGACACCCTTGCGCCACGGACCGCTCGCCCGCATCCGGACGCCGCCCGGTCCACCCGGCCGGGTGGCGGCGGTCAGACCGGGAGCAGCCCCTCCACGACGTCGGCGAGCTGGGTCGCGGTGCGGCACTCGTGCATCGGCAGCACGTCGGCGTACTTCTTCGCCGCGGAGTCCCCGGTGCCCCACATCCGCTGCGGCTCCGGGTTCAGCCAGTGCGCGTGCCGGGCCCGGCCGGTCATCATCGCCAGGCCGCGCAGGTTCGGATCGCGGTAGTTGGTCCGGCCGTCGCCGAGCACCAGCAGCGACGTCCTCGGGGTGATCACCGCGGCGTAGTGCTCGACGAAGTCACCGAACGCGCTGCCGTAGTCGGAGTGCCCGTCGAACGCGGTCAGCCGGGCCTCGCGCAGCACCCGCGCCATCACCCCGCCCAGCTCCGCGCCCGGCTCGAACAGGTGCGTCACCTCGTCGGTGCGCTCCACGAACGCGAACACCCGCACCTTGGAGAACTGCTCGCGCAGCGCCTGGACCAGCAGCAACGTGAAGTGGCTGAAGCCGGCGACGGACCCGGACACGTCACACAGCACGACCAGCTCGGGCCGCCCCGGCCGGCGGGTGCGGTACGCGGGCTCCATCGGCACCCCGCCGGTCGACATCGACCGCCGCAGCGTCCGCCGCAGGTCCAGCCGGCCACGGTGGGCCCGGCGGCGCCGGGCGGACAGCCGGGACGCGAGCCGCCGGGCGAGCGGATGCACGGTGCGGCGCAGCTCGGCGAGCTGGGCGGTGTTCGCGGTGAGGAAGTCGACCCGGTCCGGCTGCTTCGGGGTCGCCGAGCGGGCGACCTGCTCGCGGCCGCGCTGCTCGGCCGTCCGGCGGCGCACCTCGTCGCGCACCATGTCCCGGAACCGGGCGATCCGGTCCCGGATCTCGCGGCGGCGGACCTCGGAGACGAAGTCGGTGTCCTCGTCGTGGCGCAGCCCGTCCAGGATCCGGGCGAGCAGCGTGTCCGGGGAGAGCGCGTTCAGCGCCTGGTAGGCCGACCAGTTGGGCTGTGCGGCCTGCCCGCGCACGCCCTGGCCCGCGGCGCCGGACGTGCCGATCGCCTCGACCGCGGCGCGGGCCAGCTCGCGCAGGGTCTCCTCGTCGCCGTCGCGGAGCAGATCGGCGAGGATCTCGCGCAGCGCGTCGACGTCGACCGGGCCGGTGCCGTCGCCGGTCGCGTCGTCGGTGCGGGGCACGTCGACCTCGGACACCCCGGCACCGAGCGCGGGCGGGAACCACAGGTCGAACAGCGCGTCGAAGGTGTCGCGCTGGCCGGACCGGCGCAGCAGCGCCGCGGCGAGCCCCTCGCGGAGCTGGTCGCGGTGCAGCAGGTCGAGCGCGCCGAGCACGCGTGCGGCGTCGACCGTCTCTCCCGGCCCGACGGCGACGTGGTGCCGGCGCAGCGCGGACACGAAGTCGACGAGATGCCCGGGCAGGCCGTGCTCAGGGCCGGACGTCGGCGGTGCGGTCACCGACCCATCATGCGCGAGGGGACCGACATTTCGCGACGTCCCGGCCGTGCCGCCGAGCGACGGCCGGGACGTCGTCGTTCACCGCGGTCCCACACCGCGGGGTCCTCCACCCCTCAGCCGAGGTCCACCGGCACCGGGTTCGGGGTGAACGGCAGCTCGCCGGTGACCAGCCGCAGCGCACCGCCGAAGCCGCCGGGGCCGTTCGCGTGGTCGAGCGCGCTGCGCAGGTCGGACACCCCGTTGGCGCCCGCGACCGGGGCGAGGTTCAGCGTGGACAGCACGCCGAGCGCGGTGCCGTCACCGGAGAGGTAGCCCGAGCCGGAGTCGCCCGGGATGCCCGGCAGCACCGTGCCGACCTGGTGCGTCCAGCCGCCGCCGGTGGTGCCGAGCGAGACGCCGGTCCTCGGGCGCAGCGCGGTGATCCCCTGGCGCAGCGAGGAGTTGCCGTAGCCGAAGACGGGATCGCCGGCCCGGGTGCCGTCCGGGTCGACGCCGGTCGGGCCGCCGTAGAACGGCATGGTCGGGTTGGTCCGGCCGATGTCGGCCGGGTCGATCCGGACCAGCGCGAAGTCGTTGTAGCGGCAGGCGTCCGGATCGGTCTCGCCGGTCTCCTGCATGGTCAGCCAGGACGAGTAGGCCAGCGTGCCCGGGTGCTCCGCGCCCTCGATCTCGACCGGTGTCCCGAGCGGCAGCGAGCCGGTCTCGCAGCCGTCGATCTCGGTGGTGGCGCCGGTGCCCGCGCAGTGCGCGGCCTGCCCGAGGAAGACGTCCGCGCCGTCGGTGAACACGAAGTTCGCGGTGCACTGCGCCTCGCCCGCGGTGTAGGTCATCACGCCCGGCACGACGGTCGCCTCGTCCGGCGTCGCGAACCCGGGCCCCTCCTGGGCGGACGCGGTCCCGGCGGCCGCGACGACGAGCGCCAGCACGGCCGCCGCCGCGCCGGCCCGGGCGAGGTGACCGCGGGCCGGTCCGGCCGGGCGGGCTGCCCGGGTGGTGCGGTCGCGCTCCGGCACGGCGGTCATCGGCGTCGGGCCTCCGGATTCGTCACGGTCGGGTCACCCGGCTCAACTGGCGCGGCGCCCCGCGGTTACGCGACGTACCGCCGGATCGCCGATCTTCACTCCATCGAGCGGCTCTCTTGCTCGGCCGGACGGCGGATGGTAACCGTCCGTCCGGCTCAGTTGAGTCGCAGCTCGGCGGCCGCCTTGTCGGCGTCCGAACGGTGCTTGAGCACGACGCCCAGGGTGGCCCGCACGGCGTCGTCGTCGAGGGTGTCCAGGCCGAGCGCGAGCAGCGTGCGGCCCCAGTCGATGGTCTCCGCGACGCTGGGGACCTTGCGCAGCTCCATCGCGCGCAGCACCCGCACCGTGCGGACCAGCGCGTCGGTGAGCTGCTCGGTCAGCTCCGGGACCCGGGTGAGCACGATCCGGCGCTCCAGGTCGGCGTCCGGGAAGTCCAGGTGCAGGAACAGGCAGCGCCGCTTGAGCGCCTCGGACAGCTCGCGGGTGGAGTTGGAGGTGAGCAGCACGAACGGCCGCCGGTTCGCCGTGACCGTCCCGAGCTCGGGGATGGAGACCTGGAAGTCCGACAGCACCTCCAGCAGCAGGCCCTCCACCTCGACGTCGGCCTTGTCGATCTCGTCGACCAGCAGCACCGTCGGGTCGGTGCGGCGGATCGCGGTGAGCAGCGGGCGCGGCAGCAGGAACTCCTCGGAGAACACGTCGTCGCGGGTGGTGTCCCAGCCCTCCTCGCCGCGGCCGGCGGTGATCCGCAGCAGCTGCTTGGCGTGGTTCCACTCGTAGAGCGCGCGGGCCTCGTCGATGCCCTCGTAGCACTGCAGCCGCACCAGTCCGGCGTCGGTCGCCGCCGCCACCGCCTTCGCCAGCTCGGTCTTGCCGACCCCGGCCGGACCCTCCACCAGCAGCGGCTTCCCGAGCCGGTCGGCCAGGAACACCGTGGTCGCGACCGCCGTGGACGCCAGGTAGCCGGCGTCCCCGAGCCGCTCCACCACGTCGGCCACCGAACCGAAGGTGGGCTGGTGGGTCGCGTCGCGTGGGGTCACGGCGATCATCCTGCCCTGCTCCCGGACGCGGCGCCGCCCCCTCCCCGGGGGCGGGGGGGGGGGCGGGGGGCCCCCCCCCCCGCCGCCCCCCCCCCCCCGCCGGCCGCGCCCGCCCCCCCCG